>DASUGK010000159.1:0-7418 GCA_036274075.1 Steroidobacteraceae bacterium | reverse complement strand
GGCGCTGCGGGCCGCCGAATGGATGACGCAGGGCGTGCGCCAGGCCTCGCCGGCGGCCGAGTCGCAGGTCATTTCGACGCCCGTGCGCGATCCGCGCTGGACCGACGATTTCGCGACGCGCGTCTCGCTCATGGTGCGCGGCGGCGAATCCACGGCCTCGCTGCAACTGACTCCCGTCGACCTCGGCCCCATGGACGTGAACGTCACGGTGAAGGACGGCCAGGCCAGCGTGCACTTCGGCGCCGCGCATTCCGAAACCCGCGCGCTCATCGAAGCCTCGCTGCCGCGCCTGCGAGAAATGCTCGCCGCCCAGGGCTTCAACCTCATGGATGCGAGCGTCTCGCAAGGGTTTGCCCGACAGGCGCGCCAGGATGCGCCGGCCGCCACGAACCAGGCCGTCGAGCCGGAAGTCGAAACGCGCACCGCGCGCCCCGTCCACCTCACCAGCCTCCTAGACCTGTACGCATAAATGGGGACATTCCTCGTTTCCTAGCAAACGGGGACAGACCTGTGCCTTGCACTGCGCGCCGCAGCTATCGCTCGGTCTAGGTCTGTCCCCGTTTGCTAGGAAACGAGGAATGTCCCCATTTCCACTTCTCACCGCCAAAAAACCGGCGCGGGGGCGCCGGGTTTCGTGATGCGTCTCACGCTTCGGCCGTGGCACGCGCGTTGCACCACATCCCTCGATCGAACGGTTCGTTGCGAAGGATGGTTGCATGGCGACAAGTGCGGATGAGATGGAAGACGGCGTCGAAGGCGAGGCTCCTGCCAAGGGTGGCAGCAAGGGCCTGATCATCGGCCTGGTGCTGCTGCTGGTGCTCGGCGGCGGCGGATTCGCGGCCTGGAAATTCATGGGCGCCAAGGGCGACGCCGCGAAGGACAAGGTCGAAGCCCAGCTCCCGCCGCGCTACATCACGCTCGATCCGCCATTCGTCGTGAACTTCGAAGCCGAATCCATGGTGCGCTTCCTGCAGGTCACCATCGGCGTGATGACGCGCGAGCCCGCCATCGAAACGCTGGTCAAGGACAACGACCCGCGCGTGCGCAACGACCTGCTGATGATCCTCGGCAACCAGAATTACGCCTCGGTGTCGACCGCGGAAGGCAAGGAGGCGCTGCGCACGCGCTGCCTCGAGGCCATCCGCACCATCGTCAAGGAAATGGGCGGCGACCCGAAGAAGGTCGAAGCCCTGTATTTCACCGCGTTCGTCATGCAGTAGGTGGAAGATGAGCGGCCAGGAAGTACTCAACCAGGACGAAATCGACGCGCTGTTGAACGGCGTCGACGCCGGCGCCGTCAGCACCGAACCGGAGATGGCGCCCGGCGAAACGCGGCTCTACGACTTCAGCCGCGAAATGCGCATCGTGCGCGGCCGCATGCCGACGCTCGAGATGGTCAACGAGCGTTTCGCGCGCCAGACGCGCGTGAGCCTGTACAACCTGCTGCGCAAGACCGTGGAGCTCGCGGTCGGGCAGGTGAGCATGAAGAAGTTCAGCGAATACACCCATTCGCTGGTGCTGCCCATCAACCTGAACCTGGTGAAGATCAGCCCGCTGCGCGGCACGGCGCTGTTCGTGCTCGACCCGAAGCTGGTGTTCGCCATCGTCGACAATTTCTTCGGCGGCATCGGCCGCCACGCCAAGATCGAGGGCCGCGAGTTCAGCGCCACCGAGATGCGCGTGATCCACATGTTCCTGCGCAGCGCCTTCGCCGACATGAAGGAAGCCTGGACGCCGATCGCCAACATCGACGTCGAATACCTCAACTCCGAGATCAACCCGAATTTCGCCGGCATCGTCACGCCCTCCGAGGTGGTGGTGGTGTGCCCGTTCCAGATCGAACTGGAAGGCGGCGGCGGCTCGCTGCACATCGTGCTGCCGTACTCGATGATCGAGCCGCTGCGCGAAGTGCTCGATTCCGGCGTGCAATCGGACCGCGCCGAGCAGGACGAGCGCTGGCTGGCCTCCCTCAAGGATTGCCTGCAGGACGCCGAGGTGGAACTCACCACCGTGCTCGGCAACGGCAGCATCGCGCTGTCGCAGCTCGTGCACCTGAAGCCCGGCGACGTGTTGCCCTGCGATTTCGCCGGCAAGGCCACGGTGCTCGCGGAAGGCGTGCCGCTGTTCCGCGGCGCCTTCGGCGTGTCGCGCGGCCAGCAATGCGTGCGCTACGAGAGCCGGATCCGCCGGCCCGGCAACAACCCCATGGATCCGGCGCTGCTGCGCCGGCCTAGCGAGAGGAAATAGCAGATGGCCCCCAAGACTGAAGCGGCGGTCGCGCCGCAAATGACCGACGACGCCGCGAGCGACGTCAACCTCGAGGTGATTCTCGACGTGCCCGTCACGCTGTCGATGGAAGTCGGCCGCACGCGCATCCCGATCCGCAACCTGCTGCAGCTCAACCAGGGCTCGGTGGTGGAACTGGACCGCGCCGCGGGCGAGCCGCTCGACGTGTTCGTGAACGGCACGCTGGTCGCGCACGGCGAAGTGGTGGTGGTGAACGAGAAGTTCGGCATCCGCATCACCGACGTCGTGAGCCCCGCCGAACGCATCCGCAAGCTGAAGTAAGCCCGGATGTCCGATCCCACGTTGTTTGCCGCGCCCGAGACGGCCTCGCACGGCACGGCCGCGGGCGGCACGCTCGACGTGACGCTGGCGCTGCTGCTCATCGTCGGCGTCATCGTGCTGCTGGCCTGGGGCCTCAAGCGCATGCGCCGCTTCGGAATCGGTGGCCACGACCGCATCCAGGTGCTGTCCGAGCGTGCCGTGGGACCGAAGGAGCGCTGCCTGCTGGTGCGCGTCGGCGACACCGACATCCTGGTGGGCGTCGCGAGCGGCTCGGTGAACACGCTGCACGTCTTTCCGCCGGGATCCAACACCGAGGCGCCGCCGGCGCCGGTGTCCGGCAAACCCGCGCTGCCGAATTTCAAGGACATGCTGCTGCGGAGCCTTGGCAAATGAAGCGGGGCTTCTTCAAGCGCGCCTGCCTGGCCCTCGCCGCGATGTTTGCGCCCCTCATGGCGCAGGCCGCGGCCACCGGCCTGCCGGCCGTCACCGTCACGACCAACCCGGGCGGCGGACAGACCTACTCGCTGACGCTGCAGGTCCTGATCCTGATGACGGTGCTGACGCTGCTGCCCGCCATCCTGCTCATGATGACGGCGTTCACGCGCATCGTGATCGTGCTGGCCATCCTGCGCCAGGCCATCGGCGCCGGCCAGACGCCGCCCAACCAGGTGCTGGTGGGCCTCGCGCTGTTCCTCACGCTGTTCGTGATGGCGCCGGTGGTGACCAAGATCAACACCGAAGCCGCCCAGCCTTACCTCGACGGCACCATCGAGGCCAACGTCGCGCTGGAACGCGCCGTCGTCCCGCTCAAGGGCTTCATGCTCGAGCAGACGCGCGAGTCGGACATCGCCACATTCGTGCGCATCTCCGGCGGCAGGGGTTTCGAGAAGCCCGAGGACGTGCCGCTCAGCATCCTGGTGCCCGCCTTCATGACCAGCGAGCTCAAGACCGCGTTCCAGATCGGCTTCCTGCTGTTCATTCCCTTCGTGATCATCGACCTCGTGGTCGCGAGCGTGCTCATGTCCATGGGCATGATGATGTTGTCGCCGGTGCTGATCTCGCTGCCGTTCAAGATCATGTTGTTCGTGCTCATCGACGGCTGGGCCTTGGTCATGGGCACACTCGCCCAAAGTTTCTTCAGATAGGGCGTCTTCCGATGAGCCCCGAAACCGTCGTCACCGTCGGCCGCCACGCCCTCGAAGTCACGCTGCTGCTGGCGGCGCCGCTGTTGCTGACCGCGCTGGCGGTGGGCCTCATCGTCGGCATCTTCCAGGCCGCGACGCAGATCAACGAGATGACGCTGTCGTTCATCCCGAAGCTGCTGGCGATGGCGGCCGTACTGGCCATCAGCGGCCCGTGGATGCTGCGCACGCTGGTCGAATACGCGCGCGGCCTCATCGAAAGCATTCCCGGGATGATCGGGTAGGGCGCACGATGGCCATTGCGCTCACCACCGGTCAGCTCGAGGCGTACGTGGCGCAGGGATTCTTCCCGTTCGCGCGCATCGGCGCCTGCCTCATGGTGGCGCCGATGTTCGGCGCGCGGTTCGTGCCCGTGCGCATGCGCGTGCTGCTGGCCGTGGCGCTGACCGCGCTGGTGGCACCGCTCACGCCGGCCACGGGCATCGCGCCGTTCTCGGCGCAGGGCTTCGTGGTGGTGGCGCAGCAGCTGCTCATCGGCGTGGCGCTGGGTTTCGCGATGCAGGTGGTGTTCGACGCCCTCGGCCTCGCTGGCCAGTTGCTGGCCAACAGCATGGGCCTGTCGTTCGCCTTCAACGTCGATCCGCTGCGCGGCTCGAGCACCGCGGCGCTCGGCCAGCTCTACATCATCCTGGCCACGCTCACCTTCCTCGCGCTCGGCGGCCATCTGGCGCTGCTCGAGGTGCTGGTGCACGGCTTCACCACCATGCCCATCGGCACCGAAGGCTTCGGCCGCGAAGGCCTGTGGAACCTGGTGCTCTGGGGCGGCCAGCTGTTCGCGGGCGCCATTGCCATCGCGTTGCCGGGCGTGACCGCGCTGCTCATCGTCAACCTGGCGTTCGGCGTGATGAGCCGCGCGGCCCCGACCCTGAACCTGTTCGCCGTCGGCTTCCCGATCTCGCTGGTGGTCGGATTGCTCATCGTGCTCACCGGCATCGGTCCCTTGCAGCAGGGGGTGACGCAACTCATCGCGCAGGGCTTCGAGTTCGTGCGCGCCCTGAGCGGGATGTAGGAGACCGCCATGGCAGAGAGCGCCGCAGAACGCACTGAAAAAGCAACACCGAAGCGTCTCCAGGACGCGCGCAAGAAAGGCCAGGTCCCGCGCTCGAGCGAACTGTCCATCGCCGCGGTGTGCATCGCGGGCTCGGCGGCTATCTACTTGCTGGGGCGCATCGCGGTCGGCCAGTTCGCCGATCTCATGCACGACTCGCTGAGCCTGTCCCCCGCCGCGGCCATGTCCGAGGGCATGATCTGGCCGACGCTGAGCGCCACCGGTGCCCGCGCGTTGTGGATCCTCCTGCCGCTGCTCGGCGCCACCCTCGTGGCGGCGCTGGCGGCACCCATCGCCATCGGCGGCTGGAATTTCTCGGGCCAGGCGCTGGTGCCGCAGTTCTCGCGGCTCAATCCCATGACCGGCTTCGGCCGCATGTGGTCGTCGCGCGGGTTGGTTGAACTCGGAAAAGGCCTCGCCAAGGTCGGTGTCATCGGCGTCATCGCCTGGGTGCTGCTGAAGGGACTGACGCCGCAGCTCATGGGCCTCACGTCCGAACCGCTGCAGCAGGCCATCGGGCACGCCGGATCCCTGGCCGGGTATTCACTGCTGGTGTTGGCCTGCGGCCTCGCGGTCATCGCCGCGGTGGACGTGCCGTACCAGCTCTGGCAGCACGCGCGCGAGCTGCGCATGACGCGCGAGGAAGTGAAAGAGGAATACAAGGAGAGCGAAGGCTCGCCCGAGACCCGCGGCCGCATCCGCGAAGTGCAGCGTGCGCTGGCGCGCGGCCGCATGCTGCAGGACGTGCCCACGGCCGACGTCATCGTCACCAACCCGACGCATTTCGCCGTGGCGCTGCGCTACGACGAGAAGAAGCACCGCGCGCCCGTCGTCGTCGCCAAGGGCACCGAGCTGCTGGCGCTGAAGATCCGCGAGATCGCCACCGAGCATGGCGTGCCGATCGTCGAGGCTCCGCCGCTGGCGCGCGCGCTCCACAAGAGCGTGGAGATCGGCCGCGAAGTGCCGGCCGCGTTGTACGTCACCGTGGCGCAGGTGCTCACCTACGTCTACCAGCTGCGCGCAGCGCGTGAACGCGGCGCCGCTCCGCCTCCACCGCCGACCATCCAATAAGTCATGGCACAGGGCAACGAAAACTCCGGTTTCTCCGCATTGATGAAGCTCGGCATCGGCGTGCCGCTGGGGCTGCTCTCCATCCTCGCGATGATGATCCTGCCGCTGCCGCCGCTGATGCTGGACGTGCTGTTCACGTTCAACATCGCGCTGTCACTGGTCATCGTGATGGCCGTGTTCCAGGTGAAGCGGCCGCTGGAATTCGCGATCTTCCCTACCGTGCTGCTGCTCGTGACCCTGCTGCGCCTGGCGCTCAACGTGGCCTCGACGCGCGTCGTGCTCATGCACGGCCACGAAGGTTCACACGCGGCCGGCAAGGTGATCGCCGCCTTCGGCGAGTTCGTGATCGGCGGCAACTACGCTGTCGGTGCCGTGGTGTTCATCATCCTCACCATCATCAACTTCGTGGTGGTGACCAAGGGCGCGGGCCGCGTCTCGGAGGTGAGCGCGCGCTTCGCGTTGGACGCCATGCCCGGCAAGCAGATGGCCATCGACGCCGATCTCAACGCCGGCATCATCACGCAGGAACAGGCGCGCGAGCGCCGCACCGAGGTGCGCGCCGAGTCTGATTTCTACGGCTCCATGGATGGTGCCAGCAAGTTCGTGCGCGGCGACGCCATCGCCGGCATCCTCATCATGGTCATCAACATCATCGGCGGCCTGGTCATCGGCACGACCATGCACGACCTGCCGATGAGCGAGGCAGGCAAGACCTACGCGCTGCTCACCATCGGCGACGGCCTGGTGGCGCAGATCCCGGGACTGCTGCTGTCGGTGGCGGTCGCCATCATCGTCACGCGCGTCACGCGCGAGCAGGACGTGGGCAAGGAACTGGGCAAGCAGTTGTTCGGCCAGCCCAAGGCGCTCGGCGTCGCGGCCAGCGTGCTCGGCGTGATGGGACTCATCCCCGGCATGCCCAACCTCGTGTTCCTCGCCATGGCGGGACTGGCGGGGTGGGGCGCGTGGCGGCTCAAGAAGGAACACGACAAGCCGGTGATCGAGGAAGCCGTTCCCGATCCGGCGCCCGCCGCGCCCGCGCCGGAGAACCAGGAACTGTCCTGGGATGACGTGCGCCCGGTGGACGTGGTCGGGCTCGAAGTCGGCTACCGCCTGGTGCCGCTGGTGGATCGCACCAAGGGCGGCGACCTGCTCGCGCGCATCCGCGGCATCCGCCGCAAGCTCACCCAGGAGCTCGGTTTCCTGGTGCAGCCGGTGCACATCCGCGACAACCTGGAACTGGGTCCCAACAGCTATCGCATCCGCCTGGCCGGCGTGTCGATCGGTGAGAGCGTGGTGCACCCGGACCGTGAGCTCGCCATCAACCCGGGCCGCGTGTTCGGCCCGCTGAACGGCATCAGCACGCGCGATCCGGCCTTCGGCATGGAAGCGGTGTGGATCGAGCCCTCGTTGCGCGAACACGCGCAGTCGCTGGGATACACGGTGGTCGACGCGGCCACGGTGATCGCCACGCACCTGTCGCACCTGATCCAGACGCATGCGCACGAGCTCTTCGGCCACGAGGAGGCCGA
>DASUGK010000158.1:0-21448 GCA_036274075.1 Steroidobacteraceae bacterium | reverse complement strand
GGGGTGTCGGCCCATGGGGTGGGAAGAGAAGAGCGTGGGTGGCGACGCGTCCAACTCGCGACGGGGTCAGGGTCTACATGGGCCGAGATCTCCCTGGATGGCTTGCAGGACGGCGAGTGCGGCGAGCCCCGCGGTTTCCGTGCGCAGGATGCGCGGCCCGAGCCGGTGGGCGCGAAAGCCATGGACTCCCGCCAAGCGCCGCTCGTTCTCGGCCAGGCCGCCTTCGGGGCCGATGAGCAACACCACGGCGGCATTGGCGCCATAAGCCGCGGTTGCCAGCGAATCTTCGCCATCGGCCGCGAGCAGGCAGCGCAGGCCGCCCGCGGGCAGGGCGGCCATGGCATCGCCGAGCCCGACCGGCGCCCCCACCTCGGGCACGCGGTTGCGCCCGCATTGCTCGCAGGCGGAGATCGCGACCGACTGCCAGTGTACGAGTTTGCGTTCACGCTGCTTCGCGTCGACCTTCACCACCGTGCGCTCCGCCAGCACCGGCACGATGCGGGTGACGCCGAGTTCGGTGGCCTTCTGCACGATGAGGTCCATGCGCTCACCGCGCGCCACGCCCTGCAGCAGCGTGATGTCCAGCGGTGACTCGCGGTCGATGGCATCGTGGTTTCCCAGCCGCGCCGTGACCGTCTTGCCTTTCCGGGTCGCCAGCACCGCGGAGTACTCACCGCCGCGGCCATTGAACACGGTGAGCGGCGCGCCCGCTTCGAGACGCAGCACGCGCGTCAGGTGTTCGGCGGCCTGCGCGGGCAGCGTGATCTCGCTGCCGGCCGCGAGCTCGCCAGGCACGTGGATGCGGGTCAGGCGCATGCGATGTCGACGCCTTCGGTGGCCACGCGCGCCATCAGGTCGATTTCGTCGGACTCGATCACGTAGGGCGGCATGAAATAGATCGTCGTGCCCAGCGGGCGCAGCAACACGCCGCGTTCCAGCGCGTGGCGATAGATGCGCAGCCCACGCCTTTCTTCCCACGGAAACGCCTGCTTCGACGCCCGGTCTTTCACGAGCTCGATTGCCAGGATCATGCCGCGCCGGCGGATCTCGGCCACGTTGGGATGATCGCGCAGGTGTTCCACGCTCGCTGCCATGTGCGCCCCGGTGTGCGTGTTGCGCTCCAGCACGCGCTCCTCGCGGAATATCTGCAGGGTCGCGTTCGCGGCCGCGCAGGCCAGTGGATTGCCGGTGTAGCTGTGCGAGTGCAGGAAGGCGTTGAGCCTGGTGTATTCGTCGTAGAAGGCGTCGTAGACCCCGTCGGTGGTGAGCACCACCGACAGCGGCAGGTAGCCGCCCGTGAGCCCCTTCGACAGGCACAGGTAGTCAGGCCGGATGCCGGCCTGTTCGCAGGCGAACAGCGTGCCGGTGCGGCCGAAGCCCACCGCGATCTCGTCGGCGATGAGATGTACGCCGTGCTTGTCGCAGGCGCGGCGCAGCAGCTGGAGATAGACCGGATCGTACATGCGCATGTTGCCCGCGCACTGCACCAGCGGCTCGACGATCACTGCCGCGACTTCCTCGTGGTGCTGCGCCAGCGCCTGGTCCAGGTGCGCGAACATGCGTTCGGCGTGCTCCGCCGGCGAGACGCCCGGCTCGCGCATGAAGGCATCTGGCGAGGGCACCGTGATGACATCCATCAGAAGCGGCCGGTAGATGGACTTGTACAGCTCGACGTTCCCCACCGCGAGGGCGCCCAGGGTTTCGCCGTGGTAGCTGTTGGCCAGCGTGATGAAACGCGTCTTGCGCGTCTTGCCGCTGTTGCGCCAGAAGTGGAAGCTCATTTTCACCGCGACTTCGATGGCCGCCGAGCCATTGTCGGCGAAGAAGCAGCGGTTGAGGCCGGCGGGCGCGATGCGCGTGAGTTCTTCCGCCAGTTTCACCGCGGGTTCGTGCGTGAAGCCGGCGAAGATGGCGTGTTCGAGCCTTTCGAGCTGCTCGCGCACCGCGGTGCTGATGCGCGGGTTGGCGTGTCCGAACAGGTTCACCCACCAGGAGCTGATGCCGTCGAGGTAACGCTTGCCGGCGAAGTCCTCGAGCCACACGCCGGAACCCGCGCGCAGCGGGATCATCGGCACGGATTCGTGATCCTTCATCTGCGTGCAGGGATGCCACACGTGCGCGAGGTCGCGTGTCACCCAGCTGGAATTGCCGTCGGTCATTTCCCGTGCCTGCGGTTGGCCGGCGGTTATTGTGGCATGCGCTATGGCAAGATGGACGCGAGGTCAGGCATGCGCGTCGATGTGAATACCGGCTTGATGGCCGGCGTCAAACAGGTGCTGTCGCCGTTCTTCGATGAGCGGCCCCCGGGCGTCGTGCCCGACTTGCTCGTCCTGCACGGCATCAGCCTGCCGCCGGGAGAGTTCGGCGGGCCCTGGATCGCGCGCCTGTTCACCGGCAACCTGCCGGCCGACGCGCACGAGGAATTCCACGAGCGCGCCCGCCTGCGGGTGTCGGCGCACCTGCTGATCCGCCGCGACGGCGAGGTGGTGCAGTTCGTGTCGTTCAACCAGCGCGCCTGGCATGCGGGAAAGTCGGCGTGGCAGGGGCGCGAGGCCTGCAACGACTACTCCATCGGCATCGAGTGCGAGGGCACGGACGAGATCCCCTACGAGGCCGCGCAGTACGCCCGCCTGCGCGAGTTGCTGCCGATGTTGTTAGAGGCCTACCCGCGGATCACGCGCGAGCGCATCGTCGGGCACTCCGACGTCGCGCCCGGCCGCAAAACCGACCCCGGCCCCTTCTTCGACTGGTCGCAATTGGGGACAGATTCATTTGTACCCGATTGAAATCGGGTACAAATGAATCTGTCCCCATCTCAACGGCCGCGGTCGTGGCGCCACAGGACTTCGCTGCCGTGTTCGTGCCGCGCGAGCACGCGCGCGATCACGAACAGCAGGTCCGACAGGCGGTTGAGATACCGCGGCACTTCCACGTTCACCGACTCGGCCGCCGACAGGGTCCACACGCGCCGCTCGGCGCGCCGCACGATGGTGCGCGCCAGGTGGCAGGCGGCGGTGGCCGGGCCACCGCCGGGCAGGATGAAGTCCTTGAGCGCGGGCAGCGGTTCGTTGAAGCGGTCCAGCACTTGCTCCAGCTCCGCGATGCGCTCGGCCTTGATGACCTGCATGCCCGGGATGCACAACTCGCCGCCGAGGTCGAACAGGTCGTGCTGTATCTCGGTGAGGCAGCGCGCCACGTCGGCCGGCAGGCCGGGGACCGCGAGCACCACGCCGATGGCGCTGTTGGCCTCGTCCACGGTGCCATAGGCCTCCACGCGCGCGTCATCCTTGCGCACCCGGTGCCCATCGCCGAGACCGGTGGTGCCGTCATCGCCCGTGCGCGTGTAGATCCTGCTCAAGCGATTGCCCATACCGGTCTCCCCCGCCCGACGGGGCGGCTCATTCGAAGCTGTAGCGTACTCCTATGGTGTACGCGCGGCCCTCGGTGCGATATCCCTGGGCCAGCGTGTAATCCTCGTCGAGCGCATTCTCGATCCGCCCCTGCACGGTGAACGCGGGAGTGACGCGATACCGCGCCGTGGCATTGAGCAGCGCGTAGGAATCCAGCGTCACGCTGGACGGGAAGCCGATGTCCTTGCGATTGCCGTAGGCCGCGACGTCCACGCCCAGGTCGAGCCTGCCGATGTCGCGATTCACGGCGAGCATCAGCGATTCGCGCGAGCGGCGCAGCAGCCGCTCGTCGGTGGTCTCGTCGCGCGGATCCTGCAGCGTGAGCTCGGCGCGCGCCTGCCAGCCCTGGGCCGCGAAGCGGTATCCCAGCTCGACACCCTGGATGCGCGCACGGTCGATGTTCTGGTTCTGGCCTTCGAAAGTGTCGAAGTCGACGATCACGAAGTTGATGAGATCGTCGATCTGGTTGTCGAAGGCGGCGAGGCTGAGCTCGTGGTGCTGGCCGAGCTTCTGGCGCACGGAGATCTCGAACTGCTCCGAGACTTCCGGCAGCAGGTCGGGATTGCCGCCGAAGCCGAAGCGGTCCGTGGCATCGGGCGCGCGGAAGGCCTTGCCGCCCGACAGGGCGACGCGGGTTCCCGTGCCGAAAGAGGTGCCGAATTCCGCGTTCCAGGTGACTTCGCTGCCGAAGGTCGAGTGGTCCACGAAACCCACCGCCAGCCGCGAGGTGACACGGCCCAGCGCGAACTGGTCCTGCACGAAGCCCTGGGTCACGTAAGTGTTCCTGTCGAAGCCGATGCCAAAGGACCAGGCATCGGTGTTCTCGTCGCTGTATTGCGCGCCGACGCTCAGGGCGTGTTCGCCGAGCTCCGGCAGGTCGACCTGCAGGTCGAAGTTCGTGCGGCGCGTATGCGCGAAGTCGAGCGGGTTCCCGGCCGAGTTGCCGAAATTCGGCTGGTGCTGGTCGATGAGATCGTGCATCCGGCTCACGGTGCCGCGCACCGCGAGGCCGCTGGCGCCGTGGTAGTCGGTCTCGAAGGAATACACGCTGTTCTCGAAATCCTGCGAGACGTCGGCGTACGGCGGATCCGAGAAAGTCTGCGTGGAATACTCCGTGCGCCCGTTGGCGAGGAAGCCGCGCGCGCGCAGGGTGAGCGTTTCGCCGGCGTCGTATTCCGCGTTCAGCCGCCCGGTGACATTGCGCCAGCCGCGGTCGCTGTCATCGTCGACGAACACCGGCATGCCGGCACTCTCGGCATAACCGCCGCCCACGCCGAAGCGCAGGTCGTCGGTCAGCGCGAAGGCGGCATCTCCGAAAACCTGCTGCGTGTCGAGGCTGCCGAAAGTCGCGCCGGCGCTGAAGCTGCTCTTGTCGTCAGCCGCCCGGGCGCCGCGCGTGAACACCTGCACCACGCCGCCGATGGCGTCGGTGCCATACAGCGAGGAACGCGGGCCCTTGACGATCTCGATGCGCTCGATGGACTCGGGCGCGATGTTCTGCAGCGCGGCGCCGCCGATGGTGCCGGGGTTGATGCGCACGCCGTCGATGAGCACCACCGTGTGATTGCTGTCGGTGCCGCGCATGAACAGCGTGGTGGTCTGTCCCGGCCCGCCGTTGCGCGCGATTTCGAGACCGGCGTGCCCCTGCAGGATTTCACTGACGTCGGACGCCAGCGAGCGTTCGATGTCCTGGCGCGTGATGACGATGACCGGCGCATCGACGGCGTCGAGCGCCACCGGCGTGCGCGTGGCGGTGACGATGGTTTCCTCGAGCTCGTCCTGCGCCATGGCCGGCAGGCTGGCGCAGGCGGCGGCCACCGCGAACGCGATGCGTGATGAATATCTTTGCGTGAACATGTCCAGACCCTTCCATGCACTCCCGCATGGCTTGCAGCGGATGACACCCGGAGTGCGTGGGGGGAAAGGCTCTCGGCCTTTTTCCTGTGCCCACCGCACCAGGGAACGTAGCCGCAAGGCCGGTCTCCGGACTCTCGAACTGGAACGTCTCCGTTCCGACGCATCGCCTTCCCGAGCCGCGGGGCTCAGTGGCTAGTGATGCGCTTGGGTTCGATTACCGTTGCGGGGGCAGTGCTGGAATTGCCACGTCGTGGCTCACCAGCTTCCCGTAACCTTGCGGCCCGCGAACTCTAGCGGGATTGTTCGCGAATTGACAGCTTCGGCACGGCTCCCGCAGGCTTCGCCCGCCATGTCATCCGCCCAACTATCGCTACAGCCGGAACTGGAGGCCGCCCTCGACGCGGCCCGTGCCGCCGCCGAGGTCATCCGTGGCTTCTACCAGCGTAATGTCAAAATCGAGGTCAAGGCCGACAAGACGCCCGTGACCGAAGCGGACGTGCGCTCCGAAGAGGTGATCCGCGAGCTGCTCACGCGGCGCTTTCCCTCGTACGGTTTCTACGGCGAGGAAACCGGCAAGGCGCAGATGGATGCGGAGAGCATCTGGCTGGTCGATCCCATCGACGGCACCAAGTCCTTCGTGCGCGAATGCCCGTTTTTCTCCACGCAGATCGCGCTGATGCGCGGCGGGAAATTCGTGCTGGGCGTGTCCTGCGCGCCGGCCTATGGCGAACTCGCCTGGGCGGCGCGCGGCGCCGGCGCCTTCCTCGACGGCAAACCCATTCATGTCAGCAAGGTCGACACGCTGCCCGCGGCCATCGTCTCCGCGGGCAATCTCAAGACGCTGGCGGGCTCGCCGGCCTGGGCGAACTTCGGCGGGCTGATCGGCCGCGTCAATCGCATCCGTGGCTACGGTGATTTCGTGCACTACCACCTGCTGGCGCGCGGTGCGCTCGACGTCGTGATCGAGTCGGACGTCAACATCCTCGACATCGCCGCGCTCACCGTGATCGTGGAGGAGGCCGGTGGCCGCTTCACCGATCTCACGGGCGCGCCCGTGGGCCTCGCGACCACCACCGTGCTGGCGAGCAATGGCCCGATGCACCAGCCCGTGTTGGACCAGGTCCTCTTCGGGAGATGAAACATGTCGGTGTTCCTGCGCTGGGGAGTTTTCGGAATTCTCGGTGTGGCGGCATTGATATATGCCTACAACGCGAGCAAGCGGCTCGCGGAGGCGCGCGCTGCGAAAGCGCCGCCCGCGGCGGTGGCGGCCCCCGGGCCTGAAGCCGGGGAAATATCCGACGGCGGAGGCGACGACGAAGGCGACGAAGACACGACGCCCGAGCCCGACGATCCCCCCCCGGCCGCAGCGGCCGTGGCCGCGGCGCCCGCGCATTGCGAGGCCGAGCTCGTGGTGGCGCAGCGGGCCATCGACCTGCGCAACGAAGGCGCGCCGCTCGACCGCGTGCTCAGGATCCAGGAAATCGCCTGGGAGCAGGCTCCCGAGCGGCGCCAGCGCCTGGAGCAGGTGGCGACGCGCTGGTATGGCTACGAAGGCGATTTCCGGCCGGCGGCCCTGCGCATCGCCGTGATCAACGACTGCGAGGCCCCGACGCCGGCGCCATGAAACGCTGCTCGCCGAGCCGCGTCTCGGCATAGTCGATGCCGTACAGGCTGGCCAGGTGGCCGGTTTGCAGTTCGTCGGTGCTCAACGCCGTCACCGCGCCGGCGCCGGACAGCAGCCACACCCGGTCGGCGAAGCGCAGCGCGAGATTCGGTTCGTGCAGGCTGGCGATCACCGCGGCGCCGCCGTGCGCCAGCCCCTGCAGGTGTTCGAGTATCCCGAGCTGCTGGGCGGGATCCAGGTGATTGGTGGGTTCATCGAGCAGGTAGATCGATGGCGCCTGGACCAGCAGGCGTGCCAGCGCCGCGCGGCGCTGTTCGCCGCCCGATAGCGTCGCGAGCTCGCGCGTGGCGAAACCGCTCAGGCCGACGTCCGCCAGCGCCCGGCGCGCGCGATCTTCCTCGGCCGCGCCGTTCATTTCCCAGAAACCGAGATGTGCGTAACGCCCGAGCAGCACCGAATCGAACAGGTTGCCCTGCGGCGCGGCGTCCGGATCCTGCGGCAGGAAGCCGAGCTTCACGGCGATCCCGCGGCGCGGCAGCGTGGCGATGTCCGCCGATTGCAGGCGCACCTGGCCGCCGTCGGGTGCGCGCAGTCCCGCGAGCGTGCGCATCAGCAGCGATTTGCCCGTGCCATTGCCGCCGAGCACCGCGACGAACTCGCCGGCGCGCACGCCGCAGCCGAAGCCGTCGACCAGCACCCGGCCCGGCACGCTGACGCGCAGCTCGACGGCCTCGAGCAGTGTGCTCACGGGTCGCGTACCCAGCGGATCTCGTACGCGGTCTGGTCGCCGACCAGCACCGAGTCCAGCGCCTCGGGCATCTCGAAGGTGTCCTCGTCGGTGGCATAACGGCCGGCCATGATCTCGGCGAAGGACTGCGGGTGGAGCGGCTCGCGATCCGGCTCGGCGTAACCGGCGGGATACAGCGGCGCCAGCGTGGCGAGGTCGTATTTGTCGGTGGCGCCGAGCGTGTGCAGGATCTCGTGCGCGATGACGACGTTGTTGGCGCCGGCCATGTCCGCATCGGCGAAGGCGTGCACCACGCCGACCAGTCCCTTCTGCAGTCCCACCGAGTGCGGCACCGAGTGGTTGAACGTGGGATCGTGGTACAGCACGAAGATGCGGATCTGCGGCGGTGCGCGTCCCTCCGGCTCCGAGTTGCGATTGGCGTACAGGCGGATCCTGAGACTCCACCACATCGTCGCCAGCAGCCCGGCGTCGGGATCGCGCTCAGGTGGTTTCTCCTCGACCTCGGGAAACAGGTCGACGCGCACCGGGCGCTTGAATTCCACGCCGTGGCGCCGCGCTTCCTCGTTGAAGAAACTCTCGATATCCGCGACGCTGTCGTTCGTCAGGCGGTCGATGTAGCCGGCGGTGATCTCGTCATCCGCCGCGTTGATGGGGAACACGCCGATGCGCAGCGTGTCGTCCCAGTCGGTGGTGCTCAGCCGGTCGTAGACCATCGAATAGGTCGCGATCGCCAGCGTGAACAGCAGGATCGCGATCCTGAGGAAGCGCCACACGGCAGCGGCGCTCGCCTAGGGCTGCAGCCGCGTCGCCACCCACGGGCCTGCGCGGAAGCCGGCGCCGGCGGTAGTTAGCGAACGCGTCCAGCGGGCGCGCTCGTGGATGCGCGAGGCGCCCTCGATCCACAGTTCCACGGCGTCGGCCCAGACATAGTAGCCGCCCCAGAAGGGCGGGCGCGGGATGCGCACTTGCACCGGTTCGTTGATGTTCTCCGGGGTGGGATGGGGCGCGCCGAATCGCTCGGCGGCGGCGCGCACCGCCGCGTTCAGCTGCTCGCGCGAACGCAACGGCTGGCTCTGGGCGCTGGCCCAGGCGCCGATGCGGCGCTGCCAGTTGCGCGTTTCGAAATAGGCGTCGCTCTCCGTGGCGGGCGCCTTGACCACCACGCCTTCGACGCGGATCTGCCGGTGCACGTGGTCCCAGTGGAACACCAGCGCGGCACGGGCGTTCTGCTCGAGTTCGCGGCCCTTGCGCGAGTCGTAGTTGGTGACGAACGACACCCGCCCCAGCTCGGCGTCGAGTTCCTTGCAGAGCACCACGCGCGCCGACGGCTGGCCCGACGGCGTCGCGGTGGCGAGCACCATGGCATCCGGGTTTGGCTGCTGGCGCGCCGCCAGCGCCGTGGCCAGCCAGGCGGCGGCGAGGGCCATGGGTTCGGTGGGCAGCGGATCGGGCAGCAGGTCGTTGTAGAGCTCCATGGCCGATATGTTATCCGCGGGCCATTGTTCTTGCAGTCATGCGCCGCAGCCGATAAAAGCTAGCTCCGTATTCGCACATAACCCGGTGATTCATGAGCTCGCTCGACGACCTGCGCCGCAGGATCAACGAACTCGACCGCCAGATCCTGGAACTGGTCGGCAAGAGGCAGGAAACCAGCCGCGAGGTGGCGCGCGCCAAGCGCGTCACCGGCCAGGCCACGCGTGACTACAACCGCGAGAAGGAAGTGCTGCTCGCGGCGCGCGAGGCCGGCAAGCAGTACGGTGTCGCGCCGCAGGTCGCCGAGAACATCCTGCGCCTGCTGATCCGCTCCTCGCTAACTACACAGGAGCAGGCCAGCGTGCAGGCGCAGGGCGCCGGCTCGGGCCGCAGCGCGCTGGTCATCGGCGGCGCCGGCAAGATGGGCCGCTGGTTCGCCGAGTTCATGGCCTCCCAGGGTTTCGCCGTCGAGGTCGCCGATCCGTCGGCTGCGCCGGCCGGGTTCACGCACCTCCCAGACTGGCGCGAGAGCGCGCTCAAGCAAGACTTCATCGTCATCGCCACGCCGCTCGGCATCACCGACAAGATCCTGCGCGAGCTCGCCATGCGCCGTCCCAAGGGCGTGATCTTCGACGTGGGCTCGCTCAAGTCGCCGCTGCGCGCGGGACTCAATGCGCTCAAGTCGCACGGCTGCCGCGTCACTTCGCTGCACCCCATGTTCGGTCCGGATACCGAGCTCCTGTCCGGCCGGCACGTGATCTTCGTCGAGGCGGGCTCCGCCGAGGCCACGGCCGCGGCGCGCGAGCTGTTCGCCTCGACCATGGTGGAGCAGGTGGTGATGTCGCTGGACGACCACGACCGGCTCATCGCCTACGTGCTCGGCCTCTCGCACGCGCTCAACATCGCCTTCTTCACGGCGCTCGCCGAGAGCGGCGAAGCGGCGCCGCGGCTGGCGAGACTGTCCTCGACCACCTTCGACTCGCAGCTCGACGTGGCCTCGAAGGTGGCGCAGGAGAGCCCGGAGCTGTACTTCGAGATCCAGAGCCTCAACGACTACGGCTCGGAATCGCTGGAGGCGCTGGCGCAGGCCGTCGAGCGCCTGCGCTCCGCGGTGATCTCGCAGGATTTCACGGCCTTCGAGGCGCTGATGCGCCGCGGCCGCGAATACCTCGAGGATCGCCGTTCCGTCACGGAGCGGCGTGCGTGAATCGCGCCACGCGTGATCCCTATGCGGGCTCCGCGGAGGATCTGCGCGAACGCCTGCGCGCGTTGACAGACGAGGTGCAGCGCAACGAACTGCTGCTGCGCAAGACCCAGGCCCGCGAGATCGAGCTGCTGCGTGCGCACTCGCTGGGAGAATTGTTCGACCGCATCGTCTCCGGCTTGCGCGACGCCTACGGCCTGGACTACGTGACGCTGTCGCTGTTCGATCCGCAACACGAGCTGCGCCACCTCTCCGGCACCGAGACGCTGACGAGCGCGGTCATCGAAGAAGTGCGTTTCATCGATGCCGTGTCGCCGCTCGCGCCGCGCCTCGCGCAGTTCGATCGCCCGTGGCTCGGGCCGTTCGACCGGGCCGAACACGAACTGCTGGTGTCGCCGCAGCTGACCCGCGGCAGCGTCGCGTTGATCCCGCTGCCGCGCGACAACCGCGCCATCGGCGTCATCGCCTTCGGCAGCCGCGATCCGCAACGTTTCACGCACGACCTGGCGGCGGACTTCCTGGCGCATCTCGGCGTGATCGTGGCGATCAGCCTCGAGAACGCGGTGAACCGTGCGCGGCTGCTGCGTTCGGGCGTCACGGACTTCCTGACGGGCTGGCACAACCGGCGCTACTTCCACAACCGCCTGCGCGAGGAACTGGCGCGCGCCGAGCGCAGCGGCAAGGCGCTTTCCTGCCTGATGATCGACGTGGATCACTTCAAGGAGATCAACGATCGCTTCGGTCACCTGGCCGGCGACGAGGCGCTCAAGGAAGTCGCGCGCCGCGCCGAGGCCGAGATCCGCGCCGGCGATACCGGCGCGCGTTTCGGCGGCGACGAATTCGCCATCCTGCTGGCCGGCGCCGAGAGCGCACAGGCGCTCAAGCTGGCCCAGCGCATCCACCAGGGCGTGACCTCGGCGCCGATCCGCGTGCACGGCGGCGCGCACATCACGGTGACGCTGTCGATCGGGTTGGCCACGGCGCGGCCTCAACCGCGCTCACACGACTACAAGGCGCTGGCGGAGCGGCTGATCGCCGAGGCGGACGCCGGCCTGTACCGCGCCAAGAGCGGTGGCCGCAACCGCGTCGAGATCTCCACCCACGTGATTTCCTGATTCAGAGGCGCGGGAGTTCGAGGCGGCGCAGCAGCAGCAGGAATACCGGGACTCCGAGCAGCGCCATGATGGCGCCGACCGGCAACTGGCGTGGAGCGGCGGCCGTGCGCGCCACGAGGTCCGCAGCGGCTAACAAGGTTCCGCCCGCCAGCGCCGCGGCGGGCACCACCACGCGGTGCATGGCCGTGCCGAAGGCGAGGCGCACCAGGTGCGGGACGACCATGCCGATGAAGCCGATGGTGCCGCCCTGGATGACGGCGCCCGCGGTGAGCAGGCCCGCCATGATCACGATCGCGATGCGCCAGCGGTCGAGGTTGAGGCCCAGGCTCTGCGCCGTGGTTTCGCCCGTCGCCAGCACGTCCAGCGGGCGCGCGAACAGGCTCACCGCCAGCGTGGCTAACAAGGCTGCCCCGGCCATGGTCCACGGTCGCGCCGCCCACCCCAGGTCGCCGGCCAGCCAGAACATCATGCCGCGCAGCTGGCCGTTGTCGGCGAGCACCAGGACCAGAGTGACCAGCGCTCCGCAGGCACTGGCCACGACCACGCCGGTGAGCAGCACGCGCACCGTGGCGCCGCCATGCGCCAGGGCCAGGACCAGCAGCGTGGTGAGCACGGCGCCCGTGGCCGCCGCGGACTGCACCAGCCACAGGGAGCTTCCGACGAGCAGCGCGAGCAGCGCGCCCAGCGACGCTCCGCCCGAGACGCCGAGCACGTACGAATCCGCCAGCGGATTGCGGAACAGCGCCTGCAGCAGCACGCCCGCGACCGCGAGCAGCGCGCCGATGCCGAAGGCCGAGAGCACCCGCGGCAGCCGCAATTCCAGCACCACGGTCCGCGCCGGTTCGGCGAGTTCCCCGAACAGCGCGGCCAGGGCCGAGTGCACCGGGATGTCCGTGGATCCGGCCACCAGGCTCGCGGCGGCGATGACCGCGGCTATGACCAGCAAGAACGCGAATCTCAGGGTGAAGGCGGGCCTAAAAATCACGGCGCATTCTCCAATAAAATCGCGCGCCTTGTTCGGCTGGCTCGCTCCCGGTAAAACGTCCGACATGAGCGACTGGATCGACGCGGAGGGGTTTCGAGCCAATGTCGGCATCGTGCTGATGCGCGACAACGGCGAGGTCTTCCTCGGCCAGAGAACCGGCGGGCGGGGCTGGCAGTTTCCGCAGGGCGGGGTGCGCCAGGGGGAGCCTGTCGAGCAGGCCCTTTACCGCGAACTGCAGGAAGAAATCGGCCTGACCCGCGAGCACGTGAACCTGGCGGGGACCACGGGCGACTGGCTGCGCTACCGGCTGCCGAAGCGTTACGTGCGCCGCGGCCGCGGACCCCTGTGCATCGGGCAGAAGCAGCGCTGGTTCCTGCTGCGCCTGGCCGTGCCGGAGGCGACCATACGCTTCGACTTCGCGCATACCAACGAGCCCGAGTTCGACGGCTGGCGCTGGGCAAACTACTGGGAGCCGGTGCGCGAAGTGATCTATTTCAAGCGGCCCGTGTACGTCCGCATGCTGACCGAGCTCGCGCCGCACGCCTTCCCGGCCGGGGCGCCCGCGCATCCGGACTGGTGGGAAACCGAGCTCGCGGCCGCGGCCGAAGCCTGACCCGAGATGCCCGGACTGCCTCCCAAACTCGTCGTCACGACTTACGCGCCCACGCGGCGCGTGGTCACCATCGTGCTGCTGGTGCTCGTGGTACTGGGCAGCGTCTACGGCATGTTCGAGTTCGGGCGCTACAGCGCGGGCTACGACGCCCTCGCGGCGTTCAAGCAGCGGCAGGAACTGCAGTCCGTGATCGACGCCAACGAGGCGACCATTTCCGAGCTGCGCGCCAAGGTGGCGCAGCTGGAATCCTCGACCGTAGGGCAGACCCGGGAGCGCGAGGAGGTGCAGCGCACGATCGGGGAATTGCAGGCCCAGGTCGCCCGGGCCAACCAGGAACTGGCCTTTTTCCGGGGCATAGTCACCCAAAATGCGAACTCGGCCGAGGTAAAAATCCAGCAGGCGCGTATGGTGGCGACGGCGGCGGCCAACAAATTTCGCATCCGCGTGACGCTGGTCCAGCCCATGAAGCCGGACACGGTGGTCAGCGGTGTCGTCATCTTGTCCGTCGACGGCGAGCTGGACGGCAAGCCCGGGCGTGCGGATTTCGCGACACTCTCGGGTGGAAAACGGCGTGAGATACCCTTCACCTTCCGATATCTCGAGAACATCGAAGAGGAAATCACCGTGCCCCCGGGCATGAAACCCGAACAGCTTCTCGTCGAAGTCAGGTCCAACCGGCGCGGCTCCGCCCCGGTGCAACAGTCCTACGTGTGGAGTGTCGATCCGCAGTGAGCGGAGCGGCCGGGAGAGGTCAATGTTCGGGCGACGCAAGCAGACATCCACTCGAATCGACACGCTGCTCGGCAAGGCGGCGACCCTCAACGGCGACCTGGAATTCTCCGGTGGCCTGCACCTCGACGGGCGCGTCAACGGCAACGTGCGCAGCTCCGCGCCGGACGGCGGCGCACTGTCGGTGAGCGAAAGCGGCTTCATCGAGGGCCGGGTCGAAGTCACCAACATCGTGATGAACGGCACCGTCAACGGCGACATGCATGCGCGCGAACGCCTGGTGCTGGGCGGCAAGGCCCGCGTCAACGGCAATGTTTACTACGGTGTCATTGAAATGGCCCCGGGCGCCGTCATCACGGGGAAACTGATACCGCTGGCGAAAGGCACCGCCCCCGAAGCCGGGGCCGCCGAAACACCGGCCGAAAACCCCGAATCGGTTGCGGCCGCCAAGTCTGGCGCGTAGGGTGCAACACATGACTGAAGCCGCTGCCGAAACACTGACTTTCACCGATGCCGCTGCCCGCAAGGTCGGCGACCTGATCCGTGGCGAGGGCAATCCGAACCTCAAGCTGCGCGTATTCATCCAGGGCGGCGGCTGCTCGGGCATGCAATACGGATTCGAATTCGACGAGACCGAGCAGGACGGTGACACCTGCATCGAGAATCTCGGCGTGAAGCTGCTCGTCGACCCGATGAGCATCCAGTATCTCACCGGCGCGGAAATCGACTACCGCGAAGGCCTCGACGGCGCGCAATTCGTGATTCGCAATCCGAACGCGCAGACCACCTGCGGCTGCGGATCGTCCTTCTCGGCCTGATCCACGCTCCTTGACGCGGCGCGCACCGAAGGCACCCGACGTCCTCGCCGCAGTCGATCTCGGCTCCAACAGTTTCCACATGGTGGTCGCGCGTTACACGCACGGCCAGCTGGTGATCCTCGATCGCCTGCGCGAAATGGTGCGGCTGGGCGCGGGACTCGAAGCCGACGGCCGGCTCAACAAGGACGTGGCGGCGCGGGCACTCGCCTGCCTGGAGCGGTTCGGCCAGCGGCTGCGCGACATGCGACCCGACAGCGTGCGCGTGGTCGGCACCAATGCCTTCCGCCGTGCGCGCCGCAAGGAAGCCTTCGTCGAACGCGCGCGCGAGGCGCTGGGACATCCCATCGAGATCGTGTCGGGCATCGAGGAAGCGCGCCTCATCTATTCCGGCGTTTCGCACACCATGCCCGCGGGTCCCGGCCGCCGACTGGTGTGCGACATCGGCGGTGGCAGCACGGAGATCATCATCGGCGAAGGGCTCGAGCCGCTGGAGATGGAGAGCCTGCAGACCGGCTGCGTGCGCGTCAGCGAGGAATTCTTCCCGGACGGCAAGCTGTCGCAGAAGCGCATGCAGCGCGCGCGCGTCGCGGCCCGCCAGGCCATCGAGCCGTACCAGGCCGCGTTCCGCCGACGCGGTTGGGACGAGGCGGTGGGGAGTTCCGGCACGGTGCGCGCGATCGGTGACAGCATCCGCGAGCTCGATCCCGCGGCCGTCGCCATCGGCGCCGGCGGGCTCGAGCGCATCATCCACGAGCTCGGCCGCCTCGAGCACATACGCGACCTCAAGCTCGAATCCGTGACCGAAGACCGCAGGCTGTCCTTCGCCGGTGGCGTGGCTATCCTCGCCGAGGTCTTCGAGCAGCTGGGCATCGAATCGATGCGCGTTGCCGACGGGGCCATGCGCGAGGGGCTGCTGTACGACCTGCTGGGCCGTTATACCGATGAGGATTCGCGCGAACGCACCGTGCGCAGCATGCAGGAGCGTTACCACGTGGACCGCGCGCAGGCGGAGCGCGTCGAGCAGACGGCGGCGGGGCTGCTCGGCCAGGTCGAAGAACAATGGCAGCTCACCGACCCGGCGGTCGAGCAGCTGCTGCGCTGGGCCGCAAGGCTGCACGAGATCGGCCTGGACGTGGCGCACAGCGGCTACCACCGCCACGGCGCCTATCTACTGGCCAACGCGGACATGGCGGGATTCCCGCGCGAGGAGCAGAAGCTGCTGTCCATCATTGTCGGAGGCCACCGGCGCAAGCCGGTGCTGGAGCAGGCCGACGAGCTGGCGCCGCCCTGGGACAAGCGTGCGCCGCCGATGACCTTCCTGTTGCGCCTCGCGGTGCTGCTGCACCGTGGACGCAGCAGCGTCGCCCTCCCCGACATCCGGCTGTCGTCGCGCGGCGATTCGCTGGAGCTGCGTTTTCCCGCAGGCTGGCTCGACGACCATCCGTTGACCGTGGCGGACCTGCAGATCGAAACCGATTACCTGAAGAGCGTCGGTTTCCGCCTGCGCGTGTTCAGCGCGCGCTAGGCAGCGGCGGCGGATCGCCTCAGGGCACGGTGATGGGCGCGCTGCCGGCGGCGTAGCGCCCGAGCAGCGAACCCTGCGCGTCGCACGGCGGTTCGTCGCCGCGCCCGCAGCGCGTGTAGTTGCCATCGCGTCCCAGCGCCCAGGCCTGGCTGTTGTCGGCGAGATAGAGATTCAGGTCGCGCAGGATGCGGTTGCGATGGGTCTGTTCGCGCACCGGGAATGCGATTTCCACGCGGCGGAAGAAATTGCGCTCCATCCAGTCGGCGCTGGCCAGGTACAACTCGCCGGCGTCGTCGTTGCCGGCGCCGCCATTCTGGAAATAGAACACGCGTGAATGCTCGAGGAAACGCCCGACGATGGAACGCACGCGTATGTTGTCGGAGACGCCAGGAATCCCCGGGCGCAGCGCGCACAGGCCGCGGATGACGAGGTCGATCTGCACGCCGGCGCGCGAGGCCCGGTACAGCGCCTCGACGACATGCGGATCCACCAGCGAATTCATCTTGGCGATGATGCGTGCAGGCCGCCCGGCGGCCGCGTGAGCGGCTTCGCGCTCTATCTTCCCGATCACCTTCTCGTGCAGCCCGAACGGTGACTGCAGCAGCCGGGTCAGGCGCGGCGTCTGGGTGAGGCTGGTCAGCTGCAGGAACAGCTCGTGCACGTCCTGGCCGATCTCGGGATCGCAGGTGAACAGGCTGTAGTCGGTGTAGCCGCGCGCGGTGCGCGGATGATAGTTGCCGGTGCCGAGGTGGCAATAACGCCGCAGGCCGTCGGCCTCGCGCCGCACCACCATCGACATCTTGGCGTGGGTCTTGAACCCCACCACGCCGTACATCACGTGGGCGCCGGCTTCCTGCAGCCGGTTGGAGAGCTCGATATTGGCTTCCTCGTCGAAGCGCGCGCGCAATTCGACGATGACGGTCACGTCCTTGCCGGAATGTGCCGCGGTCACCAGCGCATCGACGATCGGCGATTCATCGCCGGCGCGGTACAGCGTCTGCTTGATGGCGAGCACGCGCGGGTCGGTGGCCGCGACGCGCAGGAAATCGAGCACCGGGCCGAAGCTGTGGAAGGGATGGTGCAGCAGCACGTCCTTCTGGCGGATGACGGCGAGCAGGTCGGTCGAACCCGCGACGCGGCGCGGAAGCCCCGGCGTGAAAATCGGGTACTTGAGGTCGGGTCGTTGCACCAGGTCGTAAACCGCGGCGAGGCGATTCAGGTTCACCGGCCCGGAAACTTCGTAGAAATCGACTTCGCCGAGCGTGAACTGCCGCATCAGGAAGGCGTCGAGATCGGGCGGGCAGTCCCGCGACACCTCGAGTCGAACGGCGGCGCCGTAGCGGCGATGCGCGAGTTCACCTTCGAGCGCGCGCCGCAGGTCGTCCACTTCCTCGTCGTCGACGAACAGGTCGCTGTTGCGCGTGACCCGGAACTGGTAGCAGCCGAGCACGTCCATGCCCGAGAACAGCTTCGACACGAACTGCTGCACGATGGCGCTCAGCAGCACGAAGCGCTTGTGGCCGTCGTCCTGCGGCAGCTCCACCACGCGCGGCAGCGAGCGCGGCGCCTGCACGACGGCGAGGCCGGTGTCGCGGCCGAATGCGTCCTTGCCCGAAAGGCGCACGATGAAATTGAGGCTCTTGTTCTGGATGCGCGGGAAGGGACGGGCCGGATCCAGGCCCAGCGGCGACAACACCGGCTCCACGTCGCGCTCGAAGTACTGTTCCAGCCACTGCGAGGTCTGCGCGTCCCACGAGGCGCGCGGCAGCAGGTCGATGCCCTGGTTGCGCAACGCGGGCAGCAACACGTCGTTCAGGCAGGCGTACTGGGCATTCACCAGCTGGCCGGTGCGGTCGTGGATGGCCTGCAGTTGCTCGGTGATGCCGAGGCCGTCGGGGCCGGGCTGGTCCGAACCGAGCTCGATGCGCTGCTTGAGGCCGGCGACGCGGATCTCGAAGAACTCGTCGAGGTTGTTGGAGGAGATGCACAGGAACTTGAGGCGCTCGAGCAGCGGGACGCGCTCATCCATGGCCTGCGCCAGCACCCGCTCGTTGAAGGCAAGCAGGGACAGTTCGCGATTGATGTAGTTCGCCGCCGAACGGAGATCGGGCAGGTCCATGCCTTATGAGAGCACAGCCCTGGCGTCCGGACTGTGACACTTGAGTCCCAGGCGGCCTGGGCGTCAGCGGGCGACGAGAACCGGTCCAGCCGGGATGTCGAGCAGGTTGACCAGGTCGGCGGTGGTCGCGAGGAACTGGTCGCGCTGGTCCGCGGGGATGGGCAGCGCGTCCGGAAGAGGTACTGTCTGCGGGTTCTTGTGCACCCCACGGACGCGATACTCGTAATGCAGGTGCGGCCCGGTGGCGAGGCCCGTGCTGCCGACGTAGCCGATGACCTTGCCGAGCTCGACACGCTGGCCGCGGTGCAACCCCTTGGCGAAACGCGACAGGTGGCCGTACACGGTCACGACACCCGAGCCGTGTTCCAGCTCGATGACATTGCCGTAACCACCCTGGCGTCCGACGTAGCGGACCCGGCCTTCACCGGCGGCACGCACCGGGGTGCCAGTGGGCGCCGCGTAGTCCACGCCCCGATGCGCGCGGATGGTGTTGAGCACCGGGTGGCGGCGCGACGGGTTGAAGCGCGAGCTGATGCGCGAGAACTGCACCGGCGCGCGGATGAAGGCCTTGCGCAGGCTCCTGCCATCCGGCGTGAAGTATTCGCCGCGGCCCTTGTCGTCGACGTAACGAATGGCGCGGTACTCGCGGCCCTCGTTCACGAACTTGGCGGCGAGGATGTTGCCGCTGCGCAGGCGCACGCCGTCCTGGAAGACTTCTTCGTAGACGACGGTGAAGCGATCGCCTTGCTGGATGTCGAGCACGAAGTCGATGTCGTACTGGAAGATCTCGGCGAGCTCGATGGCCAGGCGGTCGTCGAGGCCTGCGCCGGCCGCGGCCTGGAACAGCGAGCTGTCGATGGTGGCGTGCGCGGTGCGCGTGCGGATCTCGAGCGGATTCTCGAGCACGTCGGTGACGAAACCGTCCTCGGCACGCGTGACCTTCAGGGTCTCGCTGTCGGACAGCTTGCGCTCGAGTCCCACCAGTTCGCCGTCGCGATGCATGAGGCGCAAGGTCTCGCCCGGCATCAGCCGGTCAATCTGGCTGCGCAGTTCCGGCAGCCCGCGCAACTTCGCGAGGTCGGCGAGATTCAATTGGAAGCGACGGAACAGCTGGTCCATCGTGTCGTTGCGGCTCACCACCACGTCGATGGTGGAAAAGCCCATGTTTGCCTGCTCGGGCGCCACGGGCGCCGGTTCCGGGCTTGCGGGGATGCTGGCCGCCTCGTGGGCAGGTTGCTGGGCTGCCTGCAACTCGTCTTCGCGCGGTACGCTCGCCAGTCCGACCACGACGGCGACCAGGGAGACCTGAAGGATCCAGGCGGTGCGGGTAGACACTCCCGGGATCGCGGACTTGATGAAGTTCGGCACGATCTATACAACGTAACCCGCGGATCGACAAAGGGTCAATTGGTGCGAGCCCCGGATGTGAAGGCCGTTTCGTTTCCCGGGAAAATCGCCCAAGCCCAAAATTACAAATGAACGTGCAAATGCAGGAACAGATTGCCGAGCTGATGCGTGGCACGAGCGAAGTGCTCGTCGAAGCCGAACTCGTGAAGAAGCTGTCGCGCGGCAAGCCGCTGCGTATCAAGGCGGGTTTCGATCCGACGGCGCCGGACCTGCATCTCGGTCATACCGTCCTCATCAACAAGATGCGCCAGTTCCAGGCGTTCGGGCACGAGGTCACGTTCCTGATCGGCGACTTCACCGGGATGATCGGTGACCCGACGGGCCGCAACACCACGCGCCCGCCGCTGACGCCCGACCAGGTCGCGGCGAACGCGAAGACCTACCAGGAACAGATCTTCAAGATCCTCGATCCGGAAAAGACGCGCGTCGATTTCAATTCCCGCTGGTTCGGCGCCATGAACGCGGCCGGCCTCATCGAGATCGCCGGCCGCCACACCGTCGCGCGCATGCTCGAGCGCGATGACTTCGCCAAGCGCTACAAAGGCAACCAGCCGATCGCCATCCACGAATTCCTGTACCCGCTGGTGCAGGGATACGACTCGGTCGCGCTGAAGAGCGACGTCGAGCTGGGCGGCACGGACCAGAAATTCAACCTGCTGGTCGGGCGGCAATTGCAGGAGAGTTACGGCCAGGAGCCGCAGATCGTCATGACGATGCCGCTGCTCGAGGGCCTCGACGGCGTCAACAAGATGTCGAAGTCGCTCGGCAATTACGTCGGCATCAACGAGCCGGCCGACACGCAGTTCGGCAAGCTCATGTCGATCTCCGACGAGCTGATGTGGCGCTACTTCGAACTGCTGTCGTTCCGGCCGCTCGCCGAGATCGCCGCGCTGCGCGCCGCGGTGGCCGCGGGCCGCAACCCGCGCGACGTCAAGTTCGAGCTCGGAGTGGAAATCGTCGACCGGTTCCACGGCGCCGGCGCCGGCGCGCGCGCCCGCGGCGCGTTCATCGCGCGCTTCCAGCAGGGGCACGTGCCCGAGAAGATAGAGCAGGTGGTCCTAACTACCGACGGCACGCCGCAGCGGCTGGCGAACGTGCTCAAGAATGCCGGGCTGGTCGGGAGCACCTCGGACGGCAATCGCATGATCGACCAGGGGGCGGTGCGCATCGGTGACAGCGCCGAGACCCTGGCCCGGGTGTCCGGCCGGGACCATTCCCTGCCCAGTGGCAAGTTCCTGATCCAGGTGGGCAAGCACAAATACCGATGGGTTGCGCTGCAACAGGGCTGAGGGGCCCGGAGACGGCCAATTGGCGAAGATTTGACCACTCACTCGGCCTTCCTGGCGGACTATAAATTCATATAAATCAAATACTTAGGTTATTTTTGGGCTATCTCGCGGCGGTGCGTTGACAGGGCGATTTCGCTCCCTATAATGCGCGCCCTCACGCACCGAATGCCCCTGCGGTTCTCGCGGGTGGCGATTAAGTGTCTGAATACAAAGGTTGACGGAATACGGCTCAGGCCTATAATTCCGCCCCCTTCTGCGGCCCACCGCGGCCACAGTGCTGTCTAAAAATTTGCAGGTAATTTGTGTGGGGACTCGCGTCGATGCGTCTTTTGGAGGCATTAACCGAGTACCAGAAAAGTCCAGCAATGGGCCTTTTGGATACTCACTTTGCTGAAGATCGCAATCTTTAAGTGAAGAGTTTGATCCTGGCTCAGATTGAACGCTGGCGGCGTGCCTAACACATGCAAGTCGAGCGGTAACAGGCGTAGCAATACGTGCTGACGAGCGGCGAACGGGTGAGCAATGCTTCGGA
>DASUGK010000157.1:0-42751 GCA_036274075.1 Steroidobacteraceae bacterium | reverse complement strand
TTCGATGGCATCGTCGCGGCCAGCGACCTCATGCCGCCCGGCGGTATCCGCGCGCTGCGTCGCAAGGGCATCGACGTTCCCGGCAAGGTTTCCGCGGTCGGTTACGCCATGCTGTTGAGCGGATATCGTCCACCGGGCTCATCATCCGCGAGTCCCGCGGCGGCGAATGAACGCCTGGTAGTTAGGCAAATCCCCGGCAATCGCGTGGGACGACAGCGTTGTCGTCTGCCGGACGGCGATACTCGTTGAATACCCTTATTGACCCCCTGTGGGCCCACTCGTATACGGAAAAAGGTAGCGGTAACAGTACCGCTAACATTTGTCTCAAACGAAGGGGGATTTCCATGATCGAAGGTCTCAATCGGGCCGCGCGGCGCGGCTGGTACGTCGCCGCGGCTCTAATCTGCATGGGCGGTTTGTACGCGTCCCCGGCGGGCGCGCAAACCTGCATCCAGTCCAGCCAGACGGGCAACAACAACGGCAACTTCTTTTCGTTCTGGAAAGACAGCCCGGGCACGGTGAATTTCTGCATGTATCCGAATGGCCGCTACACCTCCAACTGGAGCGGTATCAACAATTGGGTGGGTGGCAAGGGCTGGGCGACCGGCTCGAACCGCACGGTCACCTACTCGGGCACATTCAATTCGCCGGGCAATGGATACCTGACGCTTTACGGCTGGACCACCAATCCATTGATCGAGTACTACATCGTCGACAGCTGGGGTTCGTGGCGCCCGCCGGGCGGACAGGGATACATGGGCACGGTGGTGAGTGACGGCGGCACCTATGATGTCTATCGCACCTTCCGCGACAACCAGCCTTGCATCACCGGTTCTTCCTGCGACTTCTACCAGTACTGGAGCGTTCGGCAGTCGAAGCGCGTGGGTGGCACCATCACCACGGCCAACCACTTCGCGGCCTGGGCCACGCTGGGCATGAACCTGGGTCAACACAACTACCAGATCATGGCCACTGAGGGTTACCAGAGCAGCGGCAGCTCCGACATCACCGTGACCGAAGGTGGCGGTGGTGGCGGTGGTGGCGGGGGCGGCGGTGGTGGAGGCGGCGGCGGCAACAAGAGCTTCACGGTGCGTGCGCGCGGCACGACCGGCGGCGAGCAGATCCGGCTGCGCGTCAACAACCAGACGGTGCAGACCTGGACGCTGGGCACCAGCATGCAGAACTACACGGCGTCGACCTCGCTGAGTGGCGGCATCACCGTCGAGTTCTTCAACGACAGCGGCAACCGCGACGTGCAGGTGGACTACATCATCGTGAATGGCCAGACGCGGCAGTCGGAAGCGCAGACCTACAACACCGGGCTCTACGCCAACGGACGTTGCGGCGGCGGATCCAACAGCGAATGGATGCATTGCAATGGCGCAATCGGCTACGGCAATACGCCGTAGTTCGTTGCGAGACTGACAGACGAGGGGTGGACTTTCGGTCCACCCCTTTTTTCGCCATCACGGCCTTGCCTGACAAGGCACGGCCGGCGATCCGATACCGGAGCGACGCGGCGGCGCGCATTTTCGCGGGTCCTTGCCAGCGGCCTCGAGGAGTCGTCATGTCCAGGGTCAGCGTGCGTTACATCATCAACAATGTCCCGGCAGCGGTCCGCTTCTACACGAACCTGCTGGGTTTCGAAGTCGAGCTCGACGCCTCACCGGCTTTTGCCGCGGTCACGCGCGATGGCGTGCGCCTGCTGCTCAGTGGCGACGGCAGTTCAGGCAAGAAGCCGCTGCCGGATGGCCGGCCGCAGGAGCCGGGTGGTTCGAATCGCATCCACATCGAGGTGCCCGACCTCGAGGCCGAGGTCGACCGGCTGCGCGCCGCCAACGTGGTGTTCCGCACGCCCGAGATCGTCACGGGCCCGGGCGGATCGCAGGTGATTCTCGAGGACCCGTCGGGCAACCCGATCGAAGTGTTCGAGTCCAGGCACTGACTAACTGCCCGGCTTTCCCAGTGCGGCGATGGCCTCGTCCGCCGCGCGCACGCCGCTGTCGTGCGCACCATGCGCGGTGGAGAAGTCGCCCGCGCTGGTCGCTTCGCCCGCGAAGAACAGGCGCTGCTCGAAGGGCCGCGCGAGAATCTTTCGGGCCTCCACGTGCCCGGGCAAGGCATAGCTATAGGCGCCACCGATGCGCGCGGCCGCGGTCCACGACGAGGCCAGCAAGGGTTTCAGCCTGGCGCGGACGTCCGTGCCGAAGAGCGTCGCCAGCTGCCCGATGGCGAAATCGAATCCCTCGGCGATACCCCGTTCGCAAAGCGCCCTGGCACGTTCGCCTCCGAAGTAGCATTCGATGACGGGCCAGCCGAAGGGGCGGATGTAATACGACGCGGTGCGCGCGTCGCGCGGATCGCCGGTGACATGCGTCTCGGGCTCGAACGGCGCATCGCCCACGATCTCGAGGAACAGTTTTTCGTTTAGGCCCAGCGGCAGCACGCGCGCCGCGTCGCGCCAGGGATCGAGCTCGTTCGGTAGTTGGATGGTGTCGCCGGCGAGTACGGCCGTCGACACGGTGAGGATCACGGCGCGCGCACGGATGGTGCCCGTGCGGGTAGTGAGTTTCACGCCATCGGCCGTCAGCGAGATGGTCTCGACCGGCGCGGCAAGGCTGAGCGCCACCTTGCGCGGGAAACTGCGCGCGATCAGCGCGCCGTAGCCGCTCCTGGCCCGCCAGTTGCTGTCGGTGGAAGACTCGTCATAGGCCACGAAGTCCGCGGCGGAAAGTTTTTCCAGGCTGGCGCCGCTGATGAAACTCACGATGGCGCGGATGTGCTCGTTCCACTCGCCGGCGGGATCGAGCGCGTCGGCCGCGACATCGCTGGCCGGCGGTGAAGCCGCCAGGCGTTTGGTCCAGGCCTCGAAGGCCTGCCAGGCGGCCGCCTGTTCCGACCGCGGGAAGCCGAGGTCGCCATACTGCACGCCCCAGGCCGCGCGCGACTGGTCGAGCTCCACGCCCGCGGTCCTGGCGATCGTTGCCCAGCCATTGCGCTCGGCGGAATGCAGCCAGCCGCACCCCAGGTCGAGATCCAGGCCGCGAATCTCGTGTGTGTACGCGCGCCCGCCGAGGCGCGAGCTTGCCTCGAGCAACAGGCTGGAGTGCTGACTGCTCGCGAGCCTGCGCGCCGCCGCCACGCCTGCGGCGCCGCCACCGACGATGACGATGTCGGCCTCGAAGCTCAAAACAGCTTCACGCCCGTGAGCTGGGCGAGCTTCGCCATCAGCTCGTCCTGGAAGCGCGGGTCGAGCGATTGCGCCGCGGGCTTCTGTTTCTCGCGGTGGTACCAGAGGCCGCCGCTGGTCTTCGCCGCGGCATCGTCGCTGGCCGCGAGCCAAATCTGCGTGAGGTGACCTTCCTCGAGATCGTCGGGTGCTCCGCTGCCGCCCATCCTGGTCGGCACCCAGCCGGGATCCACGGCGTTGCTGAACACCTGCGGCCAGTGCCGCGCCACCGCGAAGGCCAGCGCCGTCACGTACAGCTTGCTCTCCGAGTACGCGCGGTACGTGTCCCAAGGGCGGGTCTTCCAGTCGATGTCGTCGAGTGGGCCTTCGCCACCGCGATGCATGCTGCTGCTGAGGTAGACCAGCCGCTCCGGCCGTTCGATCAGCTTGGTCAGCATGTAGGGCGCGAGCACGTTCACAGCCAGTACGCCGGCGTGGCCTTCTGGCGTGGGGCTGCGATTCGGCACGCGGAAGATGCCTGCGTTGTGGATGACCGCATCCATGCGGCCAATCTTGTTGACCTGCTCGGCGAGCGAGCGCGTCTGCGCGGCGCTGGACAGGTCACCGATGACCACGCCGGCCGCGCGCGGCGCCAGATCCTTCAGCGCCGAGGCGCGTTCCTTGGAACGGGCATGCAGCACCACCTGGTGGCCGTCTGCGAGGAGGGCTTCGGCCGCGCCGCGCCCGAGGCCATCCGTGGATCCCGTGATGAAGACGCGGCGCATGGGACGATCCTTTCCGTCGGACATGAAGGGCAGCGCGGCTGCCGTCAGCGCCAGGCACTGGAGCACACGGCGCCGTGTAGAAGATATCGGTGGGTTCATCCTGACCTCCCTGAGGCAGACAGATTCAGTCCGTGGGCGGCGGACCGAGTTCCCGCGCCAGTCTTACAGCCGCTCGCCCGGCAACTGGCTGGCCTGCATCACCCAGGCGGCGAGCTGGGCTTCGTCGAGCGCACCCTCGCGGATGTCGAGATATCGCACGTTCTTGTGCTTCGATTCTCCTGGTGGCATCGGCTTCAGCGAGCGGCCCTGGAAGAAGGTCACCTTGAGATACTTGTCGAAGCAGTGATAGCTGAGGAACCACCCTTGGTCCTTCACGCCGTAGAACGGCGAGTTCCACTTCACCGCTTTCTGGACACCCGGGACGGTGCGCACGACGAGTGCATCGACGCGGCGCGCGAGGTTCTTCTTCCAGCCTGGAATGGCCGCGAGATAGGCGCGTACCGGTGCGTCGCCGTCGCCCTTGGGAATCTGCGGATTGCCCCCGGACAGCAACACGACCTTCCCGGCCTTCGCCGGCTTCTTCGCTTTGCTGGCTGCCATGGCCGTATCTTAATGGCCTCTTTCGCACTGCGGCGGCTCGTGCCAGAGTCCGTGCGTCGCGGTGCCCCGCTCAAAAGAAGGCGTGACCGCATGCGCTCGCGTTACGGCGCACTGGCCGTATATTCGATCCTGCTCGCCGGCGTGGCAGCCGCCGCGCTGTTCGCGATGTTGCGGGACGTGGACTTCCCGGCGTGGTGGGCGGTGCTGCTCGGCGTCGGCGCCTGCCTGTTCATCTGGCAGTTCGGCCTGCAGGCCCCGCGGCTCGGGTTGATCTCGATGGAGCGCCTGCCGCAGATCGGGTTTCTGCTGGTGTTCGATCCCGCGATTGCCGCCAGCATCTGTGGCGCCGCGTCGCTCACCTGGCCATTCGTCAGTCGCCGTTACAGCCAGCACTCCATGAAGGTCGCGGCGCTGCGCGGCATCCACAACGCCTCGATGACCGCGCTCATGCTGCTGGCGGCCGGACAGGTTTACCTCGCCTGTGGCGGCCGCCATCCGCTCACCGGCCTCGTGGCCGCGGACGTGGTGCCGCTCATCGCGATGGCGCTCACCGCGCAGGTGGTGAACGTCGGCCTGATGATGCTGTTCTTCCGTTTCGACGGGCGCGACGTGCACAGCATCGTGACGCCGAGTTACGCCTTCTCCGACCTGATATTCGTACCGGCGGGCGTGCTGGCAGCCGTGCTCTACAACACCGGCAGCACCGTGGTATTCGGGTTGTTTGCCGGACTCATGCTGCTGTTCGTGCTCAGCTTCAACAGCATCGGCACGCAACGCGAGCCCGTGCCGGCGGAGCGCGGGCCACTCACGCGCCTGTTCGAGGCCGGACTCAAGCTGCAGGGTGCACGCCGCGTGGACGAACTCACCGAGCGCATCCTCGCGGAGACGCGCGCGCTGTTTCGTTTCCAGGAAATGCATTTCCTGCTGGTGGATCGCGAGCGGCGCCAGCTGGATATCCGCGTGCACGAACGCGAGCAGGTCCGTTTGCCCGTGTTCCGCGAGTCCATCGACTCGGGGCTGTTCGGCTGGCTGATCGCGCGCGCGGAATCCCTGCTCGTGAGTGACTGGAAGCAGGCGCCGGCGGAATTGGTGGCGCGGCTCGGGTCTCCACACGCCGCGGAGGGCTCGTTGCTCGCCGTGCCACTGGTCAATGACGGCGTCGTGCTCGGGCTGCTCAGCATCCAGCATCCCGAAGCCGGAGTTTACGCGCGCGCCGACCTGCACCTGATGCGGCAGCTCGGCGAGCAGGTGGCGGGCGCCCTCGCCGACGCCCAGGCTTTCGAGGATCTCGAAAGGTATCGCCGGCATCTCGAAGAGCGCGTGACCGAGCGCACCGTCGAGCTCGAGAAGGCGAATGCGGAAAAGGAACGGCTGATCACCATGCTGCGTGAGCGCAGCCTGCGGCTGGAACGGGAGACGCAGGAAGACGCGCTCACCGGCGTCGCCAATCGGCGGTGTTTCATGCAGAGGCTGTCGGCCGAGATCGAGGTCGCGCTGGCCGTCGGCCAGCCGCTCAGCGTGGCCATCGCCGACCTGGATCATTTCAAGCGCGTGAACGACGAGCTCGGCCATGTCGTGGGTGACCAGGCCCTGCGTGAATGCGCCGCGTTGATGAGGCGCAACTCGCGCCACAGCGACCTGGTGGCACGCATCGGTGGCGAGGAGTTCGCGGTGATCCTTCCCGGCATGACGCGCGACGCGGCGAACGAATTCTGCGAGTCGCTGCGTGCCGCTGTCGGCGCGCACGACTGGCAAACCATTCATCCCGAGCTCGCGATCACCATCAGCATCGGGCTGGCGCAGTGGGACGGGTCGGCGGAGCTCGAGGAGCTGGTGCAGATGGCGGATGCCCGGCTGTACCGGGCCAAGCGCGCGGGGCGGAACCAGGTGGCGTGACCGCGGCCGCCGGCCCCGGCGGGGGCCGGCGCTTGCCTGTTGTGTCACCTATAGGTTACTTTCTGGAACGTGTAGGTGACATCTGCCTTTGATGTCGGAGGGCGAAGAAAGTGGCCACAGCCTCAAGCAAGACCCACGTCTTCCTGCTCAAGGGAGCTATCGCGGTGACCGTTCTCGCGTACGCGATCTACACGTTCAGTTGGATAGCCCATGAGATCCAGGGTGGCGCCTGGGTGCGCTGGCTCGAACTCACGTACCTCGTTGCTCTGATCGTGTGGGTGACGGGATTCGCGCTGGTTTTCGTCGTCAGGCGCCGCCTTCGACAAGACGCGCCCAGGACCATCATCGGCGATGAAAGAACGGGGCAACTGTTCATGCGAGCGCACCAGGTGGCGCTCATCGTCGTCGTGCTGGCGCAGATTCCGTTCTTCTTTCTGGCGATCCCGACGCAGGTCCTGGCGCAGTTCACGATCGCCACCGCCGTGATCGCGCTCTTCGCCAGTTATGCCTGGCTGGATCGGTGACAGGGCGAACATGGACTACACGCTCACCAATCACATCAAGGTGGAACGCGCACGCCGCAACCTGACGCAGGAGCAGCTCGCGGATCTCGCAGGAGTCACGCGCAAGACGGTCAATACGATCGAAACGGGGAGGTTCGTTCCATCGACCATCCTGGCGTTGACGCTGGCCAGGGTTCTTGGCGTCCGCGTCGAAGATCTGTTCGAGCTCGACACGACGCCGCGGAAGCAGGCGCAGTCTAACTAACCACGGGATTTATCCAGCTCAGGCTGGAGTCGAAGCAAGATGGAGCGCTGTAGCAGGACCGGGTAGAGATGAGAGACCGCACCCGGCATCAGTATCAAGAATGCGCCCCACGGATGCCCCGTTGCCAGTGCAACGGCGGCCAAGAGCAGGTGGATGACGAAGCCGGTACCGTGGCCGCAAATGCTGGCGCACACCGGCAGATGCAGAGAGTGCAAAGACGCCTTGGTGCCATTGAACCCCCGCATGAGCAAGGCAGAACGGCGATTCCATCCGGCCCCGGCTGCATTCCATTGCCAGGATATGAGACTGCTGGCAAGTGAATTGAGACTTTACCTGCAGTAGTTAGACGTCCAGGTTCGCCACCGCCAGCGCGTTCTTCTCGATGAACTCGCGGCGCGGTTCTACCTGGTCGCCCATCAGCGTGGTGAAGATCTCGTCCGAGGCCAGGATGTCTTCGATCTTCACCTGCAGCAGCCGCCGCGTTTCGGGATTCAGCGTGGTCTCGCGCAGCTGGTCGGGGTTCATCTCTCCGAGGCCCTTGTAGCGCTGAATGGTCTGGCCCTTGCGCGCTTGCTCTAGCAGCCAATGCATGACCTGTTTGAACGAGCCAACGTCTTCACGAGCGTCGCCGCGGGTGACATAGGCGCCCTCGCCGATCATGCCGGCCAAGGTCTTGCCTAGGTCGACGATGCGCCGGTACTCGGCAGATTCGAAAAACTCCTTGGGTAATGCCTTCTCCGTGACAGACCCGTGTTCCGTCTTGCTGACTGTTACGCGGGCAGGGTGTTCGGCGACTCGCCGGTACTCGACGCGATAGCTGCGCGGGCTGTCGGATAGCGTGTTCAGGTGCTCGGCGAGCTCGCGTGCCCACCCGTGCATCCAGTCGGCGCGATCGAATTCCACCGCCGTAACCTCGGGCATGTAGATGAGCTGCTCGAGAAGCCGCTCGTCATAGCGCCGTGCCCATCTGCGCACGATGGATTGCACCTCCATGTATTGTCGTGCGAGCGCTTCGAAGCCCGGGCCGGAAAGGGCCGGCGCGGCACCGTTCACGTGCAGCGCGGCGCCGTCGAGCGCCGAGGACAGAAGCATTGCATTGAGCGCGGCGTCGTCCTTGACGTAGACCTCGTTTTTGCCGCGCTTCACTTTGTACAGCGGCGGTTGCCCGATGTAGATGTGTCCGTTGGTGATGAGCTCAGGTACGTGGCGATAGAAGAATGTCAGCAGCAGCGTGCGGATATGGCTTCCATCCACGTCTGCATCCGTCAGCAGGATCACGCGGTGATAACGCAGCTTCTTGAGATCGAAGTCGTCCTTGCCGATGCCGCAGCCGAGCGCGGTGATCAGCGTGCCGACTTCGGCCGATGACAGCATCTTGTCGAATCGCGCTTTCTCGACGTTCAGGATCTTGCCCTTGAGCGGCAGGATGGCCTGCGTGCGCCGATCGCGGCCCTGCTTGGCGGAGCCGCCGGCCGAGTCGCCCTCCACGATGAAGATTTCGCAGAGTGCCGGATCCTTCTCCTGGCAGTCGGCGAGTTTTCCCGGCAGGCCGGCGATGTCGAGCGCGCCCTTGCGACGGGTCATCTCGCGCGCCTTGCGCGCCGCTTCGCGGGCACGGGCGGCCTCGATGATCTTGCCGACGATGGCTTTCGCTTCGGCAGGATGCTCGAGCAGGAATTCGGAAAGTTTCTCGGCGACCGCGGCTTCGACGATGCCCTTCACTTCCGACGAGACCAGCTTGTCCTTGGTCTGTGAGGAGAACTTGGGATCGGGCAGCTTCACCGACAGGATGGCCGTGAGACCTTCGCGGGAGTCATCACCCGTGGTCGGGATCTTCTCCTTCTTGGTCGCCATCTCCTTTTCGATGTAATCGTTCAGCGTGCGCGTGAGCGCTGCGCGGAAGCCGGCGAGATGCGTGCCGCCGTCCTTCTGCGGGATGTTGTTCGTGTAGCAGAACATCGATTCCGAGTAGGAATCGTTCCATTGCATGGCAACTTCGACCCCGATTGTTCCTTCCTGGGAACGAAACCAGAACACAGAGGGGTGGATGCCGGTGCGCGAGCGGTTCAGGTGTTTCACGAACTCCTGCAATCCGCCCTGGTGCTCGAACACATCGGACTTCGATTCGCGCTCGTCGATCAGCTCGATGCGCACGCCGGAGTTGAGGAACGACAGCTCGCGCAGTCGTTTCGCCAGGATGTCGTACTCGAACGTGATGTTCGAAAAAATGGTCGGGCTCGGCTTGAAGCGAACCGTCGTGCCGCGCTCGGTGGTCTCGCCCACGACGGCCAGGGGCGCGACGGGATCGCCCAGCCGGAACTCCATCTTGTGGGTCTTGCCGTCCTGGTTGATGGTCAGCCAGAGGTTGTCGGAGAGCGCATTGACGACGGAGACGCCGACGCCGTGCAGACCGCCGGAGACCTTGTACGAGCTGTCGTCGAACTTGCCGCCGGCATGCAGCACTGTCATCACGACTTCGGCTGCTGAGCGCCCTTCTTCGGGATGGATGTCGGTCGGAATGCCACGGCCGTTATCTGAAACCGTCACCGACTCATCGGCGTGGATGGTGACCACGATGCGGTCGCAATGGCCGGCCAACGCCTCGTCGATGGCGTTATCCACAACCTCGAAAACCATGTGGTGGAGGCCCGTTCCGTCATCGGTGTCACCGATGTACATGCCGGGTCTTTTCCGCACTGCGTCAAGACCCTTCAAGACCTTGATTTTGCTGGAGTCGTAGACGTCGTCGTTGGCCATGTTTGACTCGGAAAAACGGGCCGAAATTATAGCCGGTTTACGCGTCCTTGTTCCACGTGAAACGTGGCCTTAGGTGCTTGAAAAAGCGCGGTTTCCGGGGTCAACGATGTGGCGATCATCTGGCATCGGAGCGACGCCAATTCGTCGAACAAACGCTGCAGGTTTTTCTCGTCCAGCTCGGCTGCGGGATCGTCCAGAAGCAGCAGTGCCCGCATGCCGAGCTCGTCCTGGAGGAGCTGGAGCTGCGAGACGATCATGGCCACCGCCGTCAACTTCTGTTGGCCCCGCGAAAGTGTTTCGCGCGCTATCCGATGGTCTCGCCGTAACACGATATCGGCGCGGTGAGGTCCCGTGGTCGTCGTGCCTCGTAGCCGATCCCGCTCGGCGTGCGCGGTCAGCGCGTCCTTGAATGAGATTCCTGCCGCCCACCCTGCCGAAAATCCAGCCTGCACAGCCAAGCCGCCGAAGCGCTCGAACGTCGCATGCAGCCGCGGCGACAGTCTTTCAAACGTACGCTGGCGGGCTTGCGTGATGGCGATGCCCTGGGACACGAGTTCTTCGTCCCAGGATGCGATGCCAGAAGCGCCCGACTTCAGGGCGGCATTCCGCTGCTTGAGAGCACGGTTGTACCGGGCCCAGGCCAGCCCGAAGGTTGGTTCCACGTGGAACACGAGCCAATCGAGCCAACGGCGGCGGCGCTCGGGCCCTTGGTCCACGAGCTTATGGATCTCCGGATCGATGGCCTGGACCGGCACGACTCCGGAGAGCTCGAGCAGCGATCGGGCGTTCTCGCCGTTGATACGCGCCCGCGTGCCGCCGTCCGCAGCGATCTCGATTCCAGCGTGCTTGGGAGGCGAATCGTCCGTGCGCCCGAATACGGTGAGCGCCGGCTGGCCGTGCCGTATGAGCCGCTCACTGCTGCGCGTCCGGAACGAGCGGCCCCGGCCAAGCAGGAATATCGCCTCGAGGATGGAGGTTTTGCCCGCGCCGTTCTCGCCGGCAATCAGGTTGAGCTCGGGGGAAAACTCGAGCGCCGCGGATTCAATGCAGCGCAGGTTCTCGATGCGCAGCTCGGCGAGAGACATCTCCAGGCCCGCGCCGCGCGCCGTGGGTTACAGGCGCATCGGCATCACGACGTACTTGGAAGTCGCCGCGCCCGCCGCGCGCACCAGGCAGCTGCTGTTTCCGTCCGTGAGGCCAAGGACGACCTTCTCGGAATCCACGGCCGCCAAGGCATCCAGCAAGTACGTGACGTTGAAGCCAATTTCCACTTCGTCGCCCTTGTACGTGACTTCGACCTGGTCCTCGGCTTCTTCCTGTTCTGGGTTATGCGCCTGGATCGTCACCAGATCGGGCTTCAAGCTGATGCGAACGCCGCGGTACTTTTCGTTGGAAAGAATTGCGGTCCGCTGCAGGGCCTGCCGCAATCCTTCTCGGTCGGCCTCGACCTGCTTGCTCGGGTTGGTCGGAATGACCCGGCCATATTCCGGGAATCGGCCATCAATCAGCTTCGAAGTGAAGCGAATATCGCCGATCTGGGCGCGAACGTGGCTGGAGCCGATGGCGAGGTCCACGCTGCCATCTCCGCCTAAGATGCGCTGAAGTTCGAGGACGCCTTTGCGCGGCAGGATGACTTGCTGGTTGCTTTTCGCTTTGTTTTCCAGCTCAGCCTCGCACAATGCCAGACGATGGCCGTCAGTTGCGACCGCACGCAGCGTTTTCCCGTCAGTTTCAAGCAGCAGGCCATTGAGGTAGTAGCGCACGTCCTGCTGGGCCATCGAAAAGTGGGTCTTGTCGATGAGGCGGCGAAAGTCGCCTTGGCTGAGAGTCAGCGTCTGCTGGGCATTGATCTCTTCGACCACGGGAAACTCGCTGGCCGGGAGGGAAGACAGCGTAAACCGCGACTTTCCCGCCTTGATCGTCACTCGTTCGCCGTCAGTCGCGACCGTTACCGGCGTTTTGTCCGGCAGGGCCTTGAAGATATCGAACAGCTTGCGGCCCGGGATCGTGACATCGCCGGGTTGCTGAACCGTAGCCTCCGCCGAGGCCACGAGCTCTACCTCGAGGTCCGTGCCCGTGACGCTGATGCGATTGTTCCGCGCCGCGAGCAGCACATTCGATAACACCGGCATGGTCTGCCGGCGCTCCACGACGCCAATGACACTTTGCAGAGGAGCCAGGATTTGCTCGCGAGTCGCGGAGAGCTTCATGCGTTTGCCTTCTGTTCTTAAAGATTTAAAGCCAGCAGTAGTAGCTATAGAGCCTGTGGATCGTGGGGACGAACGTGAAATCTTTTCCCGATCAGTCTCTTGTAACCACGCTCCTCACTGAACCAAGTTACCCACAGCCTGCGTATCCCCTGTGTGCGGTCTGTGGATTATTTTGTCCCCAAAACAATCCACAAGCACTCCACAGTCATCCTGTCAGGGTTCTCAACAGGTTTTGATAATCCTCGCCGACGCGTTGCTCGGCCGCGCGCAGTTCCCGGATGCGTCCGCAGGCATGCAGCACCGTCGTGTGATCGCGGCCGCCAAAGGCATCGCCGATCTCCGGCAGGCTGTGTGTCGTCAATTCTTTTGCGAGCGCCATCGCGACCTGGCGCGGGCGCGCGATGGAACGGCTGCGGCGTTTTGAAAGCAGATCTGCTACGCGCACTTTGTAGTAGTCGGCCACCGTCTTCTGGATATTTTCGATAGTGATCAATTTCGCCTGCAATGTCAGCAGGTCTTTCAACGCTTCCTTGGTGAATTCCAGCGTGATGGGACGGCCGGTGAAACGCGAGTTCGCGATCACGCGTTTCAACGCGCCTTCGAGCTCGCGGACATTCGAGCGAATGCGTTTCGCGATGAAGAACGCAACTTCCTCGGGCAATTGCACGTTCGCCGCCTGTGCCTTGCCGATGAGGATGGCCACGCAGGTCTCGAGCTCGGGCGGCTCGATCGCAACCGTGAGGCCCCATCCGAAGCGGGATTTCAGCCGCTCTTCGAGACCCGACACTTCCTTCGGATAACGGTCGCAGGTGACGATGACCTGCTGCTGCCCTTCGAGCAGCGCGTTGAACGTGTGGAAGAACTCTTCCTGCGAGCGATCCTTGTTCGCGAAAAACTGGATGTCGTCGATCAGCAGCGCGTCGAGCGAACGGTACGCCGTCTTGAACTCGTTCATCTTGTTGTGCTGGAGCGCGATGACCATGTCACTCACGAATCGCTCGGAGTGGATGTAGGCCACTCGTGCCTCCGGATCGCGCGCCTTGATGGCGTGACCCACGGCCTGCATCAGGTGCGTCTTGCCGAGGCCGACGCCGCCGTAGATGAACAGTGGGTTGTAGGCACGGCCGGGATTCTCGGCGACCTGGACGGCGGCGGCCTTGGCGAGCTGGTTGCTCTTGCCCTCGACGAAACCGTCGAAGGTGAAATCCGGATTCAGGCGAACCCCGACGACGATGCCTTCGCTGCGCTTGGGCCGCGCCGGCGTGAGATTCTCGACCTCGCCGATCCGCACGGGGGGTTCGGCCGCGCGCGAGCCCACTTCCACCGTGACGATGGGGGCGTCGCCCTCGACGAAGCCGCGCACCATCTCGCCCAGACGCGACAATAAATGGGCATTCACCCAGTCGACGGCAAAGCGGTTCGGCGCCAGGAGCTTGAGTGCGCCACTGCTTTCAACGGCCTGCAGCGGGCGCACCCAGGTGTTGAAGAGCTTTTCGGGCAGCTCGCCTTCCAGGGCGCGCACGCAGCGCGACCAAAGTGAACTGTCCACTTGCGTGGATTCGCGCGTCGCTGCGTTCACGGTACGAGTGGTCCGATCGGAACTGGGGCCGGGAAAAAGGGGGAGCGAGTCTAGCCGTTCCTGACGGGATTGTATTGACACCCGGAGTGCCGCCTGCGTACCCTTCCCGCCCTTTTTTCCGAGAGATCAGCGGCTTTGGGGCCGATCATATGAAACGCACTTATCAACCGAGCAAGCTCCGCCGCAAGCGTGCCACGGGATTTCGCGCGCGCATGAAGACCGCCGGCGGCCAGAAAGTCCTGTCGCGTCGCCGTTCCAAGGGCCGCAAGAAGATCGTCCCCTGACGGACGTCGGCTCGGCACCCGGACGCGAACACAAACCGGGCCGCCATGCAGCCCTCCGCACGCCGCCTTCGATTTGGCGCTGAGCTGCGCCTGCGCAGCAAGCTCCAGTTCGACGCCGTCTACGCATCCGGTCGACGCATCGACGACCGGTTCTTCGGTCTCCGCATCAAGCCCAACGGTCTCGCGCATCCGCGCGTCGGCCTCGCCGTGGCCGTGAAAACCGCAGGAAACGCCGTGCTGCGAAATCGCCTGCGGCGCCTGGTGCGCGAGTCGTTCCGGCTGGCACAGCACGAGCTGCCTCCCGTCGACATCGTCGTCGCGGCAAAATTTCCCACGGCCGGGGCGCCAGCGACGGTGCTGCGTGCTAGCCTCGCCACCCTTTGGAATCGCGTCGCGAGCACATGCGCCACGTCCTGAAAATCCTGATTCGCGGCTACCAGCTCGCCATCAGCCCACTGTTCGGGCCGCGCTGCCGTTTCTATCCCTCGTGTTCGAATTACGCGCTCCAGGCCATCGACGCGCACGGCGCCGTGCGCGGTACCTGGCTCACCCTCAAACGAATCTCCCGCTGCCATCCCTTCAACGCGGGCGGATTCGATCCGGTTCCCTGTTCGAAGCATTCGCATGAGTAACAACATTCGCGTCTTTCTGTGGGCGGCCGTGGCGCTCACGTTGTGGTTCAACTACCAGCAGTGGAAGCTGGATTACGGCCCGAAGCCGGCCGCGCCGGTCTCGGCCAATGGCGCGCCGATTGATCCGAATGCGCCTGTAGAGCCCCCAAAACTCTCGGATACCGTCCCGCAGGCGGTTCAAAGTGCTGAATCGGCCCCCGCTGCGCCCGGAGGAACCGCTCCGATCGCCGCGCCTCCGTCCAACGCTCCGGCCGCAGCCGGAAAAGTGCGCGTGGTCACCGACGTCCTGGTACTCGACATCACGCTGAAGGGTGGCGACCTGGTGCGCGCCGAGCTGCCGGGATATCCAGTCGTGAAGGGTGAGGCCGCCCCGGTGGTCCTCTTCAACGAAGACAGCCAGACGACCACATACATGCTGCAGACGGGATTGAGCTCCGCGAACCCCGCACCGCATCCCACCCATCATGCGGTCTTCACCAGCGCCGAGCAGCGATACGAGCTCGCGCCGGGCCAGGACGAATTGCGCGTGCCGCTCACCTGGACCGACGGCAACGGCGTGACGGTCACCAAGACCTTCGTCTTCCGCCGCGGCTATTACGGCATCGGTCTCGAATACCTCATCAACAACCAGTCGGCCGCGAACTGGGATGCGGCCTCGTATGCGCAGATCTTTCGCGCCGATCCGCCGGTCGAGCGCTCGATGTTCAAGGTGGAGAGCTTCGCTTTCCGCGGGCCCGCGATCTGGAACGGCGAGAAGTACAGCAAGCTCGACATCACGGAAAGCGAAAACCAGCAGCTCGCGATGGATGTGAAGAACGGCTGGATCGCCGGCATGCAGCATCACTTCGTCAGCGCCGTGATTCCGAATCCCGCGAACACCTACCACATCACGCTCGGCGCGCATGATACGCAGTACCTGCTCGCGGCCGTGGGCCCCACGCACACCGTCGCTCCCGGCACGAGCAAGACGCTCACCGAATCGCTCTTCGTCGGGCCGAAGCTGCAGAAGCAGCTCGTGACGCTGCACCCGGAGCTGGATCACGTCGCCGACTACGGCGTGCTCACCATCCTCGCGCGGCCGTTGTTCAAGGCGCTGGAGATCGCCCACACCTTCGTGAAGAACTGGGGCCTCTCGATCATCCTGGTCACCTTCCTGCTCAAGCTGCTGTTCTATCCACTGGCGCAGTACTCCGGCCGGCAGATGGCACGCATGCGCCAGCTCACGCCGCGCATGAAGGCGCTGCAGGAAACCTACAAGGACAATCGCGAGCAACTCGGCCGCGCGATGATGGAGCTGTACCGCACCGAGAAGGCGAACCCGCTCTCGGGCTGTTTGCCCATGCTGATCCAGATGCCGGTGTTCCTGGCGTTCTACTGGGTGCTGCTGGAGAGCGTGGAAATGCGCCAGGCGCCGTTCTTCGGCTGGCTAAACGACCTGTCGGCGCGTGACCCGTACTTCATCCTGCCGGCGCTCAACGGCCTGGCGATGTGGGGCCAGTACAAGCTGAACCCGCCGCCGCCGGACCCGGTGCAGGCCAAGGTGTTCCAGTTCATGCCGCTGGTGTTCTCGGTGATGTTCGCGCTGTTCCCCGCGGGCCTGGTGCTCTATTGGGTCACGAACACGGGCCTGTCGATCCTGCAGCAGTGGAACATCAATCGGACGATCGCGGCCGAGGACAAGGCCCGGAAGAAATAGCGCCCGGGCGTGCCGCGCTGCAGCGCGATCCAGCCGGGGTAGACTGGCCGCGCGGCAGGACGCCGCGCGCATGAGTCATCCGGACACCATAGTGGCAGCGGCAACTCCGCCGGGACGTGGCGGAGTCGGTGTCGTGCGTGTCTCCGGTCCCAAGACGCCGCAGATCGCCGCCACGCTGGTGGGCGAACTCCCGCGGCCCCGCCATGCCACGCTGGTGCGCTTCCTCGATTCCGCCGGCGAACCCATCGACATCGGCATCGCGCTGTTCTTCCCGGCGCCGGCCTCGTACACCGGCGAGCACGTGCTCGAGCTGCAGGGCCATGGCGGCCCGGTGATCCTCGAGACCCTGGTGGCCCGCTGCCAGGAGCTCGGCGCGCGGCGGGCACGCCCGGGTGAATTCACTGAACGCGCCTTCCTCAACGACAAGATCGATCTCGCGCAGGCCGAGGCCGTCGCCGATCTCATCGACGCCGGCTCGCGCGAAGCGGCTCGCGCGGCCATGCGGTCCTTGCAGGGCGAGTTCTCCAGCATGGTCCAGGGCCTCACCGACGCGCTGGTGGACCTGCGCACCTACGTCGAGGCGGCCATCGATTTTCCCGAGGAAGAAGTCGACTTCCTGGCCGACACCGAGCTGGCCGAACGCCTGGCCGTCGTGCGCACGCATTTCGACGCCGTGACCGCCGCGGCCGGGCAGGGACGGCTGCTGCGCGACGGCCTGACCGTGGTGCTGGCCGGCCGGCCGAATTCGGGCAAGTCCAGCCTGCTGAATCGACTCGCGGGTTACGACGCGGCCATCGTCACGGCCATCCCGGGCACCACGCGCGACGTGCTGCGCGAGCGCATCGACATCGACGGCCTGCCGCTGCACGTGCTCGACACGGCGGGGCTGCGTGACTCCACGGACGACGTCGAACGCGAAGGCGTGCGGCGCGCGGCCGCGGAAATGACCCGTGCCGACCGGGTGTTGTTCGTCATCGACGCCGCCATTGACCCGCTGGGCCGCGCCTTCGACGAAGAGCGGGAGCGCCTGCCCGCCGACGTGCCCGTAACGCTGGTATTCAACAAGATAGACGTGGCGACCGGACTCGCCGTCGATGACACACTGTCCGGGCCGCCACGGGTGCACGTGTCGGCGCTGACCGGCGCGGGGCTGTCCCAGCTTCGCGCCCACCTCAAGGCCTGCGTGAGTTTCCAAAGTGCGGGCAATGGGAGTATTTCTGCACGCAGCCGTCATCTCGAGGCGCTGGCGCGGGCCCGCAGTTGCGTCGAAAACGCGGCCCGGGAGCTGCAGCAGCGGCGCGCCGGAGAACTCGTGGCCGAGGAATTGCGCCTCGGCCAGCAGGCACTGGAAGAAGTCACGGGGATATTTACCGCGGATGACTTGTTAGGGCGTATCTTCGGCTCGTTCTGCATAGGTAAGTGACATGTGGTTCGGTAATCGCTGTTACCCGCCCAAGGATGTCGAGCTGGCCCTGGAAGGCCTGTTTGGCGAGGGCGTGCGCCAGGTGAAGGTGGTCCAGTACTCCATCTTCGTGCGCTTCCACTGGCGCGCGATCGCGACCACGCGTCCCAACCGCATCTATCTACGCGGCAGCGGCAAGGAGTTCTTCGCCGATGGCCCGTTGCTGCTGCACGAGTATTTCCACGTGCTCCGCCAATGGGCCACGGGTGACCTCACCATCGGGCGTTACCTCGCGGAATGTTTCCGCCGCGGCTACTGGGACAACCGCTACGAAATCGAAGCGCGTGAATTCACCGCGACGGAGATCTTCCGTTACCGCGCGCTGCTGGCGCAGCATCGCAGCGCGGTACTGCCACCCGGCGTGCGTCCGCTGCGCGCGGTCAAGTCCGCCTGACGGCTCAGCCGAGCAGGCCTTCGCGCCGGTACAGCCGGCCCGCGAGCCACATCAGCAACCCGCCGTAGACCAGGGTGCTGGCCACCGATACGACCATCAACGCGGGCTCGATGGGTTCGGCGCGCACCACCGTCGTCATGAGCAGGTGCTGCGAGAGGAAGGGCACCAGCATCAGCGGCAGCTTGGCCTGCAATCCCAGGAGGCCGGCGAACAACAGCGGCATCGTGGGCAGCGTGATGACCAGGCCCAGGTAGGTCTGCGCTTCGCGGTAACTCTTGGCGAAGCCCGACACGATGCTGAGATACGAGGCGCCGAACAGGATCAGCGGCGAGCAGCAGGCGATCAACTTGGCCGCGGCGCGCGGGCCGAGGTTGGCCGTGATGCCGAGCCGCTCGAGCCCGACGAAGCTCATCGACACCGAGAACACCGCGACGGTGAGCATCAGCGAGATCGCCATGTAGGCCGCGGCCGCCAGGATCTTGCCGTAGATGAGATGCTCGCGCGGCACCGGCGAGGTCAGGAGCATCTCCAGCGAACCACGTTCGCGTTCACCGGCGGTCGCGTCGATGGCGAGATACAGTCCGCCGAACAGCATCGAGAGGATGACCAGGTAAGTCATCATGTTGAGCACCAGCACCGAACGGCTGCTGGGCGTCGACACGTCGACCTCCTGCACGGACAGCGGCAGCACGGAGATGGGATCGATGCCGCGGGCGAGGTAACGCAGCTGCGCGATCTCGAGGCCGTATTGGCCCACCAGCGATCGCACGCGCTCCACGCTCTGGCGGTCGAAGTTTCGCGAGCGGTCGGAGTAGAGGATGACCGGCGCGGGCTGGCCCTCCTGCAACCGTGCACCGAAATCCTCCGGGATGTCGAGGATCACCTTGTGCGTCTGGTCGGCGACGGCCCGGCGTGCACCGGCTTCGTCCAGATCGACGGGCGTGCTGTCGACACCGCGCGCGTTGAGATAGGCCAGCAGGTTGGGCGCGCGCTCGCCATGGATCACCGCGATGGTGATGTTCTCGTCGTACTGTTCCTCGGAGTGCGAGATGCTGAACTGCACCACGCCGGCGACCAGCATGGGGCCCAGTACCGGACCGAACACCAGCGCCGACAGCAGCGTGCGCCGGTCGCGCAGGTTCTCGCGGAACTCCTTGCGGAATACCGCCCAGATGCCGCGCAAATTCATGTCTTGGCACCGCCGCGCGGACTATCACTGGCCGGCGCGGGCTCCATGAGCGCGACGAAGGCGTCCTCGAGCCGGTCACCGCCATGCGCGCGGATGTCGGCCAGCGTTCCGGCGGCCACGACCTGGCCATTGGCGATGACCACCACTTCATCGCAGAGCTGCTCGACTTCCTGCATGACGTGGCTCGAGAACAGCACGCAGTGACCGGCGTCGCGCAGCTGTACCAGCAGCTTGCGCAGGCCGCGAACCGCCATGACATCGAGTCCGTTGGTGGGCTCGTCCAGCAATACATTCTTAGGCCGGTGCACCAGCGCACGAGCGAGCGCGGTCTTGAGTTTCTGGCCCTGCGAGAATCCCTTCGCCAGGCGGTCCGCGAAAGGCTGCATCTCCAGTAGTTCGATGAGCTCGGCTGCGCGCGCGTCGCGGTCCGCGCGCGACAGTCCGTGCAATTCCCCGAAGTAGGTGATGTTCTCGCGCGCCGTGAGGTGGTTGTAGATGCCGGCCCCGTGCGACAACACGCCGATGGAGCGGCGCGCGCCCAGCGGATCCGCGATCGCGCTGCGGCCGTCGATCAGCGCGTCGCCTTCATCCGGCTTCAGCACGGTGTACAACATGCGCAGCGTGGTGGACTTGCCGGCGCCGTTGGGGCCCAGCAGGCCGGTGATCTGCCCGTCGCGCGCGCAGAAACTCACGCCGCGCACCGCGACCACGTTGCCGAACGACTTGCACAGTCCGCGCGCTTCCAGCATCGCTATGACCTCACGGCGCCGGGCCGGCGAGGGTGATGAAGAACGGCATGGGCGGAACCTTCTGCGTGCAGCTGGTGTCGAGAGCCTTCGCGGTGCCGGCCTTGATGAATTCCGCCATCACGCGGTCCACGCAGGGCACGCCAATCTGCCCGTGGCCGTGGCCGGCGATGATCACGTGCTTGCTGTCGGCGAAGGCGCGCTGCGCCATCTCGGCCTGTTCCGGTGGTGTCACCGGATCGTCGGCGCCGGACAAGAGCAGCACGGCCACCGGGCTCTTGAAGGGGGCGTGCAGATCCGGGTCGACCACGCCCTTCGGCCACACGTTGCAGGCCGCGATGAGTGACTTCACCGCTTCCGATCCCATGTGCGTGGCGTCGAGCGCCGCGAGGTCGAGCTTGGCCTCGTCGATCAGCGGCGTGTCTTCGCTGCAGGCCACGCTGTTGTGCATGCCGTAGGCAAAGGACTCGTCGAGCGCGCGCGCATAGACACGGAACAGGTTGGCCAGCGGCGTGAAATTGTTCTCGCGCAGTGCCAGGTGCAGTGACAAGGGCAGCAGTGCGGCGCCCTGGTTGTCGCTGTAGCTGGCGAGCCGCAGCACGGCCGAGAGATGCCGGTGCGAGAAGTCGAAGCGGATGGGGCGGCCCGTCGACGCGTCGGCGACCGTGACCGGCTCGGGAGTGCGCGCCAGCCGTTCGCGCAGTCCGCGGTAATCGGCAAGCGGATCGGAAAAGGCCTTCGAGCATGCGGCGTCCGCCTTGCAGCGCCCGAGGATCCGCTCCAGCGCACGTTCGGCGTCGATGGCGATGTCGGGACCGAGAACGGTTTCCGGGTTCACCACGCCATCGAGGATCAGCGTGCGCGTGGCCCCGGGGTAACGCCGTGCGTAGTGCTGAGCGACGCGCGTGCCGTACGACTGGCCGTAGAGATTCACGCTCTCGTAGCCCATGGCCGCGCGCACCGCGTCGAGATCCTTGACCGCGATGCTGGTGGTGTAGAAGCGCAGGTCGGAGTTCTTCGCCAGCTCGTCGCGGCAGCGGATGGTTTCCGGCACCGTGTCGACCTGCTCGATCTCCTGGAACACGTCGCCTTCGCCGTACTGGCAATCGAGCCGATGCGATCGGCCCGTGCCGCGCTGGTCCAGCAGCACGATGTCGCGGTCACGGCGGATGCGATCGAAGGAGGAATACGACGAAGTGTAGGTATCGACCGCGGAAGTGCCCGGACCACCGGCGATCAGGAACAGCGGATCCGGCGCCTTGTCGAGGCTGATGGCCGGCACCAGCGCGACGAACAAATCGATCCTGCGGCCGCCGGGCTCATCCGGATTCTCCGGCACGGTCAGCGTGCCGCATTCCGCGGGCAGCGCGAACATGCGCGCGGGATGCTCGATACGACAGGGTTTCAACTCGAGCTTCGGAGAGGCGGCATCCGCGACCAGGGACAGTCCGAAGAAACATCCTGCCAGGAGAGCAAGTCGCGTCATGCGGCCGGCAGGATACACGGGCCGCACGCGCCGGCGAAAACGAAAAGGCACGCCCCTCGCGGAAGCGTGCCTCCCCGCAGCGTCCTGCTGTTAGCCGCGATCCTGCGCGTCGTGTTTCTGCCGATAGATGCGGCGCGACTGCTGGCTGGCCTCGTGCTGCAGCCAGGCGCGTTCGCGGCCGGTGACCACGCCGTCGGACTTGGCGCGCGCTTCGGCGCGGCGCAGGTGGACCTGGCCCGCGCTCAGCCGGCGCGCTTCAGGGCGCGTGAGCTCGCCACTGGCCACGCCGTCGTAAATACGGCCCGCCTGCCGAGCCTCGCGGTGATCGAGACGGGGCGTCTCGGCCAGCACCGGGGTGGTCGATATCGCCGCCAGGGCGGCCACGGCCGCGAAAAGCATCGACTTCTTCATGACTCTCTCCTGCTTCGGTTCGCCAGGCCGGAAATCGGCCGTCCTGCCTCTAACAACGGGCCGCCCGCGGTGGCGTTGACCGCCCGCCGGGCCTACAATGCGCGCCCTTGATCCACCCTTAACTGATTGATCCGACGGAACTTCCTTGGCTCCAGCAGCGACATTTGACGTAATCGTCGTGGGCGGCGGGCATGCGGGCACCGAGGCCGCGCTCGCGGCCGCGCGCATGGGCGCGCGCACGCTGCTGCTCACGCAGTCCATCGAGACGCTGGGGCAGATGAGCTGCAACCCGGCCATTGGCGGCATCGGCAAGGGCCACCTGGTCAAAGAGATCGACGCGCTGGGCGGCGTGATGGCGCGCGCCGCCGACGCGGCGGCGATCCAGTCGCGCACGCTCAATGCCAGCAAAGGCCCGGCGGTGCGCGCGACGCGCGTGCAAGCCGATCGCCAGCTCTACAAGGCTTTCATCCGCCGCACACTCGAGAACCAGCCCAACCTCACGCTGTTCCAGCAGGAGTGTGGCGATCTCGTCGTCGAAGGCGGCGCAGTGCGCGGCGTGGTCAGCGTCACGGGCATCGTGTTCCGGGCCCGGGCCGTGGTGCTCACCGTCGGCACGTTCCTCGCGGGCCGCATCCACGTGGGTCTCGACAACTATGCCGGCGGACGCGCCGGTGATCCGCCGTCAAACAAGCTGGCCGAGCGGCTGCGCGCGCTGCCGTTCCGCACGGCGCGGCTCAAGACTGGCACGCCGCCGCGCATCGACGGCCGCACCATCGACTACTCGCGCCTCGCCGCGCAGTACTCCGACGAGCCGCGGCCCGTGTTCAGCTATCTCGGCCGCGAGAGCGACCATCCGCGCCAGTTGCCCTGCCACATCACCGCGACCACGGAGCGCACGCACGAGATCATCCGCGCGGCCACCGACCGTTCGCCGATGTTCACCGGCAAGATCGAAGGCGTGGGCCCGCGCTACTGCCCGTCGGTCGAGGACAAGGTCGTGCGCTTTGCCGACAAGTCCTCGCACCAGGTGTTCATCGAACCCGAGGGCCTCAACACCCACGAAGTGTATCCGAACGGCATTTCGACCAGCCTGCCGTACGACGTGCAGAACGAGTTCGTGCGCACCATCCCGGGCTTCGAGAACGCGCACATCACGCGGCCGGGTTACGCCATCGAATACGACTTCTTCGATCCGCGCGACCTGAAGAGCTCGCTTGAGACCAAGGCGCTGCACGATCTGTTCTTCGCGGGCCAGATCAACGGCACCACCGGATACGAAGAAGCGGGCGCGCAGGGCCTCATCGCAGGCATCAACGCCGTGCGCGCGGCGCGCGAACTCGAGGCCTTCGTGCCCAAGCGCAGCGAGAGCTACGTCGGCGTGCTCATCGACGACCTGGTGACGCGCGGCACGCGCGAGCCCTATCGCATGTTCACCAGCCGCGCCGAGCACCGGCTGCTGCTGCGTGAGGACAATGCCGACCTGCGCCTCACGCCGGCCGGGCACGAGCTCGGGCTGGTCGACGACGAGCGCTGGGCGTTCTTCGAAGCCAAGCGCGCCGGCGCCGCCGCGGAAATCCAGCGCTTCGAGAACACGCGCATCAAGGCCTCGGAAATTCCCGCCGATTGGCAGGCGCGCGTGCTGGGCGATTCGTCGATGCGCGATGTGGTCACGGCCTTCGACCTGATGCGACGGCCCGAGGTCGAGTACCAGCACGTCATCGAACTGATCGGCGCGCCGGCGGAAGAAGATGAGCGCCTCGCCGCGCAGATCCGCGCGCAGGTCGAAGTCGCGGCCAAGTACGCCGGCTACATCGAGCGCCAGGAAGAGGAAATAGCGCGCCAGCGGCGCAACGAGGAAACCCGCTTGCCGGAAGACCTCGACTACGCCAAGGTGGCCGGCCTCTCCAACGAAGTGCGGCAGAAACTCGCGCAGATCCGCCCGGCCACGGTCGGCCAGGCCGCGCGGGTTGCGGGCGTGACCCCGGCTGCGGTATCCATCCTGCTCGTGCACCTGAAGAAATCCAGCCGCGCTGCCTGATGGGCCATTCCATCTCCCGGCGCCAACTGCTGCTCAGCGCCCCGCTGGCCGCGGCATTGGCCGCCTGCGGCGATCGCCGCTCCACGGGCGGCGCGGACGACGCCAAGCTCAAGGTCCTGCTGCGCGGTAACGGTCCCGATCCGGACTCCGTCGACCCGCACAAGGCGCGCTCGATGGAAGCCACCGTGGTGCTGCGCGACCTGTTCGAAGGCCTCACGCGCCTCGACCGCAACGCCGCGCCGATTCCGGGTGCCGCCGAGAGCTGGAGCGCGAGCGACGACGGCCTGGTCTACACCTTCAAGCTGCGGCCCAACATCAAGTGGTCGAGCGGCGAGGCCGTGCTGGCCGAGGACTTCGCCGCGGGACTGCGCCGCCTGGTGGATCCGGCCACCGCGTCGCAGTACGCGCAGGTCATCGATGTCGTCCTCAACGCCGCGGACATCGTGGCGGGCAGGAAGCCGGTCGATTCACTCGGCGTGGCCGCGCCCGACGAGACCACCGTGGTGATCACGCTGGGCACGCCGGCTCCCTACCTGCCGGGTCTCATGGCGCATCCTTCGTGCGCGCCGCTGCACCGGCCGTCGCTGGCGAAACTGGGCGAACGCTTCGCGCGCGCCGGCGAGCAGGTGTCCAACGGCGCCTTCGTGCTCGCCGAGTGGCTGCAGGGCAGCTTCATTCGAGTGGTGCGCAACGAGCATTACTGGAACAACGCCGCCAACCGCATCGACGCGGTGAAGTACCTGCAGATCGCCGACGAGAACGCCGAGCTGCGCGCCTACCGCGCCGGCGAGCTGCACCTCACTGCGGTGGTGCCGCGCGGCCAGTTCGACTGGATCCGCGAAAATCTCGCCGCCGAGCTGCACGTCTCGCCGCAGCTCACGACTTACTACTATGGCTTCAACCTGGACCGGCCGCTGTTCCGCGACGTGCGCGTGCGCCGCGCCCTGTCCATGGTCATCGACCGCGAGCGGCTGGCGAATTCGGTGCTGCGCGTGGGCGAATTGCCGGCCTATGGCTGGGTGCCGCCCGGCACTCTCGGTTACGGCCCGCAGTCGTTCGATTACGCGAACACGCCCATCGCCGAACGCATCGCGGAAGCGCAGAAGCTGCTCGCGGCCGCCGGCTACACGCGTGAAAAGCCGCTCACCTTCGAGCTGCGTTACAACAATGGCGAAGTGCACACCAAGGTCGCGGTGGCCGTGGCCTCGATGTGGAAGGAAGCGCTGGGAGTCGACGCGCGCCTCGCGGGTGTCGAATTCAAATCATTGATGCAGGACGTGGATCGCCGCGACGTCGACATCTACCGCCTGTCCTGGGTCGGCGACTACAACGATCCCTATACATTCCTGCAGTACCTGAAGAGCGACTTCGGCATCAACCTGCCGCACTACAGGAGCGGCGCGTATGACGCGCTGCTCGCGCAGGCCTCGCGGCAGACCGATGCCGCGAAGCGCCGCGAGCTGCTGGAAGCCGCGGAACGCACCGCGCTCGCGGACCATCCGCTGATTCCGCTGTATTTCTACGTGAACAAGCACCTGGTGAAACCCGAGGTGCACGGCTGGTACGACAATGTCATGAACGTGTTGTATTCGCAGGATCTCGAGCTCGTTCCGCGGGCCGCGGCGCGCTGAAACGCCGCCGCCGACTGTCTGCTCTCGCAGACGCTCCCACGCATCCGCCGGGTGGAATCCGACAGACCTCGATTGCCCGGTTCCGACAGAACCCCTTTCCGCGCGCCGACATTCAGCTGACACACCGCTTGGCGATCATGGGGGCGACCCGGAAGGTGTCGCCGGGCAAAGGAGATTCCCGTGCGCGATCCAGCTTCTTCCGCGACCCCCGGGGCCGGGTTCATCCCGCCGGAGTTCCAGGAGATGGTCGACGTGGCGGAATGCGCGCTCGACGAACAGATGGAGCAGCTGCAGCGGCGTTATGCGTCCGCGACCCGTGCCGCCGCCCGCGCACGCTCCGAGCTCGAATTGCTGGAGCGGCGGGACGACATCAATTCAAACATCCTCGAGCAGGTGCGCCGCCAGCGTGCCGCGGCCGAGACCCGCAGCCTCGAGCTGCTCCGGGTCCTCGACGCACTCGAGGACCGGATGGAGATGAGTCATGCGTCGAACGATTGACGATTACCGGCGTGCGCTTTGTTCCGCGATCCAGGCGCGCATTTCCGTTTCGAGCACCGCCAGCGGCAGGGCGCCGCTGCCGAGGAGCTTGTCGTGGAAGGCGCGGACGTCGAAGCGGTCGCCCAGCGCCTTCTCGGCTTCCGCGCGCAGCGCCGAAATCCTCAGCTGACCGATCTTGTACCCCAGCGCCTGCCCGGGCCAGGCGATGTAGCGGTCGATCTCGTTGTTGATGTCCTGGTCGCTCTTGCCGGTGTTCTGCTTGAAGTAATAGACCGCCTGGTCACGCGTCCACTTGAAAGCGTGCATGCCGGTGTCGACCACGAGGCGCACGGCGCGCCACATCTCGTAGTTGAGCTGGCCCATCTTCTGGAAGTCGTCCTGGTAGAGGCCGAGATCGTAGCCAAGCTTCTCGCTGTAAAGCGCCCAACCCTCGATGAAGGCCGTGTAGTCCGCGTTGCGGCGGAACTGCGGCACGTTCTGCATTTCGTATGACAGCGCGATCTGCAGGTGATGGCCGGGCACGGCCTCGTGCGCCGTCAGCGCCTCGACTTCCCACATCGGCCGCGTCTCGGGCTTGTACAGGTTCACGTAGAAATAACCCTGGCGGCTGCCGTCCAGTGACGGCGGCTGGTAGTACGCCGTGGTCGTGGTCGGCGCCGTGGCCTCGGGAATCGGGCGGATGCCCACCGGCGTCTTCGGCAGGCGGCCGAAGAGCTTCGGCAGCTGCGGCTCGATGCCGCGCAGCGTCTTCTCGTAGGCGCCCATCAGCTCTTCCGGCGTCTTGTAGAAGAAGCGCGGATCGGTGCGGATGAAGCCCAGGAACTGGTCGAGCGTGCCGAGGAAGTTGATGCCCTCGAGCGTCTTGTCCATCTCGGCGCGGATGCGCTTCACTTCCTCCAGGCCCAGGTTGTGGATGCGCACGGCATCCATGTTCGTGAGCGTGGTGAAGTAGTTGATGCGGTTGCGGTAGTACTGGTCGCCGCCGGGGATGTCGTAGATGCCCACGGTGTCGCGCGATGCCGGTAGATAGACCTCGCGGAAGAACTTGTCCAGGCGCTGGAAGGCCGGGATCGCGATCGTCTGGATGGCCGTCTTCGCCGCTGCCGTGAGACGGGCCTGTTCCGCGGCCGGGACGCTGGCCGGGAATTTCTTGAACGGTGCGTAGAACGGATTCGCCTCGACGTCGGCCGTCAGCGGCCCCTTGAGCTGATCCAGCACCTTGTTGATGACGATCCGCGGTTGCGTCAGCCGCTCGTTCGCACCCTGCGTGAGCAGCACGATCCACTGGTCGATGTACGTGCCGGAGGAATTGATGCGCCCGATCCAGTTGTCGTAGTCCTTGACGGTATTGAATGGCGCGTATTCGGCGACCTCGGCCAGCTGCTGCGGTCCGCTGCCGGTGGTGACGGCGAACATCCAGGGCTTGAACTGGTATTCACCGATGCGGTTCTTGATGTCGCGCTCGAACAAGTCGTAGTTGAGCTGGTCTTCCTTGGACAGTTTCTCGCGGTTGATCTTGGCCAGCGCCTGCAGGCGCGAGTAGTTCTTCTTCTGGCGCGCGTCGATGGCCACCTGGGTCATGTCGGGCAGCCTGTCGTTGTAGCGGGCATCGCCGAGCGCGGTGGCCGCCAGCGGATTGTCTTCCAGGTCTTCCTGCCAGGTAGCGTCGAAGAGCTTCAGCAGGGGGCCGTTGGCCGATTTGGGCGCCTTGGCGGCCAGTGCGGCATCGACGTTCAGGAATCCCAGGGGGGCCAGCAGGAGAGCGAGTGTTATACGGCGCATAGTCGCCGGATTTTCAGCTACCGACGCGGGGAGCGGCAAGGGGCTCGCTGCGCACGTGCCCCATGGCGGGACGAAAACGCAGCAATTGCACGTGTTCCACGTGCGTATCGCAGGAAATCAGCTTGACGTTGGTGTCGTTCAGGAAGGCCGACAGGAAACTCTGCACGCCATCGAAACGCTCGCGGGCCCCCGGCGTGTCCTGGACCTGGCCGACCACCTTGGCCTGCCAGTGTTGCGCGCGCGGCTCGCTCTTGCGCAGCTCCGCAAAGCAGCGGTCGAGCAACAGCAGGTCGGTGGACAACGTCGTGTCCGTGAGCTCGGGGTCCTGGACCCGCCCAGGCGGACCCACGCGCAGGTGGACCAGGGCGCCGGATTCGAGCACGGCGTCGTACAGACATAACGCGAACGTGGAATCGAGTTGCGCGACCAGGACGACATCCTTGGTGACGACGTCGAAATGATCTGGCTCGACCCTGATTTCCGGAACGGAAGCTTCTGACACGGTGACCTGATTGTAGTGCCCTGGTTGGCAGTTCATCCCCCGGAAGGCCCGGGATCATCTCAGAGTTGCCCTGATAAGCCCATGTCGCCCTCCGGCTACGTGCGAAATCGGCGTCATTGGATACCGGCCCCGCCCCCGTCGCCGAAGGTCGGACCTCGGGCGTATGCTTTATTCGTCCCCCGGTGGGCTAGGCTTGCCGGGTGGAATGGGTGACTATCGACCGCTTCCGGAGGTCTCCATGCTTTCCGTACAGCAGCTCCTGGATCGGAAATCCAAGGCCATCTACTCGGTCAAGCCGGACGATCCCGTGATCACCGCCATCCAGAAGATGGCCGAGCACCACGTCGGTGCGCTGCTGGTGATGGCGGGCGACAAGCTCGCCGGCATCGTCTCGGAACGCGACTATGCGCGCAAAGTCGTGTTGTTAGGCCGTTCGTCCACCGAAACGCCGGTGCGCGACATCATGACCACCAAGGTCATCACCGTCACCGGCCAGCAGGACATCAACGACTGCATGCGGCTCATGACCGACAAGCGTATCCGCCACCTGCCGGTGCTTTCGGGCGAACGCGTCATCGGGATCCTGTCCATCGGCGACCTGGTACGCGCCGTCATCGAGGAGCAGGAACGCACCATCGCGGACCTGGAAACCTATATCCACGGCTGAAACGCCGCTCCAGGAGTCGGGCTATTCGATTCATGATCGGGTGCTCCGCGCCAGCGACATACGCGCGCTGACGCAGGCCATCGCGCGCCAGGACATTCCGCATTCGCGGGCCGGCGCGCGGCATGTTCTCAAGTGTCCGCCGATCGCAGCCCTCGCCACCGATCCGCGGCTGTTGGCGATCGCGTCGGAATGGCTGGGTGCACCTGCGATTCCGTTCAAGGCGACGCTGTTCGACAAGAATCCGGGCGCCAACTGGCTGGTCGCGTGGCACCAGGACACCGCGCTGCCGCTGGTGCAACGGAGCGCCGCGGCTGGTTGGGGCCCCTGGTCGATCAAGGATGGCGTGAACTACGCGCACGCGCCGGCCACCGCACTGGACCGGGTGATCGCACTGCGCATTCATCTCGATGATTCATTTTCGGAAAACGGCCCGCTGCGGGTGCTCCCCGGCACGCACCGACTGGGAGTGCTCAGTGATGCGCAGGTCGCCGAGCTCGCGCGCAACGCGCACCCGAGCCAGTGCTGCGTTCCCGCCGGCGGCGTCATCGCCATGCGGCCACTCATCGTTCATGCGTCTTCGAAAAGCCTGTCGCTGTCGTCGAGGCGCGTGCTGCACGTGGAATACGCGGCATCGCTCGAGATCGCGCCCGGTTTGACGCTTCGGGCGGCCTGAACGACTAGCGGCGCCAGAACGTCGCGGTGAACAGCACCAGGACGCTGAAGATCTCCAGGCGGCCGATGATCATGGCGGCGATGCAGAGCCAGGTCTGGGTGTGCGTCAAGGGCTCGAAGTTCACGGCGGGACCGACTTCGCCGAGGCCCGGACCGAGATTGTTGACGGAGCCCACGATGGCCGAGAACGACGTCACCAGGTCGAGACCGGTCGCCAGCATGGCGAAGGTGAGCACCAGGATCACGCCGAAGTAGAGGAAAATGAACGCGAGCACCGAGTAGACCACGCGCTCCGGGATGGTCACGCCGCCGATGCGGATGGGAATGATGGCGCTCGGATGCACCAGCAGCTTCAGCTCGCGCCGCGCCTGGCGCACCAGCAGCAACGTGCGGAACATCTTGATGCCGCCACCGGTCGACCCGGTGCTGCAGGTGATGCAACTCAGGAACAGGATCCAGACCGGGATGAAAGCGGGCCACTTTTCGTAGTTCTCCGTGACGAAGCCCGTCGTGGTCGCGATCGATATCACGTTGAAGAACGAATGCCGCAGTGTCTCGGCAAAGCCGGAATAGACCCCATCCAGCCACAGCATGAGGGTGACGAAGAACACCGAACTGCCCAGTACGATGATGACGGCCTTGCCCTCGGAATCGGAACGGTATGGGCGCAGGGACAAATTGCGGAAAGCCAGGAAGTGGCGCGAGAAATTGATCGCGCCAACGATCATGATGATCGCCAGCACCACTTCGATGGCGGTCGAATCGAAGTACCCGACGCTCTTGTCGTGCGTCGAGAAGCCGCCCAATGCGATTGCGGAAAAGCCGTGGCAGATCGCGTCGAACCAGCTCATGCCGGCGATGTGCAGCGCAACGACGCCAAGAAGCGTGATCGCGAGGTAAGTGAACCACAAAGCCTTGGCCGTCTCGGTGATGCGCGGGGTGAGCTTTTCGTCCTTCACCGGCCCCGGGGTCTCGGCCTTGTAGAGCTGCATGCCGCCGACTCCCAGCAGCGGCAGCACGGCGACCGCGAGAACGATGATGCCGATGCCGCCGATCCAATGGAGGGTGTGCCGCCAGAGGTTGATGGACTGAGGCAGGTCGTCGAGGTGGTTGAAGACCGTCGAACCGGTGGTGGTCAGCCCGGACACAGCCTCGAAGTACGCGTCCGTGAAGCTGAGATCCGGCATCGCGATCATGAACGGGATGGAGGCGGACGCCGACATGAGCGCCCAGGACAGCGACACCAGCAGGAAACCATCGCGCGGCTTGAGCTCGCGCCGGAACCGGTGCGTGGCGCCGGCCACGGCGAGGCCGACCACGACGTTGATGAGCGCCGCGACCACGAAGTCGATGGCCGCGCCGTCACGTACCGCCAGCGACCAGCCTATCGGCAGCACGTAGACGATGCCGAAGAAGGCCATCATGAGCCCGAGTACGTGCGCGACGGCGAGCATGGCTGCGCGGGAAAATCAGCGGCCGCCGGGGCCCGAGAACAGGCGCTCGACCTGTTCGACGTGCCGGCGATCGGAGAGGAACACGATCACGTGATCGTCGTTGGCGATCATGGTGTCGTGGTGCGCGATGTGCACTTCTTCGCCGCGCACCACCGCGCCGATGGCCGCGCCCTCGGGCAGAGGGATGTCGCCGACGCGCCGGCCCACCACGCGCGAGGTCTTGTCGGTACCGTGCACCACGGCCTCGAGCGCCTCGGCGGCGCCACGGCGCAGCGAATGCACGCGCACCACGTCACCGCGCCGCACGTGAGCGAGCAGCGAGCCGATGGTGATGGTCTGCGGCGAGATGGCGATGTCGATGTTGCCGCTCTCCATGAGGTCGGCGTACGAGGGCTTGTTGATCAGGGCCATGACCTTCCTCGCGCCGAGCCGCTTGGCCAGCATGGCCGAGAGGATATTGGCTTCCTCGGAATTGGTCAGCGCGGCGAACACGTCGCAGCTGTCGATGTTCTCCTCGATGAGCAGCTCTTCGTCGGCCGCGTCACCGTTGAGCACGATGGTATTGAGCAGCCGCTCGGAGATGCGCCGCGCGCGGTGCGGATCGCGCTCGATGACCTTGACCTGGTTCTGTTCCTCGAGACTGCGCGCCAGCGCCAGGCCGATGTTGCCGCCGCCCGCGATCACCACGCGCCGCGCCGGCGCCTCTTCCTTGCGGATCTCGCTCATGAACTTGCGGATGTCCTGGCGCGCGGCCAGGAAGAACACCTCGTCGTTCTCCTCGACGACGGTCTCGCCATCCGGGATCACGCTGCGGCCGGAGCGGTAGATAGCCACCACGCGCGCGTCGGTGTCGGGATGGTGTTCCTTGAGCGCGCGCAGCTTGTTGCCCACCAGCAGGCCGCCCTTGCGTGCGCGGATGCCCACGAGGCGCACGCGGCCGTCGGCGAAATCCAGCACCTGCAGTGCGCCGGGAAACTTGATGAGCTGCGCGATGTACTCGGTGACCAGCTGCTCGGGACTGATCCACACGTCCACCGACAGCGCCTCGTCGGCGAACAGCTTGGGGTGGCGCGTGTATTCCGCGGAGCGGATGCGGGCGATCTTGGTGCGCGTGCGGTACAGCGTGTAGGCGACTTCGCACGCCATCATGTTGACCTCGTCACTCGAGGTCAGTGCCACAATGATGTCGGCGGAAGCACAGCCGGCCGCTTCGAGCACCGATGGATAGGCGGCGTTGCCGGCGACGGTACGGATGTCGAGGCGATCCTGCAGGTCGCGCAGGACTTCTTCGTTGGTATCGACGACCGTGACTTCGTTCGATTCTTCTCGCGACAGGTGGTATGCCGCGGTGCGCCCGACCTGCCCGGCGCCAAGTATCACGATCTTCATGGGAGCGGTATTGTACGGAAAAGGGGACAGATCTATTTATTTCGTGCGCGAATCGGCGCCGGCACCGTACATTGCTCACTATAAATAGATCTGTCCCCTTTTCCGTCATGGCCATTCTCTACGGACACCCCGAATCCGGGCATACCTACAAGGTTGCTCTCGCGCTGGAGCTGGCGGGTATTCCGTTCGAATACCGGTGGGTGGATGTCTTCAAACCACGCGAACAGCGCCCGGCGGACTTCCAGGCCGCCAGCCGCCATGGCGAGATCCCGGTGCTGGTCGACGGCGTACCGCTGGTGCAGTCGAACGCCATCCTGCTGCACCTGGCTGACAAACATCGCGTGCTGGGTGGTGAGAGCCCGGCGACCGTGGCACTCGCGCGGGAATGGCTGTTCTGGGAAGCCAATCGCATCGGGATCTCGCTGCCTAACTTGCGGCACTACCTGCGCTTCGACGATTCAGCGCCGCCCGCGGGTGTACTCGACTGGCTGCGCGGCCGGCTGCAATCCGACCTGCAGCGGCTGGAAAAGGAGCTGTCGGACAGCCCGTGGCTGCTGGGAGCCGCGCCCAGCGTCGCCGACATCGCCTGCTTCGCCTACCTCTGCTACGACGACATCGGTCTCGACCTGGGTGGCTTCCCGCGGCTGCGTGACTGGATGTCGCGCCTGCGTGCGCTGCCGCGCTGGCGGCCGCCGCAGCAACTCCTGGCGCGGCCGGTATGAACACGCCGGGCGCGGCTCGCGTCTTCCAGGTGCGCTACGGCCCGGAGAAGCCGTCGCACTACGGTGGGCAATGGCCTAACAACCTGCGCCTCAGGGATCGCGGCACCGTCGAAGTCACGGCGGAATACGCGCGCGTCGCCGATGCGCGGAACTCCGCGCCGGAAACCCAGCGCACGTTCCTGATGGCCGACATCGCCAACGTCGGGATCAATGAGCAGGAACACGTCGTGGCGCTGCGTTCACGCGACGGAAAACGCGAAGTGCTGCTGTGGCTGCCCTCGGCGGTGGAAGCACTGGCCCTGCGCGAGCTGCTGCCCAGGACGACCACGCCTGATTTCGTCGAGCGCCAGCGCCAGTACGCGAAATTCCACGAGAACCTCAAGGCCCTCGCGCCGCGGCCGCGCGTGACACCCACGCTCATCGGCATCAACGTGGCCGTATTCGTCGTGATGCTGCTGTTCGGCGCCGGCATGACGATGCTGGACGTCCGTGTGCACGTGCTCTTCGGCGCGAACTACGGGCCGCTGACCTGGAACGGACAAGAATGGCGCCTGCTCACATCGGCGTTCATCCACTTCGGTGTCGTACACCTTGCCTTCAACATGTTCGCGCTGCACAACGGCGGACGCCTGATCGAGAGCCTGTTCGGCAGTGCCCGGTTCACCGTGGTCTACCTGCTGTCGGCACTGTCCGGAAGCGTGGTGAGCGGCTGGTGGGACGCGTCGACGCTCAGCGCCGGCGCGTCCGGCGCCATATTCGGCATCTACGGCGCGCTGCTGGCCTTCTTCGCGCGGCGGCCGCGCGACGTTCCCGCGGACCTGCTCAAGGGCGTGGGCATGGGCGCGGGCGCGTTGTTGCTGTACTCGCTGGCTTTCGGCGCGTTGCTCGGCTTCGTCCCCGACGGCCCGAAGGTCGACAACGCCGCGCACCTGGGCGGCTTGTTAGGCGGCGTGGTATCGGGCTACCTGCTGGCGCGGCCCTTCGAGACGGAGGCGCGCAAGGTCGCGCGTCCCGGGTACGTCGCCGCCGTGGCCCTGGGCGTGTGCGCCGCCCTGGCCGCCCTCGCCGCGCCGCTGATTTGAACTATCGTGGCAAGCACGGATGCCACCCGCCGGAACCTTCCGCCGCGGGCGGTGGTCCGATACTGGCGCAGGAGGAACGCGTGAGACACGCCGGATTGAGCGTCGGAATTGCGTTGCTGCTGGCCGCCTCGGCGGGGTTGCCGGCCGAGCCGCCTGTGACGGTGGCTCAGCCTGAAAAGCCGGCGCCAGACGCGACCGCCCAGCCTGCCACGGCTGCGACCACCGCCCGGACCGCGCGCGCGCCGCTCAACCTGCAGGTGCGCGACATCCGCAATTACATGATGCCCAGCGAGTATCGCGCCGCGATCAACGGGCCGGATTCCGACAACGCCGACATCGTCGTGCAGGGAGAACGCCCGGCGCCGCCGCTGAAATCGACGCAACCGATTCCGGGCGGCATCGTCACCCCGTTCTGGATGATGGCGCATCCCCTCAAGGCCTGGCGTGCGTTCCTGCCGGACCCGAACGCGCCGCCGCCCGGCCCGCCGGACGTCGTCCCCAAGCGCGAATTCCGCTGGGGACCATAAATGGGGACATTTATCGATGAGCGTTGATGGAGTCCCGCAATTCCTGCGCCGCCTTGCGCGCGGCGGCCGCGAAGTCATCGCCAGAACTCGCGTAGAGAATCGCCCGCGATGAGCTGATCACGAGGCCGGTGCCGACCGAAGTCTTGCCGGCGGCCATCACCTTGGCGACGTCGCCACCCTGCGCGCCCACGCCGGGCACGAGGAAGGGCAGCTCGCCGACGCGCGAGCGGATGTCCGCGAGTTCTTCCGGGTACGTGGCGCCCACCACCAGCATGCAATTGCCGGCCGTGTTCCACTCCTTCGCTACGGTATCGGCGACGTGGTGGAACAACTTCCGGCCGGGCCCGACGTTGAGGTCCTGGAAATCGCGCGCGCCGGCATTCGACGTGCGGCACAGGATGATCACGCCCTTATCGGCGTGCTTGAGGAAGGGCTCGACCGAATCATGGCCGAGATACGGATTCACGGTCACGGCATCGGCGCCGTAACGCTCGAAGGCTTCCTGCGCGTATTGCTCCGCGGTGCTGCCGATGTCGCCACGCTTGGAATCCAGGATCACGATGGCATCCGGGCAGCGCGTCTTGATGTAGTCGATGGTGTGTTCGAGCTGGTTTTCGGCGCCGTGCGCCGCGTAGTGCGCAAACTGCGGCTTGTACGCGCACACCAGGTCGCGCGTCGCATCGATGATGGCCTTGTTGAATTCGAAGATGCCGCCGGGCGCGTCGCGGAAGCGGTCGGGGAATTTCTTCGGCTCGGGGTCGAGTCCCACGCACACCAGCGAGTTGCTGGCCTTCCACGCGGCGGCGAGCTTGGCGGAGAAACTCATCTGACTACCTCGAGGTACTCCAGCATCATGATCTTGCGCCCCAGCGATTCGAAATTCACTTCGATGTTGGCCTGCGGCCCGTGGCCTTCCACCTTGAGGATCACGCCTTCGCCGAACTTCTTGTGGCGCACGCGCGCGCCGAGCTTCACGCCGGGCGCCAGCTCCTCGGTGGGAGCCTTGAAGCGTCCCGCCGCCACCGGGCGCGAGATCTGGATGCGCGGCCGCACCTCTTCGATGAGCTCCTCGGGGTATTCGTCGAGGAATCGCGAGCGCGTGCCGTAGTTGTCCATGCCATGCAGGCGGCGCTGCTCGGCATAGGTGAGATACAACTGCTTCATCGCGCGCGTCGTGCCCACGTAGCAGAGGCGGCGCTCTTCCTCGATGCCGTCCGGGTCATTGAGGCTGCGCTGGTGCGGGAACAAGCCGTCTTCCATGCCGCACAGGAACACCACGGGGAATTCCAGGCCCTTGGCGGTGTGCAGCGTCATCATCTGCACGCAGTCTTCCCACTCGGCCGCCTGGCCTTCGCCCGACTCGAGCACCGCGTGCGCCAGGAAGGTCTCGAGCGGCGGCAACTTCTCCTCGCCGTCCTCCGCCGAAGCACGGGTCACGTCGGGTTCGAAGTCACGCGCGGCCGACACGAGTTCGTTCAGGTTCTCGACGCGCGCCTCGCCGCGGTCGGCCTTCTCCTTCTTGTGATGCTCGACGAGGCCGGAGTTGTTGATGACGTGGTCGACCTGCTCGTGCAGCTCGAGGCCGGAAATGTCCGAGGCGAGCTGGTCTATGAGCTTCAGGAAGCCGTTCACGGCGGCCTCGGCCTTCGGGCCCAGGGCGCCGTTGGCCACGCAGTGCGCCGCCGCCGTCCACAACGAGCTGCCTGCCGCCTTGGCCTGGTCGCGGATCACGTCCAGCGACTTGGCGCCGATGCCGCGCGTGGGCAGGTTCACGACGCGCTCGAACGAGGCATCGTCGGCGCGGCTGGACACCAGCCGGAGATAGGCCAGCGCGTCCTTGATTTCGGCCCGCTCGAAGAACCGCAGGCCGCCGTAAACCTTGTAGGGTATCCGCGCCGACAGGAACGCCTCTTCGAAGGCGCGGGACTGCGCGTTCGAACGGTACAGGATGGCGACTTCGCGCCGCAGGCCGCCGTGGTTCATCCACTCGCGGATGCGGTTCATGACGAACTCGGCCTCGTCGCGCTCGTTGAACGCGGCGTACAGCTTGATGCGGTCGCCGTCGGCGCCGGAAGTCCACAGGTTCTTGCCGAGGCGCCCGGTGTTGTTGGAGATCAGCTTGTTGGCGGCCTTGAGGATGTTGCCGGTGGAGCGGTAGTTCTGCTCCAGGCGGTACATCTTCGCGGCCGGGTAGTCGCGCGAGAAGCGCGTGAGATTCTCGACGCGCGCGCCGCGCCAGCGGTAGATGGACTGGTCGTCGTCGCCGACGATGAAGGGCGCGCCGTCGGCGCCGGCCACCATGAGCGCCCAGGCGTACTGGATGGCGTTGGTGTCCTGGAACTCGTCGATGAGCACGTGCTTGAAGCGGCGCTGGTAATGCGCACGCAGCCCCGCGTTGTCGCGGAACAGCTCATAGGCGCGCAGCAGCAACTCCGCGAAGTCCACCACGCCGGTGCGCTGGCATTGCGCCTCGTATTCGGAGTAGATCCTGATGAGCTGCCGGCGCGTGGGATCACCCGCGTCCTTGAGCGTGGCCGGCCGGAAGCCCTCGTCCTTGTTGTGGTTGATGAACCACTGGATTTCGCGCGGTACCCAGCGGGTCTCGTCGAGCTCCATGGCCTTGACGATCTTCTTGATGAGCCGCAGCTGGTCTTCGCCGTCGAGGATCTGGAAACTCTGCGGCAGGTTGGCCTCGCGCCAGTGCAGCCGCAACAGGCGGTGCGCGATGCCGTGGAACGTCCCCACCCACATCGCGCTGCCCGGCACGCCTAACAACTTCTCGATGCGCCCGCGCATCTCGTGCGCGGCCTTGTTGGTGAAGGTCACCGCCAGGATCGAATGCGGTGACGCGCCCTCGGTGGCGATCACCCAGGCGATGCGATGCGTCAGCACGCGCGTCTTGCCGGAGCCGGCGCCGGCCAGCACGAGCACGGGGCCTACGGGAGCGGTGACCGCGGCGCGTTGCGCCTCGTTCAGGGAATCGAGAATCGGGGACGTATCCATGAGGGCGGCGAATTTTAGGGGACATTCCTCTTTTTCGCTGTCACATTTCCGGTCAACAGGGATCCCCCCATGATCCCGCCGGCAAACGCCCGCGCGCGGCCGCGTTTGTACTCATCTGGCGCGGATTTGCGCGCAGACGGCCGGCCACTTCGCGGCCGGCGCCGTGTTACTCGTTCGCCTGGGCGTCGAGCTTGGGCTTGTTCGGCGCAATGACCTTCTCGTCGAAGTACTGCAGGATGGCGGCGACCAGCGCCAGGAACACCGGCCCGATGACGATGCCGATGGTGCCAAACGCCCCGATGCCGCCGACCACGCCGACGAACACCGTGAACGCCGACACCGGCGCGTAACGCGACACCAGGACTGGCCGCAGGACGTTGTCCGACGTCGAAACGACGGCGCCCCAGATCAGCATGAACAGCGCCCAGCCCCAACGTCCAGACGCACCGAGGAACAACACGGCCGGGATCCACACGATCGCCGCACCGCCCGCCGGCAGCAGCGCGAGGATGGCGGCGAGCACGCCGAACACCACGGGCGACGGCAGCCCCGCGATCGCGAAACCGATTCCCACCAGCAGGCCCTGCAGGATGGCGGTGAGTCCGGTTCCATAGAAAACACCGCGCGTCACGCTGGCCAGGTGGTCGAAGAGCTGCTCGCGATGCTCCTCCGGGACGGGGATCAGCCGTTGCAGGCTGTCGAACATCTTGCGGCCGTCACGCAGGAAGAAGAACAGCAGGAACAACATGAAGAAGAACCCGACCAGCGTGCCCACCGCGGACAACACCACGCCCCCGCCGAGCGAGGCCACGTTGCGCAGCGCCGCCTCGGCGGCGCGCGAAATCCATTCCTGGAGGTCGGCGGCGCTCACGGCCAGTTCTTCGCGCGCCCAGCGCGCCGCCGGGCCGATGATGGGGTATTGCTCGAGCTTCAACAGGATGGAGCCGTCGAGCCGCAGGTTGCGTTCCTGCAGGTAGACCATGAGCGCACGGGCCTGGTTGGCAAACGCGACGCCGAGCAGGGTGATCGGCGTCAGCAAGGCAAACGGCGTGAGACCGGTGATGATGCCGGCCGCCGTTCCCGGACGCCTGCCCAGCTTGCGCGACAGCCAGGTGTGCAGCGGCGACAGGATGAAGGCCAGGAAAATGGCCCAGGCCATGGAACCGGCAAAAGGCTGGAGCACCAGCAGCAGCAGGTAGCCGACGAAGCCGGCGAGGACGACGAAGAAGACCTTTGTGTAGAACTCCACCCGCCCGCCTCGCAGGAACCCCGGTGGATGCACTTATATATGTGTCCGGCCGAGGGGTCCATAAGACGACCTCGGCAACGGCCCGGCGCCCCGGCCGGCGACGTTCGGTGCCGCCCGGGATTCCGGCGCGGCTACGCTAACTACTGGGCTGGCTGACTGCGTTCGGCGCGGCCGGCGGGGAGCGCGTCGTGCCGAGGTAGGAGCCGAGGATGACCAGCGGGAAACCGATCATCATGCCCGTGGTCAGCGGCTCGCTGAGCACCAGCGCGCCCAGGATGATGGCGACCGCCGGGTTCACGTAGGTGATGACCGTGGCGCGCGCCGGGCCCACTTCCGCGATCAGCGCGAAGAACACCATGAACGCGGCGGCGGTACACAACACGCCGAGCCCGACCACCGATCCGACCGCGGCAGCGGTGAACTCGGTGGGCCAGAGGAACGGCGCGAAGGGCGCGTAGATCAGCGTCGCCAGGATCAGCGACGCCGTGATCACGCCGATGGCCGGCACGTCCTTGAGCTTGCGGTCGATGATGATGGGACCGATGGCGTAACACAGCGAAACGATGATGGTCGCCGCCACGGCCAGCAGGTCCGAGAAGTGGATGTCGAGGCCCACCAGCAACGCGACGCCCGCGAAGCCCAGCCCGAGTCCCAGCATGCGGCGCGGCTCGAGCCGCTCATGGCCCAGCTTGCTGACGATGAGCGCCGCGAACAGCGGCACGATGGCGATGAGCAATCCGGCGGTCGAACTGGTCAGGCGCGTCTCGGCATGGCCGAGCAGCACCCAGGGAATGCTGATTTCGATGAGCGTGAATGCCAGCAGCCACTTCCAGTGGCGAAACGCGGATGCCAGCGCGTTACGATGCAGCGCGACGGGCAACAGCAGCAGCGCGCCGATCAGCGTGCGCGAGGCCGCCACCACCAGCGGGTCGATGGTGCCCACCGCGATGCGGATCAGCAGGTACGGCATGCCCCAGAGCACGCCGAGAAAAATGAACAGCATCCAGCCGCGCCTTGTCATGGAGTGATTGTAGAGAACGGGGTGATGGCCCGTGGCGCTGAATGACCAAGGAGTTCTTATGCAGGCGATAGCGCGGCTAACCTCTGCGAGCTTCGTCCAGAGATTGTCAAACCACGGCGTGCAAAGAATTCGCTGCATGGCCCTTGCCGGATGCGCGCCGGTGAAACACGCTGTCCTCCGATGACCTACGAATACATCAGTGTCCAGGACGCCATCGCCCGCCGCGGGCTGCGCATGATGGTCGTGGGCAAGGTGCCGAGTCCCTGGGGCGAGGCCGCCAAGGGCATTTTCCACATCAAGGGCATCGATTTCGCGGCCGTGCGCCTGGTGTACGACGACCCGGCGCTGGCGAAATGGGCCGGACAACTCAGTGCTCCCGTGGCGATCTACGACGACGAGCCGCCACGCTCCGGCTGGGCGGAAATCCTCATGCTGGCGGAGCGGCTCGCGCCGCAGCCGCCGCTGTTGTCACTGGTTCCCGAAACCCGCGGCCGCGCCGTGTTGCTGGCCGGCAAATTCTGCGACCGCGGCGGACTGGGCTGGTACCGCAGGCTGCAGATGGTGCACGCGGGCCTCACGAAGGTCGGCGGCTTCAACGAACGCGTGGCGGGATATCTCGGCGGGAAATACGGTTACGAAGCCGCCGAAGCGGATACATACGGGCCGCGCGTGATCGCATTGCTGGGCGAACTGGCCGGAGCGCTGAATGCCCAGCGCCGGGCCGGCAAGCCTTACTACCTGGGCGACGAGCTCAGCGCGGTGGACGTGTACAGCGCGGCATTCATGGCGCTGTTCAAGCCGCTGCCGCCGGAGCAATGCGACATGCACCCCGGCGCGCGCGCGGCCTTCGAGTGGCTGGATCCTGCGACGTCCGCCGCACTGGATCCCGTGCTGCTCGAGCATCGCGACATGATGTACTCGAGGCACCTGCAGTTGCCGCTGTCACTTTGACGTCAAGGGTTTCCCGAGCGGGCCTCTTCCAGCGCCCAATCGACGAACGTGCGCACCACCGGCCGCTTGAAGTGCGCCGGCGGCGCCATGAGGAAGTAACTCCACGGTGACACCCAGTGCTCCTGGGTCACGCGCACCAGCTGGCCGCGGGCCAGCAGGGGACCCAGGTGCGGCGAACGGCCGATCGCGATGCCGAGTCCGGCGATGGCCGCGCCCACCAGCACCACCGAGTCGCTGAATTGCAGGCCGCGGCCCACGGGCGCCGTGGGCAGCCCGGCGCGTTCGAACCAGCCGCGCCAGCCGAGCCAGGGCTGCTCCGGCCCTGCATCGGTGTCGTGCAGCAGCGGATAGTCGGCCAGCGAAGCCAGCGTGTCGGGCATGCGGCCGCCGCCAAACAGCTGTGGACTGGCCGCCGGGAACAATTCCTCACGGCACAACAACTCGGCATGCAGGCCTCGTCCCGGACCCGGGGCGAACCGGATCGCGAGGTCGACGGCGTCGCGGCGGAAATCCAGGAGCTCGCGCGACGTGCGCACCACCACGTCGATGCGCGGCGCGCGCTCGCGGAAGCGGTGCAGGCGCGGCAGCAGCCAGCCGTTGGCGAAACCCGCGAGCGTGGTGATGGTCAGCACGCCGTCGGCGCGCTTGGCGCGCAGCCGCGCGGTGGATTCGCCCAGCAGGTCGAACCCCGCCGAAAGCTCCGGTAGATAGTCGCGGCCCTGCTCGGTCAGCACCAGGCCGCGCGCCATGCGCTGGAACAGCGTGGTATCGAGGTACTGCTCGAGCCGCCGCACCTGCTGGCTGACGGCGGCCGCGGAGACGCGCAGCTCGCGCGCCGCGGTGACGAAGCTGCCGAGCCGCGCCGAGGCTTCGAAGGCGCGCAGTGCGTTGAGGGGAGGAAGTCGTCGTGCCATGGCCAGGCAAAGAATAACTTAGCCTCAGCCAAAAACCTTGCGCCTCGCGTGGCGAGGGTGCCCGCCGGATACTTTGCGCGGTTCGCTGCCGGGGAAACAGACATGCATCTCTTCGACTATCTCGATTCGGGCAACGGCTACAAGGTCCGCCTGCTGCTGGCGCAGCTCGGCCAGAAGTACGACTGGACCGAGGTCGACATCGACAAGGGCGAGACGCGCACCGCGGAGTTCCTGAAGCGCAATCCCAACGGCCGCATCCCGACGCTGCAGCTCGACGACGGCACTTACCTGCCCGAGTCGAACGCCATCCTCTGGTACCTCGCCGAAGGTTCGCGCTTCGTGCCGGCCACGCCGCTCGGCCGCGCGCAGGTACTGCAGTGGATGTTCTTCGAGCAGTACAGCCACGAACCCTACGTGGCCACGCCGCGTTACATCTGCCGGCACTTCCCGGCCGATCATCCGCGCCGCGCCGAGCTTCCGGACCGGCTGGCCAAGGGCCGCGCCGCGTTTGCGGTCATGGAGAAGCACCTGTCGACGCGGCAGTTCTTCGTGAACGAGCGCTACGGAATCGCCGACATCGCGTTA
>DASUGK010000156.1:0-35509 GCA_036274075.1 Steroidobacteraceae bacterium | reverse complement strand
GCCGGGCCCTTCGATGGTTGTTGCGCAAGGTGAGGGCCGCCGCTCTTTGGTCCACGATTCGGGCGCGGAATCGCCTGATCGTCAGCACTTGCCATGACTCGGTCGGGGACGGCTTCGTGCCTTGCGAATTTGGTATCCCGGCCCGCGCGCTCACTGCATACCCATGGATCGTGCGCCGTGACTCCCACCCACCGCGGTACGTCCCCGTTTGCCAGCAATGAGGAATGTCCCTGGCTTGGCTGGGAGAAGAATCGTGACCTCGACGCCGCGCTCTTCTCTTCCCACCCCGTGGGCCGACACCCCACGTTTGCCAGTGAGCGAGCACGGACTTGCCGTGACAGTGGGGCGGACGGCATATGCGCCTATCATGAGTGCGCGGGCCGGGACACCAAATTCGCAAGGCACGAAGCCGTCCCCGACCGAGTCATGGCAAGTGCCAACGCTCAGCCGATTCCGCGCCCGAATCGTGGACCAAAGAGCGGCGGCCCTAACCTTGCGAAACAACCATCGAAGGGCCCGGCGAAAAGCGCACTCATGATAGGTGCATGTGCCGGCCGCATCACCACCACCGCACCCCGTCCCCGTTTGCTAGGAAACGAGGAATGTCCCCATTAACGCCCTTTGAAGTCTTCGGGCGTGAGCTGGTGGCGGGACAGCAGCTTGTAGAAGTCCGTTCGGTTGCGCTTGGCCAGGCGCGCGGCCTGGCTGACGTTGCCGCCGGTGATCTGCAGGATCTGCGATAGATAGGAGCGCGTGAATTCGTCGCGCGCCTCGTCGAAGGAGGGCAGCTTGCTCTGCGTGCCGCCCAGCGACTGCTGCACCAGTTCCACCGGGATGATGGGTGTCTGCGACAGCGCCACGTTCTGCCGTACCACGTTCGCGAGCTGGCGGATGTTGCCCGGCCAGTCGGCCGTAGCGAGCAGTTCCACCGCTTCCGGCGCGTAGATCTTGCGCACGCCGCTTTCGTTGCTGATCTGCGCCAGGAAGTGCGAGACCAGCAGCGGGATGTCCTCGCGGCGGCGGTTCAGCGGCGGCATGTCGATGTGCACGACGTTGAGCCGGTAGTACAAGTCCTCGCGGAACTGGCCGCTCATCATGAGCTGCTGCAGGTCGCGATGCGTCGCCGAGATCACGCGCACGTTCACCGGGATTGCGTCGGTGGCGCCGATCGGGCGGATGTTGTTCTCCTGCAGCACGCGCAGCAGCTTCACCTGCAGGCGCATCGGCATGTCGCCGATCTCGTCGAGCAGCAGCGTGCCGCCGTCGGCCGCCTGGAACAGGCCCTGGTGATCGCGCACCGCGCCCGTGAACGAACCCTTGATGTGGCCGAACAATTCGGACTCGAGCAGGTTCTCGGCCATGGCCGAGCAGTTGATGGCCACGAACGGTTTGCCCCGGCGCGGGCTCGCGGCATGGATGGCGCGCGCCAGCAGTTCCTTGCCGGTGCCCGACTCACCCGTGATGAGGACGCGCGCATCGGTGCCGGCCACCATGTGCGCCTGCGAGAGTTTTTCCTCCACCAGCGAGGAGCGCGTGATGATCTCGGACCGCCAGTCTTCGTCCGAATCGACGAAGCCGGAAATCTTGAGCGCCTTCTGCACCTGGTCAAGCAGTTCCTGCTTGTCCACCGGCTTGGTGAGGAATCCAAAGGCGCCGAGCTGCGTTGCATGCACGGCGTCCGGAATAGTGCCGTGCGCGGTGAGGATGATGACCTTGAGGCCCGGGTAGCGCGACTGCAGTTCCTTGAGCAGCCCGATGCCGTCCATCTGGTCCATGCGCAGGTCGGTGATGACCAGCTCCGGCCGGAAGCGGCTGGTGGCCGCGAGCGCCAGCGCCGCGCTTTCCACGGCCTCGACTTCGTAGTTCTCCGCGCGCAGGCGGATGGTCAGGAGGCGCAGCAGGCCCGGGTCGTCGTCGACCACGAGAATGCGGGCTTTGCGTTTCGGTTGGTGCGGAGTGGCGAGTTGCATGGCGGCTAACATCAGAAACCTCTACGGTTTCCGTCCCTCGGGTTGCGGCGGACGCCCGTTGTTGGACGAGCGTTCGATATTGGCGATTGCATCCAGCTTCGCCTGAGCTTCCTTGAGCAACCTTGTGAGACGGGCGTTTTCGTCGCTCTCGGACTTCAACTGCCGAGTGAGTTGCGCGATGCGTTCATTCGCGGCCCGCTCGGCGTTGGTCTGCAGGCGTCGTACATCCGCCTGCAGGGCTTGCTGGCGTTCGACCTGTTGCAGCTGCAGGAACGCGAGAGCGCGCTCCGCAGGCAGCAGAGTTTCGGGGCTGGCCAGCACTTCGCGCAAAAGTCGCTGCGCAACGACAGGATCGTTGCCGGCGTGCCCCGGCGTGGACAGCACCATGGCATAACGCAGCACCCTGCTAGGAGTCGGTGCCGCGCGGTAGTCGTTGTTGGTGGTGGTGAGGATCTCGGCCTGCTCGGCGGGTGTGCCCCGCGCCACGCGCAGGCAGATGTCGAGGTAGCCCGTGATCACGGTGGCCTCGGTGGAGTTGCGGTCCACCGCGGGCTGTGCCTGGGAGTCGCGCGAACGCCCCGAAGGCATCGCGCTGCAGCCGGCCAGGAGCGCGGCCAGGAAGAGTGCGCCGGCAAGGGCAGTGGAGTTATGCCGCATGTGCCTGCGTCCGAACGGGATTGGTGGCCGACAACAGGGGCATACGGATGCGGAAATGGGCTCCGGGGAATTCGCCGTCGACGATCTCGATGGTGCCACCATGCGCGTTGACGAACTCGAGCACCACGGAAAGACCGATGCCGGTGCCCTTGACCTGCACGCCGGCCGGTGGGCGCCCGGTGTAGAAAGCCTCGAAGACGCGCGCACGTTCTTCCTGCGGTATGCCCGCGCCGGCATCAGCGACGTCGATCACCAGCTGTGTGTCCTGCTTGACTGCCTGTAGATAGACCGTGCCTCCCTTGGGTGAATACTTGATGGCATTGGACAGCAGGTTCTCGATGATGAGGCGCATTTTGCCCCGATCGGCCTTCAGCGTCAGGTCGTCCACCTTCACCTCGAGCCGTACGCGCTGCGAGACTACCGTGAGTTGCTGGGCTTCGAGAACCTGTTTGACCAGCGGGCGCAGCCGGAACTCGGAAATGTCGAGCCCGACGCTCTCCTTCTGCCAGGCGCTGAACGACAGCAGGTTCTCGATGAGCCGGTGCAGCTTGATGCCGTTGTCGCGCAGGATCGCCACCACTTCGCGCTGGGAGTTGTCCAGGGGTCCGACCGCGCCGTCCATGAGCAGTTCCGCGCCTTCGCGGATGTTGGCCAGCGGGGTCTTGAGTTCATGGGACATGTGGCGCAGAAATCGGTTGCGCTCCTGCGCCAAATCGAGCAGGCGCAGGCGCAGCCACTCGAGCTGCGCGCCGAGGCGCTCCAGGTCGCGCGGGCCCGAGACTTCGATGGAGCGCGAGAACGTGCCGCGGCCGAGCTCGCTGATGGCGCGGTCGATGGCGCGCAGTGGGCGGCCGATGGACAGCGTGAGCGCCAGGATGGCGATGAGCGTCAGCGGAACGAGCAGGGCGGACTGCCAGAACAGGCGCTTCTGCGTGCTGGAAGTCTGGCGCTGCATCTCCGCCAGGCGGGCGTCGTTCTGCTTGTTGCCGCTGTCGACGATGTCGTTGGCGAGATCGTTGAGCCGCTCGATGCGCGCCAGGATACTGTTGATCGCAGGGCTGCCCGGCGGCGTCGCACCCACCGCGCTCGCGATCTCGTTGTGCATGGCTGCGAATTCATCGAGGCTGCGGCGGGTCTCGTCGCTGTCGAGCAACGCCGCGAGCTCGGTGCGCGTGGCGGCCAGGCTCTGGTCCGTATTGCGATACGCCTCGAGCAGTTTCACGTCGCCGAGGACCTGGTAGAGCTTCACGGTGCGATCCAGCTGCCGGATGTCGGCGAACAGGCTCTGCGACAGGCGCGCGACCCGCACGCCATTGAGCACCATCTGCTGGCTGGTGAGAGTGAGGCTGCGGATCTGGATGGCGGCGTCCACGACCGCCACCAGCAGCGGACCCGCGATCAACGCGAGGCCCAGCAGCATGAGGCCGGTAAGGGATTTCGGGCGCGCCCAACGCATCGTGAGTCCGGTGGCTTACCAGGGTTCCTGTTGCAAACGTTTCTCCCACTCGAGCGACGTGCGCACGATGGTGTCGATGTCATCCAGCCTGGCACGCCAGCCGAGCACCTCGCGGACCTTGTCGGCCTTGGCGACCAGCGCCGGCGGATCGCCGGCCCGGCGCGGTTCCTCGCGCACCTTGAGCTTGATGCCCGCGATCTTCTCCACGCTGGCGATGACCTCGCGCACGCTGTAGCCGTGCCCATAGCCGCAGTTGGCGATCAGCGACTTGCCGCCGTCGCGCAGGTAGTTGAGCGCGCTGACGTGCGCCGAGGCGAGGTCGTCGACGTGGATGTAGTCGCGCACGCCGGTGCCGTCGGGCGTCGGGTAGTCGGTGCCGAACACCGACAGCGACTCGCGCTTGCCCACCGCGACTTCGCAGGCCACCTTGACCAGCAGCGTGGCGGCGCGCGTCGACTGGCCGATGCGGCCGCCGGGATCCGAGCCCGCGACATTGAAGTAGCGCAGGATCACCGAGCGCATCGGCGTGACCGCGCACAGGTCGCGCAGCATCCACTCCGACATGAGCTTGGAGGTGCCGTAGGGATTGATGGGCGCGGTCGCGGTCTCCTCGGCGGCGAGGCCGTTGGCGGGGATGCCGTAGACCGCCGCGGTCGACGAGAACACGAAATGTTTCACTCCGGCCCGCGAGGCGCAGTCGAGCAGCGAACGCGTCGAGCAGGTGTTGTTGCCGTAGTACTTGAGCGGATCCGCGACCGACTCGGGCACGATGGTGTGCGCGGCGAAATGGATGATGGTCTCGACCTGGTGCTCCGCGAGCAGCGCGTCGACCAGCGCACGGTCGCCGACCTGTCCCACGACCAGCGGTACGCCGCGCACCGCCTGCCGGAATCCGGTGGATAGGTCGTCCAGCACCACCACGCGCTCGCCGCGGGCCACCAGCTGCAACACGGTGTGACTGCCGATGTAGCCCGCACCGCCGGTCACCAGAATCGAAGGTCCCTTGCTCATTGCTCTGTCCGTCGCTCCGTCCGTCAGGGTTTTAGCCCATGGGATTTTACATTAATGTCCATGGGTGGCTGTGACACAATCAGCACCTGCTCCATTCGATTCGCTGACGCCGCTGGTGGTCGCCGAGGCCGCCGAAAGCATAGGGCTTCAACCCTCCGGGCGGCTGTTTGCGCTCAACAGCTACGAAAACCGTGTCTACCAGCTGGGCGACGAAGACGGCGCCCTGTGGGTGCTGAAGTTCTATCGCCCGGCGCGCTGGACCGACGCGCAGATCGACGAGGAACACGCCTTCACGTTCGAGCTGGCGGAGGCGGAATTGCCGGTGGCCGCGCCGCTGCGGCGTGACGGCGAGAGTTTGTTTGTCCATCGGCGCATGCGCTTCGCCGCGTTTCCCTACCTCGCGGGACGCGCGCCGGAGCTCGACGATCGCGCGACGCTCACTTTGCTAGGACGCACGCTGGCGCGCATGCACGCCGTGGGCGGCAGGTCGCGATTCGCGCATCGCCAGGCACTCACGCTCGAACGTTTCGGCGACGAGGCCCGCGAACGGGTGATCGACAGCGGTTTTGTACCCGAGGCGCTGGCCGAACAATATGCGCGCGTCAGTGCACAGGTGATCGGACGAGTCCGACATTGCTTCGATGCCTTCGGCCGATTGCCGCAACTGCGCATCCACGGGGACTGCCACGCGGGCAACATCCTGTGGCGCGAACAGGGACCGCTGTTCGTGGATCTCGACGACTGCATGTCGGGCCCCCGCATCCAGGACCTGTGGATGTTCCTCTCCGGGGATGCCGCGAGCCAGCAATCTACCTGGGCGGCGCTCATGGAAGGCTACGAGTTGTTTGGTGAGTTCGACTACGCCGAGCTCACGCTGGTGGAAAGCCTGCGTTCGCTGCGCATCCTGCACCACGCGGCCTGGATAGCGCTGCGCTGGCACGACCCGGCATTTCCGCGGGCATTTCCGTGGTTTGCCGACGCCCGCTTCTGGGAGAGGCACATCTCAGATTTGCTCGAACAACTGGCTGCGATGGACGATCCGCCCATCCTCGCCAGGTAGCGCTGCTACTATAGGGACCGGGAGGAGGCAACGAATGATCAGATCCTGGGGCCGCGCCTCGTATGCCGTGGCGTTGTCGGCTGGCCTGCTGCTGGCCGGCTGCGGCGATCCGCCGCCCGAACCCAAGGCCCCCACCGCGAGCAACAAGCCCGCGGGTCCCAAGCTGGCCGATCCTGGTGCGAACATGGTCGCGGCCGTGCCCGCCGGAAAGTCCTCCAAGTACATCGGCGTGCATTTCTCGCTGGGTAATGCGCCGACGGTGAGCCAGGCGCTGCCCGTCGACATCGCCGTCATTCCACACGAGAACTACGCCACGCTGCGCGGGCGTTTCGAAGTGCAGGACGGCCTCACGCTGATGTCCGGCGATGCGCTGCCGATGACCAAGGACGCCAAGGCCGAGCAGCCCATCAAGCACCAGGTGGTGCTGATGCCGGCCCGTGCCGGCGTCTTCGTGATGACGGCCAGCATCGAGACCGAGGGCGAGCAGGGCATGGTCTCGCGCGTGTTCTCCATTCCCGTAATAGTCGGGGCCGTCGCGCCGCCGGCCGGGGCGGAGCCGCCTGCGCCATCCTCCACGCCCGCGGAAACACCCGCCAGCAACTGATCCCGCCCGCGATTTCGCGAGCCGCTTCACGGGCCCGCCTGTCCACCGGACATATCATGCAATTTGGTCGCAAATTGCATCGTTATGTCAAAACAGGCGGAAGGTACGCCTTCAAAAGACAGCTCTGATTCCGATGTAAGTCGCGGGGCGGACAGCAGTTCTCCGGGCGCGCGCATGGACATGGGCGACTTTTCGATGCGCCGCCTGCACCCCTTGCTGCAGACCCAGCTCCGGGAGCTGCGCGCCCGTGTCACAGGCTCGCGCGTCAGCGCCCACGAGCTGTTGGAGATGCTCAGCCGTTACTACGACACGGTCGACGACGAGCGCCGCGCCATGGTGCGCTCGATGCAGCTCATGTCCGACGAGGCGCGTTCGCTGGGCGTGGAGATCGCCGAGCAGGGCGCGGCCCAGCTGCAGGTCATCCTCGACCACATCAAGGACGTGGTCATCACGGTCAACGTCGACGGCGTGATCGATCGCGCCAATCCCATGGCCGCGCGCGTGTTCGGGTATTCGCCCGCCGAGTTGTTAGGGCTGCGCATCGACCAGCTGATCCCCGAGCTCAGCGTGCGCAACGACATCGCCGCCGGGCTCGACAAGCTGGTCAATGGCAGCGATACCTGGCGCGGCATGGGCGTGACGCCCGAGGTCCACGCGCTGCGCAGCGACGGCAAGGCCTTTCCGGCGGAGATCGCGGTCAGCCGGGCGCGCCACGGCCGCAACGAAGTCTTCGTGATCTGCCTGCGCGACGTGTCGGAGCGGCGCGCCACCGAGGAAGCGCTGCGCGACAGCGAAGCGCGTTATCGCTCGCTGGTCGACAACGCGCCCGAGGCGATCGCGGTCATCGACGCCGAGACGCGGCGCTTCGTCGAAGCCAACGAACCGGCGCTGCGCCTGTTCAAGATGACGCGCAGCCAGCTGCTGGCCAGCACGCTGGGCGACGTCAGCCCCGAGTACCAGCCCGACGGGCAGCCGAGCCGCTCGCCGCATCGCCAGCAGCTGGCGCAGGCAGTGGCGGGCGAGTCGCAGGTGTTCGAGTGGGTGCACCGCGACTCGCAGGGCCGCGAGATTCCCTGCGAGGTGCGCCTGGTGCGGCTCGAAGGCGGCGCTGCGCCGCTGGTGCGCGCCAGCATCACCGACATCTCGGAGCGCAAACGCGCGGAAATCATCATCGAGAACGAGCGCGCGTTCTTCGCGCTGCTGGCGTCCAACGCCGGTCTGCCGGCGGTGCTCGACGTGATATCGGCACTGGTGCAGGCGGTCAATCCACGCTGCCGCTGCACGATCTCGGTGTTGTCGCCCGACGGCAGCCACTTCGCGTTGACCATCGCGCGCCACCTGCCGCCGCTGCTGGCGGCGGTGATCGAACGCACGCCCATCGAGCCGCGGCGCGGCTCCTGCGCGGCCGCGGTGTATTCGGCCTGCGACGTGTTCGTCGCCGACGTGGCCCACGATGCGAACTGGGCCGATCGCCGCCAGGTGGTGCTGGATTCCGGATTCCACGCCGTGTGGTCCATGCCCATCAAGGGCTCCAGCGGCAAGTTGCTGGGATCGGTCGCCATCTTCCGGCCGGAACCGGGACTGCCCGATTCGCGCGAACAGGTGTTGCAGTCACATGCCGCGCGCCTCGCGGCGCTGGCCATCGAACGCAACCTGGCCGAGGAGGCCTTGCGCGCCAGCGAGGCGAAGTTCCGCGGCCTGTTCGAGGGCGTCATCGAAGGCGTGTACCAGAGCACGCGCGACGGCCGGCTGGTCTCGGTCAACAGCGCCTTCGTGAAGATGCTGGGCTACGACTCCGCCGAGGAAATGTACGCGCTGCCGAGCTCGGTGATGTTGTACTGGAGTGCCCCCGATCGCGCGGATTTCGTGCGCCGCGTCGACTCCGACGGCGAAGTGCGCTCCATGGAAGTGACGCTGCGCCGCCGTGACGGCACACAGGTGGTGGCGCTGGAAAATTCGCGCGGCGTGCGCGACGGTACCGGCCGCATCGTCGGCTACGAAGGCACGGTCGCCGACATCACCGAACGCAAGCGCGCCGAGCAGGCGATCTTCGCGGAAAAAGACCGCGCGCAGGTGACGCTGCAGTCCATCGGCGACGCGGTGATCACCACCGATGCGAGCGGGCGCATCGACTACCTCAACCCCGTGGCCGAGCGCCTCACCGGCTGGACGATCGACGAAGCGCGCGGCCTCGCCATTGGCGAAGTGCTGCAGCTCATCGACGAATCCACGCGCAAGCCCGTGGCCTATTCGCTGGATCGCGTCCTGGTGGGTGGTGAAACCACCGTGCCTTCGGACCGCAACGTGCTGGTGAATCGCCGCGGCGAGGAACTCGCCATCCAGGACACCACCTCGCCGATCCGCAACCGCGAGGGCGTGGCCGTGGGCGCTGTCATCGTGTTCGACGACGTGACCAAGGAAAGGCGCCTGAAACGCGCGCTGTCCTACCAGGCCAGCCACGATGCGCTCACCGGCCTCATCAATCGCCGCGAGTTCGACGTGCGCCTCGAGAGCGCCGTGACCGCCGCGCAGCGCGGCGAGGCCGAATACGTGCTGCTGTACGTCGACCTCGACCAGTTCAAGGTGGTGAACGACACCTGCGGCCACAGCGCCGGCGACCGCCTGCTGCGCGACATCACCAGCCTGCTGCAGACCCGCGTGCGTGCCTCCGACACCATCGCGCGGCTCGGCGGCGACGAATTCGGACTGCTGCTGGAACGCTGCTCGCTCGAGCAGGCGGAACGCGTGGCCGACAGCATCCGCCAGGCCATACACAGCTACCGTTTCCTCTGGGGCGCCAACAGCCTGTCGGTGGGCGCGAGCATCGGCGTGGTGCGCATCGCGCGCGAAACCGCCAGCGCGGCCGCGGTGCTGTCCGCCGCCGACATCGCCTGTTACGCGGCCAAGGACGGTGGCCGCAACCGCGTTCAGGTCTACGAACGCGGCCATGGCACCAATCGCCATCGCGAGATGCAGTGGGTGGGCCGCATTGCGCGCGCCGTCGAGGACGGGCGGCTGGAGCTCTACGCGCAGCGCATCGTCGGCATCTCGCCCACGGTGGCCGGCAATCCGTTCTACGAGCTCATGGTGCGCTTGCGCGAGGAAGACGGGCGGCTGGTACCGCCCGATGAGTTCATCCCGGCCGCAGAACGCTACAACGTCATGGTCATGGTCGACCGTTGGGTGGTGGACCGCGCCATCAGCCTGCTCGAGGGCTGCGTGCGCGAGGCCCGGGCCTTGCCGCTGCTCGCGGTCAATCTCTCGGGCACGTCTATCAACGACGAGGACTTCCTCGACTTCGTGCTCACGCGGCTCAACAACGAGCACGTGGCGCGCGCACTGTGTTTCGAGATCACCGAGACCTCGGCAGTGGCCTCGCTGGCCAAGGCCACCTTCTTCATGCGCGAGCTCAAGGCGCGCGGCTGCCGCTTCGCGCTCGACGATTTCGGCAGCGGCGTATCGTCGTTCGTCTATCTCAAGACCATGCCGGTGGACTTCCTCAAGATCGACGGCCAGTTTGCCGCCCACGTGGCCACGGACCCGGTGGATCGCAGCATGGTCGAGGCCATCGCCAAGATCGGCCGGGCCATGCAGGTGGCCACCATCGCCGAAAAGGTCGAGAGCGAGGACGTGTTAGCCGTTCTCAAGGAGATCGGCGTCGACTACATCCAGGGATTCCACCTGGGCGAGCCCTGCGCCATCGAAGACGTTTTCCACTGACGCGGAACCGGGCATTGGGCATACTCGTGCCCATGAGGTCGGGGAACGTCGAGCCCACTTTTTCGTTAGGGCTGGAAGAAGAATACCTGCTGGTGGACCTGGCCACGCGCGACCTCGTTTCCGATCCGCCGGCCGAGCTCCTGCAGCGCTGCATCTCCGAGACCAACGGGCGCGTCAGCCCGGAATTCCTGCGCTCGCAGCTCGAGGTGAAGACCTCGGTGTGCGCCTCGGTCTCGTCCATGCGCCGCGAGCTGGCGCTCCTGCGCCGCAAGGTCTGCGACGTGGCCGCCAACTACGGCATCGCGCCGGTGGCGGTCTCCACGCATCCTTTCGCGCGGCCGCCGCAGCGCCCGCCGCACACCGAGCACGAACGCTACGCGGACATCGCGCGCGAAGTGCAGGGCGGGGCGCGGCGCATGGTCATCTGCGGCATGCACGTGCACGTGGGCCTGGAAGACGACGAGCTGCGCATCGACGTCATGAACCAGCTGTCGTATTTCGTGCCGCACCTGCTGGCGCTGTCCTGTTCGTCGCCGTTCTGGGAAGGCGACGACATGGGCATGCAGTCATTCCGGCTGATGCTGCTGTCGTCGCTGCCGCGCACCGGGCTGCCCGAGAGGTTCGACAGTTATGGCGAGTTCCGCCGGCATCTCGATGCGCTGGTGCGCAACGGGCTCATCGAGGACACCACCAAGATCTGGTGGGACATCCGCCCCAGCTCGCGGTATCCCACGCTCGAGACGCGCGTGTTCGACTGCTGCACGCATCTCGACGACGCGGTGTGCCTCGCCGCTCTGAATCTCTCCGTGGTGCGCATGCTGTACCGGCTGCGCCGCGAGAACAAATCCTGGCGCCGTTACCCGCGCATGCTGATCGCCGAGAATCGCTGGCGCGCGATGCGCTTCGGCACGGACGCCAGCCTGCTCGACCTGGCGCGCGGTGAACTCGTGCCGTTCCCCGAGCTGCTCGAGGAACTGCTCGCCATCGTCCATGACGATGCCGTGGCGCTAGATTGCCTCGCGGAGACCGAGCACGCACGCATGATCCTCAAGCGCGGGTCGAGCGCGCACCAGCAACAGGATGTCTACAAGTCGGCGCGCAAGCAGGGCGCAACGGACAGCGAGGCCCTGTCTGCCGTGGTGGGCTGGCTCGCGAAAACCACCTGCGCCGGAACCTGACGTGACCGGCCCCGCCGGTGCGGCGCTCGAATACCAGCCCACGCCGCGCGTGGTGCGTATCGCCTCGGTGTTGTGCTGGACGGCCTTCGTCATCCAGTGCCTGGTCAGCCTGCTCTCGATCCACTACGGCGCGGTCACCGCGCTGGTGAACGCCGCGTTTGCCGCCGCCATCATGTTGACCACGCTGTCGTTCGGTGGCGGGCGCGGTGCCGCCCGCTGGGTGCTGATCGCGGTGTGCGTGGTCACCTGGAAGTTCTGGGTGCGGTCGGGCGGTGGCTCGTTGGCGGAGCCGGTCAACCTGGTCATCGACGGCGTGCGCTTCGGGCCGCTGGCCGCGGCGGCCGTCCTGCTGTGCCTGCCCGCGGCGAACCGCTGGTTCGCGTGGCAGCAGGAATCAAGGGAACTGGTCGACCGGGCGGTCGACCGGCACCGCCGGGGTAGTTAGGGCGTCCGGCAGACCGCGCCGCGCACCACCTGCACCAGCGCGGCGCAGGCGTTGACCGAGAGGAACGGCCCGCGCGTGGTGTCGTGCTTCTCCGTGGATTGCTCCAGCAGCGCGCGCAGCCGTTCCACGCCTAGCTTCTGGTTCTTTGCCAGCAGCAGCGCCACCACGCCGCTGATCTGCGCGGTGGCCAGCGAACTACCCGACGCGAAATCGTAGTGCCCGTTGGGTACCAGCGTGACGATGTCGCGCGCCGGCGCGCGCAGGATCCCGGTGCGATCGTCCGGCGAGGTTTCCGCCTCCGCCACCGGCAATACGCGCGGCAGCCGCGCCGGGAAGCCGAAACGCGGATCCTGTGACACCGCACCCACCACGATGATGCCGCCATCGATGGCCCTGGCCACCAGCGCCTCGAGCAGCGGGTCGCTGGGTCCGACCAGGCTGAGATTGATGATGTGCGCCCGCGCCGCCAGCGCATCCGCCAGCGCCTGGGCCAGCGTGAAGGAATTGCAGCGGCCGGCGCTGGTCGGCGAGGCCTGCCAGCAGGCCTTGAATGCCAGCAGCTTCACGTCGGGTGCCACGCCGACGATTCCGATGCCGTTGTTGGCCGAGGCCGCGATCAGCCCGGCGATCTGCGTGCCGTGCCGGTCGTTGCGGAACAGGCGCTCATCGTCGTCGATGTAGTTGCGCGTGAGCTGCGTGCGCCCGGCGAGGTCCGGGTGCCCGATGTCCACGCCGGTGTCGATGATGGCCACGCGCACGCCGCTGCCCCGGCTGATGTTGTGCGCCTCGGCCACGTCGAGCGCGCTGACGTTGGATTGCAGGCGCGCGTACGGGTCGTCGAAGGCAGGCGAGGCGGACGTGGCCGACTCGAACTCGTTGAGCGGCTGCGCGATCAACACGCGCTTGTCCTGCAGCAGCTTTTCGATGACCGCTTCACGCGTGGTGCCCGGCGGAATCCGGAACAGCACGCAGTGCATCTGCAGCTGTTCGATCGGCCACTCGGACACCAGCGTGAGCGAATGATTGCGCGCCAGCTCGCGGACCAGGTTGTTCGCGGAAGCGCTGATGCGGTAGTTGGACGAGGAGCCATAACCGTGCGCCGTGCCGCCGACCGCCGCGGGCCGCCCCGTTACCGGGTTGGCCACCGCCACCACGATGAACTGGTCGGGCTGCGTGCGCACTTCCTCGGGCGTGCGCACCTCGGGCGGCGCCGCCGTGGCGAAATGCGGCGACAGCAGCGCCAGCGCGGCGAGCGCGGCCGCGACGCAACCTCGAAAAGCTCGTCCGGGCCCGATGTGCGTCCAGTCAGCGGGCGACGGGTTGTGCGAACGTGACATTCGGATCCTTCGACATCACCGCCGCCACCGACTCGGCCGTGGCGCCCGAAGCGACCGCATCGGCCGACAATTCCGCGGTGAAATTCCCGGAATTGCCGGGGCCATGGACGATGGACAGGCCCTGGTGGGAGAGAATCGTGTTGATGGTGCCGATCGGCGCGTCGGGTGCGAACACCACGCGCACCGCGGGCGCATGCAGGCGCGGATCGACGCTCGAGACGGTGACGATCTCACCATTGCGCGGGTTGCGCGCACTCGAATTCAGCGCCATGCCCAGCACGCCGAGCCCGATGGCCTGCACGACGACGGCTGCCGCCAGCCAGCGCACCGTGCGCGAACGCGGCGCGGGAGCCGCCGCGGCACCGCGCGTGCCGTTGGCGCGCGACGTCGCCGATTCCGCGGCCTCGATGCGCGCCCACAGCTTGTTGAAGGAGCTCTGTTCGTCGGAGGCGGATTCCGGCGGCGTCCCGTCTTCCGGGCGCGCCAGGTGCGAGGCGACCAGCCGCTGGGCGGCGAGCTCGGCGCGGCATTCCGCACAACCCTGCAGGTGTGCTTCCACCCACTCGCGATCCGCATTCTGGATGCGGCCATTCGCGAGCCAGGGCAGCAGTGCCCAGGCTTCGGCGTGGGTATCGGGAATGCGGGCGCTCATGATCGGTCTCCGGACATGCCTGCGAGTTCGGGCAGTACTTGTTTGAGTGTTTCGCGGGCCCGGAACAGGCGCGTCTTCACCGTGTTGACCGGGCAGTCGAGTATCGCGGCCACCTCCTCGCAGGAGTGGCCGAGAGTGTACGTGAGTTCCAGCGCCATGCGCTGTTCCATCGGCAGCCGCTCGAGTCCCAGCGACAGCCATTGCTGGTTGGTTTCGTCGGCTTCGGTGGACTCGACGCTCACCGAGTCCTCGTCGAAGGCTTCGTCGGCCACCGGCCGGAGGCGGGCGCGGCGCAGGGCGTTCAACGCGCGTCGGTAGGCGATGCCGATGATCCAGGTGGACAGCTGGGAGGCGCCGCGAAACTCCGACGCCTTGGTCCAGACCACCCAGAACGTGTCGTTGATGACTTCCTCGATGTCCTCGCGCCGCACCGACATGCGCGCCAGCAGGCGGGTGAGCCTCTGGTAGTAGTTCCCATACAACGTGCGGAAGGCCGCCTGGTCGCGCGACTTCGAAATGCGCTCGAGCAGCTCACGCTCCGAGCCATCGGAAATAGGGGGCGCGACCGCGCGAGAGGGGGTGTTTTCGACGCTCGTCAGGGCCACGGCAGCAACCTTTGGGGGCCAACTGCTCATGAGTACCGTCCCTCGCCTGCCCGGTTCCCGGCCCTTAATGGCTCGTGGAGAAGCGCCACAGGGCCGTCAGGGCCACGCGGTCGCCGACGGCATCTTCGTCGAAATGCCGGGCGGCGCTGTCGTCAACGCCCAGGTACGCCAACTGCAGTTCGAAGGGTTTGAGCGTGGCGGTCAGCGTGACGTTCCAGTAGTTGTAGCTGTCCCGGTAGACCTCGTGCAGGTCGTAGTGGCCGAAGCCGGCGGAGAGCGCGAAGCGGTCGTTGAGCGGGTAGCGACCGGACACTTCCAGCGCCCAGGCATTGCCTTCCTCGTACCCGGGCGAGGAGGCCACGGCGCGGGTGTTGGGCGAGTAGATAGCTGCCGCGTACAGCTGGTTGCGCCAGCCCAGCGTGCCGGTGATCTCGGTGCGGTCGTAGGTCACGCGGCGCGGATCGTCGTAATAGCTGTACTGCGAGAGGCGCAGGTCCGCGGAGAAATCCTCCGACACGCGCCAGTAGCGGCCGGCCCAGAAGTCGATCTCGACCGGCGGGCTGGGCCCTGGATTCGGATCGCAAGTGGCGGCGAAGGCGCCGATGTAGAACTCCTTCGGGAACTCCACGTCGATCGAGGCCTGTGCCGCGGGTTTGCCGCGGGTGAGGGACAACCCGCGGAATACGAAGTCCGACGTGCCGCCGAGGCTGCCCGAGTAGACGTTCACCGAGTCCGCATGCGCCGCGGCGCTGGCACCGAGGAAGATGAGCAGGAGCGTTCGAGTGTTGCGCGTCACTGTCAGGGATACTCTCAGGGCCTTCCTTTAGCCCGCCGCAGTCTGACGAGTCGGTTCCGGGCTGGCAAGCGGCGGTCGCCGGCCGGTGGCCGCGAACTGCATCGCGGAACTGCACAGGATCCTGCGCTACGCGCGCGCGAGGCACGCCGCTGTGACTGCGATCAGGGTCTGCCCGCAGCATGTTTTGACAACATGCGAGCCGCACAAATGGCGTTTTCCCTCGACAAGTTCGCCGGCCGATGGGGACGGACTCTGGTCATTCTCAGTCTGGTCTACAGCGTCGCCTGCGCCGCGGTGGTTTTCGCCGGCTGGGGAGGGCAGGCCGCCGCGGGGTTCGTCGGCGCCTGGGGTACGTTTCCACTGATGATCGTCGCGGCCCTGGTGTTGTGGCCCGTCATCGTCGACCCCATGCAGACCCGCCGCTGCCGGCTGGCTTTCCGCCTGATATTCGGCGCGCTGCTGCTCGACTTCATCGCCACGGCCGGCTGGGGCTACGACGCGCTCAGCGGCGAGGAGACCATCGGCGCCTGGCCCGACGTGCTCTATCTCTTCTACTACCCCATGACCGCGGTGGCCTGCGTCCTGCTGTACTTCGATCGCGGCGGCCGCCTCGACACCGCGCGTTCGCTCATCGACTTCGCGACACTCGCGCTCGGCTTCGGGACATTGCTGTGGTTCACGGCGCTGGAACCGCTGGGCAGCATGAACGCGCAGCAGCTCATCGACAACTGGTCGGTGGCCGGATACGGCATCGGCAATGCCATGGCGCTGGTCGCCGGCGCGATGCTGGCCATGCAGCTCACGCAGTGGCGCGCGGAACGCGCCATGGTCTGGCTGCTGCTCGCCATGGTGGCGACGCTGGTGTCGGACCTGCTGTGGATCAACGCAGAGCTGAGCAAGACCTACGAGGTCGGCGCCAGCATCGACCTGGCGTACTTCGCCGGCTACCTCGGCATCATCATGTCCGCGCGCGCGCAGCGGCTGCAGCGGCGCATCGGCAGCGACACGTTCGGGCTGCAGGGTGACCTGCGCGGCTCGCTGCCGGTGGTTGCGCTGACCACCGGCATAATCGCGCTGCTCGACGACCGGCTGGAGCTCACGAATTTCCAGTCGCCGCTGCTGATCGCGGTGATGCTGGTGTCCACGGTACTGGTGATCGCCAGCCAGGCTCTGGCAACGCGCGAAGTCGCGGGCCTGCACCGCGAAGTCGCCTCGCGGCGCTTCGACGAGCGGCTCACCGAACTCGTGCGCCGATCCAGCGACATGATCGCGATCTGCGACGTCGACGGCGTGATCCGTTACGCCAGTCCGTCGTCGGAACAACTGCTGGGCGCCGCGCCCGGCGAACTCATCGGCCAGCGGCTCGACGACGTGCTCGGACCCGAAGCGCCGCATGTGCGCGAGGCCTTCGACCAGGTGCTGGGCACGCCGTACTCCGAGCAGCACGCCACTTTCTCGATCCCGCAGGCCGGCGGCGAGAAGCGCTCGTTCAAGATGGTGATCGCCAACCTGTGCCACGTGGAGTCGATCCGCGGCGTCACGCTCAACATCCGCGACGTCTCGGACGCGGCGCGGCTCAATGACCAGTTGCGCACGCTGGCGTTCCACGATCCGCTCACGCTGCTCGCCAACCGGTCGCTGTTCGCCGATCGCGTGCACCAGGCCATCCGGCACGTGGCCGAGGGCCTGACGCCGGCGGTGTTGTTCATCGACCTCGACGATTTCAAGACGGTCAACGACAGCCTGGGACACAGCGCCGGCGACCAGCTGCTGCGCGGCTTCGCGCACCGGCTGGTGCAGGGCACGCGCGCCGGTGACACGGTGGCGCGGCTGGGCGGCGACGAATTCGCGGTGCTCATCGATCACGCAGCCGACACCGACGCGGCGCTGGCCGTCGCGCGCCAGGTGGCCGAGGTGTGCCGGCAGCCATTCGAGATCGACGGCCGGCCGGTGCGCATCGGCGCGAGCGTCGGCGTGGCCATGGCCGACCGCGCCAGCAACGTCGAGCGCCTGCTGCGCAACGCCGACGCGGCGATGTACGCCGCCAAGTCGCGAGGCAAGGGACATGTCGAAGTGTTCGCGCCCGAGATGCTGCGCGCCGCGCGCCGCCGCATGCGCATCGAGAACGAGCTCGCGGTCGCGATCGAGCAGCAGCAATTCGTGGCTCACTACCAGCCCATCGTCGAACTGGCCTCGCGCCATCTCGTCGGCGTCGAGGCGCTGATGCGCTGGCGGCATCCGACGCGCGGGCTGGTCATGCCCGGTGATTTCATTCCGCTGGCCGAGGAAACCGGCCAGATCGTGCCGATGACGCAGTGGATCCTGGACCGCGCCTGCGCCGACCTGGTCGCGCTCCAGCGTGGCATCGCGCAGGGCGAGGGCGTGCGCATGTCGGTCAACGTGTCGAGCCGCTACCTGGATCACGGCAGCATCGTGGCCGACGTGCGCGGCGCGCTCGAGCGGCATCGGCTCCGGCCCGAGAGCCTGATCCTCGAAGTGACGGAGAGCCTGTTGCTCGAGGATTCCGAACGCGTCGAGCAGACCTTCAAGGAACTCAAGTTGCTGGGCGTGCGGCTGGCGCTCGACGATTTCGGCACGGGGTATTCGTCGCTGGCCTACCTGCACCGCTTTCCCATCGACATCCTCAAGATCCATCGCACCTTCGTCGAACGCCTGGTGCGCGAGGACGGCACGGGAGGCGTGGACGCCGTGGCCCTGGCGCGCGCCATCATGTCGCTGGCAGAGGCGCTTGGCCTCGACACCGTCGCCGAGGGCATCGAGGTCGATGCGCAGCGCGACACCCTGCTGGCGCTGGGCTGCCGCACGGGGCAGGGCTATTCCTTCGGCAAGGCCATGCCCATCGACGAAGTCCTGCAGGCCGCGGTGACGCGCCGTCGCAGCCTGCTAGGAGGCAACCTCACGGGCACCGTCGATTACTCGGCCACGGGCCGGTTCCTGGGCATCTGACATAACCTCTGGTAGCGCTTCTCATAATCGGGGAGGCGCGATCCGGCTCCCGTGAACCCCGGAAAAGATGCGACGTGCGTGGGCTTGCGCATTTTGGCACTGGTCTAATCTCCCCGGGCGTACCACCACAAGACCAATAAACGACGACAGCGGAGAGAGATCAGTGCGGTCAGCTGAATTGACTTCGCGCGACCTGGGCGCGATGCCCGAGCGCGGCACGGAGAGCGTTTTGCGCGCAGTGTGCCTGCGGCTGGGCTGTACCGCCGCGAGCGCGGTGTTCGTGCGTGACGAAGCGAGCGTGGTCTGGGGACGCTCCGACGAGGACGCGGCCTTTGCCCGCGAACAGCTGGCGATCGTCGGGAGCGAGCTGGCGCATCGCTGCAGTGACAGCCGCAAGCCCATCGCCACCAACAAGCTCAAGCACAAGAGTGGCGGCGCGATCGCCTGCAAGCTGGTCGCGGTGCCGCTGATCGCGCGCGGCGGCCCGGCCGGCGCCCTCATCGTATTCAATCGCCCGGACGAACCGAGCTTCGACGAATTCACCCTGAAGCGCCTGGGTCGCTTCGCGCGCCTGCTGGCGCGCAGCGCGACGCAGGACCTCGATCCGCTCACCGGCCTGCTGTCGTGGGACGGATTCAAGAACCGCATCGAGACGTGGGTGCGCGCCCATGACGGCAGCGCGATGTTGTCCATGTTGTACGGCGACATCGACCGCCTGCACCTGATCAACGACCTGGCCGGTTTCTCCGAGGGCGACCGCGTGATCACGCGCTGCGCGAACACGATCCGCAAGGCGTTGGTGGGTGGCGAGAGCGTCGCGTGCCGCCTGTCGGGTGACCGCTTCACGGTGTTCCTGCCGCACATGAACCTGGCGCAGGCGCGCCAGTTCGCCGAGAGCGTCTGCCGCGAAGTCACCGCCGACGCGCAGAAGGGGTCTAACCACCCGGTTTCCATGTCCTGGGGCGTGGTCACGACCAACGCCGCGGAACTGCACCTCGACCATCGCATCGCCGAGGCCGAGATTGCCTGCAAGACCGCCAAGGACCGCGGCCGCGGCCGCGTCGAAGTCTTCCAGGACACCGACCAGAGCATGATCCGGCGCCACGACGAGATCGGCCTCATCGGCGCCGTGCGCGAGGCGTTGCGCAACAACCGCATCGTGGTGTTCGCGCAGCCGATCACGCCGCTCATCAACCGCGCGCTGCCGGTGACCTACGAGCTGCTGGTGCGCATCATCGACGGCAAGGGAAATCTCGTCGAAGCGGCCGACTTCATGTCGGCGGCCACGCGTTACCAGATTCTTCCCGAGATCGATCGCGCGGTGTGCGAACGTGCCTTCGAGCAGCTCAGCAAGAGCAACGCCGCGGGTGCGCCACTGCGCGTCTCCATCAACCTGTCGGGCCCGACGCTGTCCGACCCGGAATTCCTCGAGTGGCTGCTGTCGGCGATGTCGAAATACGACATCGACGGCGCCAGCCTGGCGTTCGAGATCACCGAGGCCGCGGCCGCCGCCAACCTCGCGCACGTGCAGCAGTTCATCCGCCGCATGACCAGCCACGGAGTGCGTTTCGCGCTGGATGATTTCGGCACGGGCGTGAGCTCGCTGGCCTACCTGAAGAATCTCGAGATCAGCACCATCAAGCTCGACGGCTCGTACGTGCGCGACGTGTTGACCAACACGCGCTCGCAGGCGCTGGTGCGTGCAATCGTGCAGCTGGCCGACGCCATGGGCATCACCACGGTGGCCGAGTTCGTGGAGACCACGGTGATCCGCGACCGGCTCGCGGCGCTCGGCATCCAGTTCGGCCAGGGCTACGCGCTCGGCCGTCCCGGCCCGCTCGACGACGTACTCGCGGCGGTGGCCGATCGAGCACCCGAGGGCCGCGAACGCCCGTTCACCGAGCCGAAGGCGTTCACCACGCCTTCCGGCATCCCCATCATGTTCAAACACGCCTAATGGGGACACTCCCCATTTGCTAGGAAACGGTGCCGCACCTGCGCTTGCGGGGTCGCCCGACATTCGTCAATGACTGTTCGAGGCCCGCATCGCGGGCCTTCTTCTTCACCCATTCAGGGTCACCGAAAGGCCGTTCGCGATTGACGCTGGTGCGGATAGCCTCGAGTTCCGCCGCGGTCTGAGGCAAGTTCACATACTCAGCCCAATTGCGGGGCAACGGAAGCGGCGGCGGATCCAGTCGCAAGGGCGGATGGGCCATCGATCGCCAGTTCAAGCTTCCCCAGTGCCAATCTTCCGCCCTGTGGACCAGATTCTTTCGTGCAGCATTTCGTTCCACGTATCGCAGCAGCGTCAGCAGGTAGTGGTCGTCCTGTGCGAGCAACGCCTTGTAGCGGCCCTGCCAGAGCCTGCCCGTGGTCTGGTATTTCTCATGGTAGTGGCGCACGTGAGTCGTGCACAGCCAACGCATCCAGTTCGGAATGTCGTCTACGCCATTCGGGCGGACGACGAGATGGATGTGGTTGGGCATGAGGCATGCGGCAATGATGGCAAGCCTCACTCGTTCCTGGGCGCGGGCGATGAGCTGAATGAACGCACGGTAGTCGGCGGAGGAATGAAAGATCTCCATGCCGCGATTGGCGCGATTGAGCACATGGTAGTAGTGGTGCGGAAAGAGTACTCGGGGCGGCCGTGGCATGGGTCGACGATATTTCAACCGTCGGATCGACGCGCGCTGGGAATCTGGCAGGAACCACCAAAATTGCGCTGACGCCTCAACGGCAATGAGGTGCGGCCCCATTTGCTAGGAAATGGGGAGTGTCCCCATTTACACTCGCGCGGCATGATCAAGTTGTCGCGCTACCAGTGGACCGTCTTTTTCGCCGCCTGGCTGGGCTGGGGATTCGACGTCTTCGACGGGCTGCTGTTCAACTACGTCGCGCCGAATGCCGTGCCAACCTTGTTAGGCATCCCGCTCGGGACCGCGGAAGCCAAGACCGCGACGCTGCAGTGGAACGGCATCCTGACGTCGCTGTTCCTGCTGGGCTGGGCCGCCGGCGGCGTGTTGTTCGGCCCCATCTGCGACCGCTTCGGGCGCAAGCGCGTGCTGATGATCACCATGGTGTTGTACGCGCTCGGCACCGCTTCCTGCGCCTTCGTCACCGACATGTGGCAGCTCATCCTGTGCCGCATCGTTGCCAGCCTCGGCATCGGCGGTGAATGGGCGGCGGGCTCGGCCATGGTCGCCGAAGTCGTGCCCGAAGAATCCCGGGTCGAGGCCGGCGCTCTGCTCTACACCTCCGCCCCGTTCGGCCTGTTCCTGGCCACCTGGGTGAACGTCGAAGTCGCGGGCGACTGGTTCCAGCACGATCCCGCGAATTCCTGGCGCTACGTGCTGATGTTCGGCCTGCTGCCCGCGGCCGTGGCCTTCGTGGTGCGCATATTCGTCAAGGAGCCGGAAAAGTGGGCCAGCGCGGCCGCCAGCGCCGCGCCCGCGCGTTTGCGCGAAATCTTCGCGCCCGAGCTGCGCCCGAGGACCATCAGCGCGCTCATCGTCGCCATCATCGCGCTCATCGCCTGGTGGAGCTGCAATGCCTTCATCCCCGTGGTGGCCACCACCATGGCGCAATCTGCGGCCGCGGAACGCGCCCTCGAGGTGCTCGCGACCACCGCGCTGGTCGAGGACTGGAAGTTCAAGGCCACGATGGCGTTCAACATCGGCGGCCTGGTGGGCACGCTGCTCACCGTGCCGTTCGCCAAACGCTTCGGCCGGCGCACCATGTACGTGGTGTATTTCGCCGGCGCCGCGGCCTCGATCTTCGCCACCTTCGGCCTCGACATCCCCGACGTGACGCGCCTGTACTTCTACTTCTTCATCGGCGTCACGATCTTCGGCATCTTCGGCAGCTTCACGTTCTATCTACCCGAGCTGTTCCCGACACGCCTGCGTTCCACCGGGTCCGGCTTCTGCTACAACATCGGCCGCGTGATCGCGGCCGTGGGCGTGTTCGCGGTGGGCGCGGTGGCCTCGGCCGGCCGCGGCGATCCCGGCATCGTGTTCAACGTGATGTTCCTGATCGGCTTCGTGCCCGTCGTCGGGCTGCTGTTCATGCGCTGGGTCATCGAGACCCGCGGCCAGAAAATGCCCGACTGATGGGCTGCGGCTGGTACGCGCGCACCCCCTTGAACTGCGCGGCCGACTTGAACGTCAACATGCCGGGATCAGCGGCCGCGCCGGCGTCGGCCCGGACGTGATGGCGAGCAGGGCGGCAACAATCGCCGCGCAACCTGGCATGGCCCTGTTCTCCATGGCACCTCCCTGGCCGGTGTTCTTCACGGTTGATAGGCGATGTTCGTCCCGATGTCGGCGCTGGTCTTGTACATGACGAGGCCGGTGCGTCCCGAGGACTGCAGTCCGGGCACAGTGGTCTCGATGTAGAGATCGCCGTTCAGGAAGACGCGCACACGGTCACCGATCACGTCCATCCGCAAGTCGTGCCACTGGCCGAGGACGAGCGGCGCCGGGACGGTGGCGATCACCTGGATGGAACCGCTGACCAGCCGGCGCAGCGACAGCTGGTTCGAGCGGCGCAGCGTGACGTATAGATAGTTGTCGTCGTCGACGATGCGCGCGGCGATGCCGATCCACGGGTCACCCGTCGAGCCGAAAGACAGCGGCCGCAAGCGGCCGCGCATCACCGTGGCAGGCAAGGGCCTGCGGTTGAACGCGTGCGCCTCGCCGGAAGTGCCGGTCTGGCGCGGGTAGCGGTATTGCTGGCCGTTTTCGCTGGCGGCCTCGAATACCCAGGTCCCGGTGAATATCTGGCCAGGGGTCGCGACGAAGCCCAGCAGCCCGAGGTTGTCCAGCATCGTCAGGACGCGCGTTCCGCCACTGACCAGCACATTGTCCACCTCGTACCGCGTGCGATATCCGGCGACTCCCGGCCGGCCCTGTTTCAGCGCCGCGTCCTTGGCGCGCACCATGGGAATGCCTTCCACGAACACCGTGTGCTGATCGCCGATGGATTCCAGCCGCACGCGATAGCTGTGCCCTGGCGTGAAGGGGGCGGATGCGCGCGCCGCCCACAGTTCGGTCACCACGCCATTGCGGAGCCGCCGCAGCGAAATGGTTTGCGGGGAACGGAGCGTCACGTAGTAGTAGTTCTGCGCATCGCTGCGCCGGGTGACCAGGCCGAACCAGCGGCCCGTGCCGGCGAATTCGAGCGGGCGCAGGTCGGCTTCGATGGACTGGTCGGCCCAGTCGGCAGCGGCCAGAGTCGCGCCGGAGTCGCCGCCCAGGTCCGACTGCAGCAGCACGTGCGTGCCATTGCCCGGTCCCGACGTACGCGCCAGCGAGAACTGGCCCGCACTGGTCGTCCAGCGGGTGAGTCCGGCTTCGAAATTGTCCTGCTGGGTTGCCGGAAAAGTCACGGCGCCGGGAATGTCGAACACGTACAGCTGGTCGAACGGCCCGACCCCCTCGTTGTTGGCCGGACCCGCCGCCGCGACGCGCCGGCCATCTTCGCTTGCGGACCAGTAGATGACGCCATAATCCGGATTCAGGCGGGCGAAATAGTCCACCGCGCCGCTGAGCCGGGGGCGCCACACCCGCACGATGTCCCAGCCCATGATGTCCTCTGGTCCGAGATTCAAGACCTCGTAGTCGTATTCCTGTCCCGTGGAGAAGAGGTTGAGGCCCCTCAGGGCCGACGGCACGTCCGAGAATCCATACCACCGCTCGGTATCGGCCTCAGGTAGATAGACGCACCCGGACTTCTCCCAGTGATTGCCGCCGCTGTCGCGATAGATGCGGCTTTCGATGGCTGCCACGTTGCCGCTGATCGTGGGTGAGCCCCCTCCGCAGCCCGTGAGCGGGTCGCGATCGATGGGCGGCACCGGAATGCTCGCGGCCTCGATCCACGCGCCGGGGCCCGACGTGTAGATCCTGTACGGCTGTGGCGGCGTCGCCGAATCCTGGTCGTATTGAAGTGTCAGCGCGCGGCTGTTGTTGATATCCGCCTGGTCGAAGTCGCATTGCTGGCCGCCAATGCTCGCGTAGAACTGCCAGGTGCCACTGCTCTTGCGGTACTCCTCGTAGGGCGACCTGCAGCCGTTCGACTGGGCCACCCCTCTCGTGAAGACGGATCCGTCGTCGATGCGGAAGACGTACCGGTTGAGCGTGCCGGTCTGGATCCATCCGTTCCCGGCCGGCTCGTAGATCCGGCTGGGCTCGGAGTTGACGAGCGGTGAGACGGAAATGACGTTGCCATTGACCTGCACGCGCGACCGGGTGGGCAGGCCGTCGACCAGGGTGCTCGAGAAGCGCCACGTGTTGTCGCTCGCGCGCTGGAAGAGGAACACGCCGAAGCGGCCCTGGCCTCCCACCGTGTGCTGCGCCGCGACCGCCATGATGTCGCCATCGATGCCCACCGAGTCGATGTCCGGTCTCTCGATATCCGACAGGTCGACGTGCTGCGGCGGGATGAGCAATGGCCGCGCGGGCGCCGCCAGCGGCAGCAGGAGCAAGGCGAGCACGGCAATGTATGCGCGGTTCATGGTGATCCACCCGGGGAGGGCAGGCGTCGTGGTTGCCGAGTTCGGCGGCAGCCTTGCGGGTGACGACGCCGTGTCAAGGTTGATAGGCCAGGAAATCGTCGTAGTCGGCCGCGGTGCGGTACATCACGAGGCCGGAATTGCCACTGGCGTGCGAGGCATCCGTGGCCTCGAGCAGCAGGTTGGCGCCCACGTAGACTCGTAACTGGTTGCCGACGGCGTCGAGCCGCAGCCGGTACCACGTGGCGGGAGCCACGGTGAAGGCGCGGCTGGCGAGAACGGTGACGCTGCCATTCACCACCTTGCGCAGGTCGATGCGGTTCGAGCGGCGCAGCGTCACGTAGTAGAAGTTGCTGTCGTCGGTGCGCCGCGCCATGAGGCCGAACCACGGATCCTGCACGCCGCTGGGATTGGCGAAGGTGTCCAGGCGTGCGCGCACGCGCACGCTCTGGTCGCCGGTGGGCACGCCGATGCTGGCGCGCGCGTCGCCCGCGATGGAGCTTTGCGAATAGACCTGCGGCGACGTCGTCGACACGTGCCAGAAGCCGATGCCGGAATGCGTCCACGGCCCCGCCTCGCCGTCGGCGAAGTCGTTGGCATAGATCGTGGTGTGCAGCGTCGGGCTGATGACCACGTTGTCCCATTCTCCCTGGGCGCGATCGGTCACCAGCGCGGCGTGGCCGTGTGTCGGGCCGCTGCTGTCCGCGTCGAGGACGAGGCGGCCATCGACATGCACCCGGTGCAGGGTTCCCACCGACTCGAGCCTGACGCGGAAGTAGCGATTCGGCACGAACGGGTATGCGGCCGAGGCCAGCACCCGCAGCGTGCCGCTGGCCATGCGCCGCAGTTCGATCCGCCCGGAGGTGCGCAGGATCACGTCGTAGAAGTTGTCCGGTCCCTGGAACCGGGTCACGAGGCCGACGCCGCCGCCGCTCGAAACATTGATGGCTCTCAGGTCGGCCTCGATGGCCTGGCTGCGGAAGTCACTGCCGGAGCGCACGGCGCGCGCCACCACGTTGAGGTTGAGCTGCCGGTAGGCGCGGGTGTTGCCGCGCGGCGCGGTGAAGAACTGGCTGCCCGCGCTGGTGGTCCAGCCCAGGCCGTTGCCGACGGCGAAGGTGTCCTGGATGAGTGCAGGCGATGCGAGGCTCGCGGGGATCTCGAAGTAGTGCACCAGGCCATTGCCATTGTTGCCCACCAGCACGCGTCGTCCGCTGATCGACAACGAGTTGCCCAGCGATTCGCCGTTCCTGAGCGCGAGCGCCGCCACGTGTTCGTAGGTGGCGTCGTCTCGCCGGCTGAAGACGTTCACGACGAAGGCATTGCGGTCGTGGCTCCACGCGTGTTGCAGCAACAGGTCGTCAGTTTTCGCGAAGCCGGTGGCCGGGCCAGAGCCCATGAAGCTGTCGAGCGCCTGGATACGCGTCGCCACCTGGAATCCATGGGCAGGCTCTTCGCGGAATACATAGGTGCCGGCTTCGACGCCACCGGCGACGAAAACGTCCGGCCAGCGGATGGCCACTTCGGGCCCGAATCGCGTGGCGCCTTCGGGTGGCCGCGCGCTGCCATAGGCCAGCGAATCGAAGCCGGTGCCCGGATCCCGATAAATCAAGGTCTCGGGAGTCATCGGCTCGTCCTGCGCATCCTGCTGCTGGAGGATGGCCCAGGGCCCGGAGATGTCGGCCGGCCCGCCGCGGAATTCATCGTCGTTGCCGTCGCCGCGCGTCTTTCCAGTCAGCTCGGCCGAGGTCCGCCACACGCCAGAGGCATCCTTGTCGAAGATGCGTCCGCCCCAGGGGCCGCTGCCGTCGCCGCTCACGAACCGGCCCTGGTCGATGGCCAGCCACGGTCCCGGCGCCTCGGTCGCGAGTTCGTCGGGGGACTGAACCCAACCCGACGGAGTGAGTTCCCAGATTTCGGTGAAGTGGGTCTGCACGCCCGCAATGCCGTTCTGCATGGCCACCGCCACCGGGATCTCGAAGGTGGGGTCTTCGCGGTGCTCGTTGAGCCGCCGCACGGCATTCCACTGCGTGCCGTTGCGCTGGAACAGGAAGGCGGTGTGGAAGTTCTCGTCCAGGAACGGATCGCCGCTCGGGTCCTGCACGACGCGGCCGGCGGTGACCAGCGCGTAGTCGCCATCGATGGCCACGTCGGTGGCGAAGCCGGTGTACAGCGGGTCGGGTGTTCCGAAGCTCGACAGTTGCTCGACGGTGACGGGGCGCGCCGCCGCGGCGGCACAGCAGATGCCAGTGAGCAGAGCGGCACGGACGATCACAAGCATGGCGACCCGCGGGCAGCTGCCCGATGTAGTTAGTTCAGTCCTCTGCTGTGTTGTGCAATTTGCGGGCCCGCGGCAAATGCCCAGGCGAGCGCGAGTTCGCTGCCCCGGGACGTTCCGGGCGGTAACTATTGCCGTGGCGCCGGGAAAAAACTGCCGTCGATCCTACGGCGACTCGATACTGAGCTGGATGGTGATCTCGCCTGCGTCGCGGAACCGCAGCGTGAGCGGGACGGTGTCCAGCGGGCTGAGCGGTTGCTTCAGGCCCACGAGCATGAGATGGATGCCGCCCGGTTCGATCTTCACCGTGCTGCCGGGCGCGATGACGACTTCCTGCACCGGCCGCATGCGCGCCATGCCGTCACTCAGGGTCGTCTGGTGGATCTCGACCTGCGCCGCCGCGGGCGTGCTGGCGGCGACCAGCGCGTCGGCGGCCTTGCCGCGATTGGTGATCGCGAGGTACGCCACGCCCATCGGCATGCCGGGCGCGGTGGCGCGCGACCAGGGATGCGAAATCGTCAGGTTGCCGAGCGTGTAGTCGCCGGCCATCGCCGGCAGCACGAGCACGGCCGCGCCCAGCAGGGCGGCGAGTCGGCGCCGCATCTACTTGGAGACGACGCGCATCTTGCGCAGCAGTTGCCGGTCGACATAGGTGCGGCCGTCGAGCACCAGCCGATCCTGGTACTGCTGCAGCTGGTGCATCCAGAACATCACGATGATGCACGACACCAGCGCGGTGAGCGTGGCGTTGAACGTGATGCCGAGGCCCATGGTCACGCCGGAGATGTCACCACCCATGGCGCCCTGGGCTTCCTGCAGGGCGGCGCCGATGCCGCGCACCGTGCCGACGAAGCCGACGGCCGGGATGGCCCAGGCGGTGAACCTGACCATCGAGAGCTTGGTGTCCATGCTCGCGGCTTCGAATTCGCATTCGTCACGCACCGCTTCCGCGGCGTCCTGCACGCTGCGCGTGGCGCCGAAGCGGTTGTACGCCACCATGAGCAGGCGCGGCAGGAAGCCGTCCTGTTCCTCGCGTGGCAATGCCTCGAGCGGGCGCGAGTACACGCGCGCGTCCTCGGGCAGGACCACCTGCGCTTCGCCGATGCGCACGTAGTCCTTGTCGAGCAGCTTGCGGTCCTTGTTGGTGAGCCAGGCCTGGCGGCCGAGCAGCAGCAGCGACCACATGCACAGCGTGACGCAAAGCTCCTGCTCGTGGTCCTTGAGGATGACGTACACCGAGCGCAGTTGGATGACCTGGTGCTTGACATTCTGGTTGGTGACCGTGATGCGCTGGGACAACACGGCCTCGGCGCGCGGGCGGATGATCAGCGTCCAGATGCTGTGGATCACGATGACCGAGAGCAGCAGCGCGCTGATGCTGTAGACCGCGTCGTCCAGGACCCAGTGGGGGCGTTCCTGGCGCCTGGTGGCGGTCTTGTCGAGGGACAGCGGCGGGTTGTTCTCGGTGGCCATGCAAGATTTCTCGCTTCGGTCCTCAGACCGAAAAAGTAGGGCGAAAAGTGTAATCGTTAGTCGTGCAGTCCGATCAATAAGTTCCGGGCACTTGTGACCGGATTGTAACCGCCTCGTTACTCGGGCCGATACCGCCGCGCTGATAGCATGGCGGCCCGGTTTCTGCCACGCGGCCCTCCATGTCCATTGCCTTAGACCAAGTCACCAAGCGGTACCAGGATCAACCGGTAGTCAACGATGTTTCGATAGAGGTCGGCGAAGGCGAGTTCTTCGTGCTCCTGGGGCCCTCGGGCAGCGGAAAGAGCACGTTGCTGCGCGCCATCGCCGGGCTGACCGGCATCGATCATGGCCGCATTTCCCTGCATGGGCGCGATGTGACCCATGTCCGGGCCCGAGACCGCGGCGTCGGCCTGGTGTTCCAGAACTACGCGCTGTTCCGCCACATGACGGTGGCCGACAACATCGAATTCGCACTGCGGGTGAGGCGCATGAAGCGCGCCGAACGCGTCGCGCGCCGCAAGGAACTGCTCAAGCTGGTGGCGCTCGAAGGGCTGGATGAGCGCCTGCCGGGGCAGCTGTCCGGCGGCCAGCAGCAGCGCGTGGCCGTGGCGCGCGCACTCGCGCACAAGCCCCAGGTGCTGCTGCTCGACGAACCCTTCGGTGCGCTCGACGCCAAGATCCGCGAGGAACTGCGCCGGACCATCCGCGCCGTGCAGCGCGAGCTGGGCATCACCACCGTGCTGGTCACGCACGACCAGGAAGAAGCCTTCGCGCTGGCCGACACCATCGGCGTGATGAACCACGGCCGCCTGCTGGAAGTGGGGCACCCCCACGACCTGTACGCGCAGCCCGCCACGCGCTTCGTCGCGACGTTCCTCGGCGCCGCCAACCTGCTGCTGGCGCGGCAGAGCGCCGACGGCATCCGCTTCGGGGCCACGCCGGTCAATGCCGAGGCCTCCGAGCCCATGCTGGCCGGCCGCGAACACGAAGTGGTCGCCGTGCTGCGCCCCGAGGAAGTCGAGGTGGCCGCAACGCGCGAGCAGCTCACCTCGAATTACATCGCACGCGGCGCGGTCGAGGACGTGGCCTTCACCGGCGCGCTCGAACGGCTGCGTGTGCGCCTGCTGGATGAACCGAGCGCGGCGCAGCTGCTGGGTTCCGGCAGCCCGGCCGATGCGCGGGTCGAGATCACGCGCACCCAGCCCGAACGCCGAACGCTGCCGTTGCACGCCGGCACCCACGTGGCGCTGGGCGCAAGGCGGCTGCACGTATTACCCACGCCGATTTCGAGCTTCCTGTCCTGTGCACCCACCGAGGCGGAAGCCGAGGAACTGGCCCGCGAGCCGCTGCTCGAAAGCCTGTCGACCCGCATGAAGACCCGCGTTGGCGTGCGCGCCATCGACGGACTCGAGGAAACTCCCGCGCCGCTCACCGGCGTCGCGGCGATCGCCGCCGGCGACCACGCCGCCGCCACCGTCGAATGGCTGCTCAAGCACGGTTCCTCCGAGGTGCTGGTGCTGCCGCGCAATGCGCCGAGCCCCACGCGCGTGTACATCCACTGGAGCGACGAGGCGGTGCGCCGCGCGACGCTGGCCGTGTCGGCGAGCCTGCTCCGGCACGTGAGCGCCGAGGCGGTGTACCTGGGCATCGTGCCGGAAGGCGGGCATGGCACGGGCCGGGCCGCGCCCATGCGCAAGCTGCTCGACGCGCGCGTCGAAGCACAGAAACGCCATGGCCTCGAGATGCGCACCGAGCTCGCCATCGGCGAGGCGGTGACCGAGATCACGCGCAACCTGTCGGCCGGCACCGCGCAGATGCTGGTGCTGGGCATCACCGACATCACCGAGGCGGGAACCGCGTATCGCAGCCTGCTCGCGGCGCAGCCCGGCTGGCCGGTACTCATCGTCTATCGCCCGTCGGAAGTCGGAGTGCGCAGCTCGCCCGAGATCGCCGCATGAAAGTAGGCCAGCGCGAGCCCAACGTCATCCCGGGATTCGGGATCACGCTCGGATTCACCACCTTCTTCCTGTGCGCCATCGTGTTGCTGCCGCTGTCGGCGCTGGTGCTCAAGGCGGCCGGCATGGACTGGTCACGCTTCGTGGACGTGATCACCAGCCCGCGCGCGCTGGCGTCCTATCGGCTGTCGTTCGGCGCCTCGATGGTCGCGGCCCTGATGAACATGGTGTTCGGGTTCGCGCTCGCCTGGACGCTGGTGCGTTACGACTTCCCGGGCCGCAAGTTCGTCGACGCCATCATCGACATGCCGTTCGCACTGCCCACCGCCGTGTCTGGCATCGCGCTGACGACGGTCTTCGCGGGCAACGGCTGGATCGGCCAGTACCTGGAGCCGATGGGCATCAAGGTGGCGTACACCTGGATCGGCATCACCGTGGCGCTCACGCTCATCGGCATGCCCTTCGTCGTGCGCACGGTGCAGCCGGCCATCCAGGAAGTGCAGCGGGATCTCGAGGACGCCGCGGAGACCCTGGGTGCCGGGCGCTTCTACGTCTTCCGCCGCATCATCGTGCCCACGGTGCTGCCGGCGCTGCTCACGGGATTCACGCTGGCCTTCGCGCGCGCCGTGGGTGAATACGGCTCGGTGATCTTCATCGCCGGCAACATGCCCATGAAAACCGAGATCACGCCGCTGCTCATCGTGATCCGACTCGAGGAGTTCGATTACGCCGGCGCCGCGGCGCTCGGCGTCGTGATGTTGTCCATTTCCTTCGTCATGCTGCTGGCCATCAACCTGTTGCAGGTTTGGGGCCGCAAGCGCCTGATGGTGTCGCGATGAAAGTCGCGCAGACGGAGAACAGCTGATGGCCGGTCCCTCCAATGCCGCCGAGCTTGCGGCCGAACTCGCCAGCCGCCCCGGGCACGCCAACCTGCGCTCGACGCTGATCCGCTGGCTGCTGATCACCGTGTCGCTGGTATTCCTCGGTGCGCTGCTGGCCGCGCCGCTGGCCGCTGTGTTCGCCACGGCGCTCGAGCGGGGCTGGGACGCGTACTTCTCGAGTTTCGCCGATCCGGACACGCGCGCCGCCATCCGCCTGACGCTGACCACGGCGGCGGTCGTCGTTCCTCTCAACACCGTCTTCGGCATCACCGCGGCGTGGTGCATCGCGAAGTTCGAGTTCCGCGGCAAGAGTTTCCTGATCACGCTGATCGACCTGCCGCTGGCGGTGTCGCCGGTGGTCTCGGGACTCATCTATGTGCTGCTGTTCGGGCTGAACGGCTGGTTCGGCGCGTGGCTGCAGGAGAATGACATCAGCATCGTCTACGCGCTGCCCGGGATCATCCTGGCCACGATGTTCGTGACCTTTCCCTACGTGGCGCGCGAGCTCATCCCGCTCATGCAGCAGCTCGGCAACGACGAGGAAGAGGCGGCCATCACGCTGGGCGCCGGCGGCTGGTTCACGTTCTTTCGTGTTACGCTGCCGCGCATCCGCTGGGGGCTGGTGTACGGCGTCATACTCTGCAACGCGCGGGCCATGGGCGAGTTCGGCGCCGTGTCGGTGGTCTCCGGCAATATCCGTGGGCTGACGACCACGATGCCGCTGCACATCGAGATCCTCTACAACGAGTACAACTTCGTCGGCGCTTTCGCCGTCGCTTCGTTGCTGTCACTGCTCGCCGTGGTGACACTGATCATCAAGACGCTGGTGGAGCGCTCCGGGTACCGCCGCCGATGAAACGCAACAGCCTCGGTTGGTGGCTCGCGGCCAGCAACGTGGCCATCGTGCTGCTGGTGGCCGCGGGCATTTCCTACTTCGCCATCGACATGCTGCGTGACCTGGCGGACAGCCAGCAGAAGGTGCGCGTGCAGCTCGCCGGCGCCAATTCGCGCGCCGAGATCACGCGCATGGCCGAGGACACGCTCACGCACGCGCGCGTGCTCGCCGAGCGCCCCCCGCTGCGGCGCCTGCTGGGCGAGCCGGGGCGCGACGGGATCACGCCCTTCCTGCGGCGCTTCTGCGAGACCAGCGAGCTGGACGCCTGCGCGGTGTTCGACGGTGCGCAGGTCGTGGCGGCCACGCGCGCGGACCTGCCGTGGACCCAGCTGTTCACCATCGCTTCCGAGCAGGGCGAGCGCTTCATGGCTGCGCCCACGGGCACGCAACTGTCGGTCATCGGCGCATCGGCCAAACTACCGGCGCAGTACGCCTCCTTCAGCGTCATGGTGGTGCACCTGCTCGACGACGACCTTGCGCAGGTGCTGTCGGCGCACACCGGCCTGCCGGTACAGATCATCAACTACCGCGCCTATGCCGCGACGCCCGACAACGAGTTCACCTCGCTGCATTCCCAGGCGCTCACCGACGGGCGCTTCGCCGTGCAGCGCATCGATTCACTCGGGTTGTATGCCTCGAGCTTTCCCATCATGTCCTCGACGGGCGAGGGCGTCGCGCTCATCGAGACGCGCGCGTCGTCGCAGGAGACCGACCAGGCGGTCAGCTCGCTCGTGTGGCGCCTGATCCTCACCGCGTTCGGGTTCGCGGCGCTGGCCGTCGCGGCCGGGTGGCTGCTCGGCTGGCGCATCACGCGGCCCACCGAAGCGCTCACCGACGCCGCCGTGCGGCTGGGGCAGGGTGACTTCGCCACCTCGATACCCACCGCGGGTCCGGCCGAGATCGGCCAGCTGGCGCGCACCATGGACGACATGCGGCGCAATCTCGTGGACATCAACGCGGAGCTGCGGCACCGCGAGGCCGAGGCGCAGGTGGTGCTCGAGGCCGTGGTCGAAGGCGTGTACGCGGTCGACCAGGAACGCAATATCCGTTACATCAATCCGCAGGGTGCGCGGCTGCTGGGCATCGATGCCGCCGATGCGATCGGCAAGTTCTGCGGCGACGTGCTCAAGCCCTGCGCGCCGCCGGGAGCACCCAGCGGTGCACGTCCCTGTGGCACCACCGCGTGCCCCATCCTGCGCGCCCGCCAGGCCGGCAGCGCGCAGTCCGTCGAACTGCTGCAGACCCGCTCCGGCAATCGGCAGATCGTGATCAACAGCTCGCGCATCGTCGACGGCCTGCAGGTGCAGGTCATGCGCGACGAGACCGAGCTCGAGGGCGTGCGGCGCGCACGCGATACCGTGCTCGCCAATGTCTCGCACGAGTTCCGCACGCCGCTCGCGGCGCAGCTCGCCTCGATCGAACTGCTGCGCGAGGGATTGAAGTCGAGCCCGCCGGAGAAGCTCGAGGAACTCGTGTTGTCGCTGGAGCGTGGCACGCTGCGATTGACGCGGCTGATCGACAACCTGCTCGAGAGCGTGCGCATCGAATCCGGCCAGCTCGAAGTGCGGCGACAGAGCGTGGACCTCAACGACGTCATCGAGGATGCCCGCGCACTGGTCGAAGCGCTGCTGCGGCAACGCCACCAGTCGCTGGAGCTGTCGTTGCCCGAGGAACTCACGCTGCAGGGAGACGCGACGCGGCTCACGCAGGTGTTCGTCAATCTCATCGCCAACGCCAGCAAGTTCGCACCCGAGAACACGGCGATCCGCGTGGGTGCGCGCAGCGACGGCAGCCAGGTGACCGCCTGGGTCGAAGATGCCGGCCCCGGCGTGCCCGAGGGGGATGCGGTGAGCATCTTCGAGCGTTTCAAGCGCGGCGGCTCGCAGGAGCCCGAACCGGGTGGATTGGGGCTCGGGTTGTGGATCTCGCGCTCGATCGTCGAGCGCCACGGAGGCAGCATCACCACCGGGCGAACCGCGGACGGCTTCACGCGCTTCACCATCACGCTGCCGGTCGAGGCGGGAGAGAGTCGATGAAGATCCTCGTCGCCGACGACGATCTCGACTTGTTGGGGCTGGTGGCTTTCTCGCTGGGGCAGGCCGGGTACCTGGTGGTCAAGGCCAGCGACGGACCGGGTGCGCTCACCACGTTCGATGCCGAGGCGCCCGACCTCGTGATCCTCGACATCAACATGCCGGGCACTTCGGGTTTCGAAGTCTGCACGGCCATCCGCGCGCGCGGAGACGTGCCCATCATGATGCTGACCGCGCGCGGCGAGGAGCAGGACCTGGTGAAGGCGCTGGAGCTCGGCGCCGACGACTACCTGACCAAGCCCTTCAGCCCGAAGACGCTGCTGGCGCGCGTCAAGGCGCTGCTGCGCCGTGCCAGCGCGGATCGCGGCCACGCGCCGCTGTCGGCGGGGCGCGTCACGCTCGACATCGAGAACTACAGCGTGCGCATCGGCGGCGGGGAACCCATCAGCCTCACCAAGCTGGAACTTCGCCTGCTGCAGATGCTGCTCGCGCAGGCCGGTCGCACCGTCAACTCCGACCGGCTGCTGGTGCAGGTGTGGGGCCATCGCGGCTCCGGCGACCGCCAATTGCTCAAGCAGCTCGTGCACCGCCTGCGCCACAAAATCGAGGCCAATCCCGCCGTCCCCCAACTCCTCCAAACCGCCGCCCCCGCCGGCTACAAACTCGTAGTCGATTAAATGGGGACATTCCTCGTTTCCTGGCAAACGGGGACGGACCTGGGAGGCGCGTGTCCCGGCGCCCGACCCATGGGTATGCAGTGATCGCGCTTTTCGCCGGGCCCTTCGGTGATTGTTTCGCGAGATTAGGGCCGCCGCTCTTTGGTCCATGATTTGGGCGCAGCTTCGGCTGATCGTCAGCACTTGCCATGACTCGGTCGGGGACGGCGCCGTGCCTTGCGAATTCGGTAGTCCCGGCCCGCGCGCTCACTGCATACCCATGGATCGTGCGCCGGGACTCCCACCCACCGCGGTACGTCCCCATTTGCCAGCAAATGAGAAATGTCCCTGGCTTGGCTGGGAGAAGAATCG
>DASUGK010000155.1:0-7906 GCA_036274075.1 Steroidobacteraceae bacterium | reverse complement strand
TGGAAGGCCCCGCGGTCCACTTCAACATCGGCGTTGCGGCCTTTCGCAGTGGCCAGCTCGAGCGCGCCGAAAGCGCCTTCCGCGAAGTGGCGCGCACGCCGGCAATGGCCGGGCTGGCTAACTACAATCTCGGGCTCGTGCTGTTGAAGCGCGGCGAGCCGGAGCAGGCGCGGCGCCATTTCGAACTCGCCTCGCAGGACTCCGACGAGCGCCTGGCCGGCCTGGCAAGACGCCAGCTCGGTGAATTGCCGGCGCCCGAGCCACCTGTCACCTGGTCGCTGTACGCGCGCACCGGCGCCGGTTACGACGACAACGTCGCGCTGCGTTCGGAGTCCATCGATACCGCCGGCACCGGCGAGGACGATGCTTTCGCCGAGCTGCTGTTCGCCGGCAACGCCAGGTTCGCCGGACGCTGGCGCATCGACGCCGCTGCCGGCTGGCTCAAGTACGCCGACCTGGACGAATTCGACCAGGGCGCCTTCTCGGTGGGAGGCGCGCGAATCTTCGAGCCCGGCAACTGGCATGTCGAAGTCGGCGCTTATGGCAACTACCTGACGCTGGGCGGCGATGTGTATGAACAATCCGCCGCGGCGAGCGCGCGCGCGACGCGCAATTTCTCCACCGGGCAGCGCCTGCAGGCGCAAGTCCGCCTCACCGCGGTGGATGGCGAGGGCGATTTCTCCGGGCTCACCGGTTCGCGTACCGAGCTCGGCGTGCGCTACGAGTGGAGCTGGCAGGCCTGGAATTTCTCGGCGCACACCCGCGGCGAGATCAACCACGCCGACGACGAGGTGTTCGCCTCGCGCTGGGCCGAGCTGGGCGGCAGCGCCGAATACGCCCTGGACACGCGCTGGAGTCTCACTGGCGGCGCGACGCTGCGCCAGACCCGGCACCCGGCCCAGCCTGAGGCCGATATAGAAGAGTCGTGGAAGGACAAGCGCCTGACCCTGCGGCTCGGCGCCATCGCCAAGTACTGGAAACAGGCCCAGCTGTTCATCCGCTACGAACACGAGCGCAACGACTCGCCCATCGATTTCTACGAATACGACCGAAACTGGATCGCGGCCTCGGTCGAAGCCTGGTACTAGGCGGCCTGCACAGGGGCGCGGTATTGCCCCGCGCCACCGCCAGTGGCGCGGGCCGCCCTCTTGCGGCAGGCGGTCTTTGCGTTCAACCTGACGCCCGCCTGTGAGTACCGCTCCTGCCCTCACTGCCAAGGTCGTACCGGTCTCCATCGCTTCCGCCGCCGATCGCGAAGCGATGTGGAACCTGTACCGCCGTTTCTATTCGGGCACGCATCGCGAGCTGTTCGAACGCGACCTCGCTGCCAAGGACTCGCTGCTGCTGCTGCGCGACGCGGCGGATGTCATCCAGGGATTTTCCACGATCGCCGTGGGGGTCACGCAGTTCGAGGGCCGCACCATCCGCTACGTGTTCTCGGGCGACACCATCATCGAGCGCGAACACTGGGGCTCGCAGGCGCTGGCGTTCTCGTGGCTGCGTTACGTGGGCGAGCTCAAGCGCGAACAGCCCGAACTACCGCTGTTCTGGTTCCTCATCGTGAAGGGCCACCGCACCTTCCGCTACCTGCCCACCTTCGCGCGCGAGTTCTGGCCGCACTGGGAACGCGGCACGCCCGATTCCATCGCCGCGCTGATGCGCAAGCTCGCCGAGGAACGATTCGGCGACGCCTTCGACGCGGAGAGCGGGCTGATCCGTTATCCCGAGTCACATGGCCATCTCGCCGAGGATTTTGCCGAGGCCAACGATCGCGAAGCGGCGCGCGTGGACGTGAGTTTCTTCCTGCGCCGCAACCCGGGATATCGCAACGGGCATGAGCTGGTCTGCCTGTGCGAGCTCGCGCGGGAAAACCTGCGGCCGCTGGCGCGCCGCCTGTTCGACGGCGGGAGCGCGCTTTGAACGCCTGGGCCAGCATTGCCGCGGCCGCGGCGCGTGAACGGCTGGCGCTGCTCGCCGCGCTCGCCGCCTGCGAACGCCAGCAGCCGCGGCTGCTGCAGTCGATTCTTGCCGCCAACCGCGACACGCAGTTCGGCCGGCAGCATGACTTTGCGAAGCTGGCGCGCGTCGAGGATTACCGCCGCGCGGTGCCGGTGCGCCGCGACGTGCAGTACGCGCCGTGGCTGGAGCGTGTCGCTGCGGGTGAGCCGGCGGTGCTGACCGCCGAACCTCCGGTGGCCTTCGAATCCACCAGCGGCACCGTGCACGGCGCCAAGCTAATTCCCTACACCGCGGCCTCGCTCGACGCGTTTCGTGCGGGCGTACTGCCCTGGCTCGCGCAGTTGCTCGAGCGCTGCCCGCGCATTTCCGAAGGCGTGGCTTACGTGGCGGCCAGCCCCGTGACACGCAGCGCGCAGTCGCCCGGCTGCGGTCTGCCCGTGGGACTGCCCTCGGATGCGGCCTACCTGGGCGCGGAACTCGCGCCGTCGCTGGCGCAGGTGATCACCGTGCCGCCGGCCTTCGGGGACCTGGCGCGCTGGCGCGTGGGCACGCTCGCGCATCTGGCGACGCGCGACGATCTCACGCTGATCTCGGTGTGGAGCCCCACGTTCCTGCTGGAACTGCTGGATTCGCTGCCGCGCGAGGCCGGGCAGGTTTGCGAGCAATTGCATCGCACCGGTGAGTCCGCGGCCGTGGTGCGCGTCGAACGCGCGCTCGGTTCGGCCGACGGACTGGTACGCCATCTCTGGCCCAAACTACAGGCCGTGTCCATGTGGATGGACGGCCCCTCGGCACCCTATGCCGCGCGCGTCGGCGAGTTGCTGCCGGGCGCGTATCTCGACGCCAAGGGAGTGCTGGCCACCGAGACGGTGCTCACGGTACGCCAGCAGAAGGGTTGCGTGCCTGCGCTCACCAGCGCGTTCATCGAATTCCTCGGGACCGACGGCGATGCGCACCTGGCGCACGAGCTCACCTCGGGCGCGCGCTATCGCGCGGTCATCACCACGCCCGGCGGCCTGTATCGCTACGACGTCGGCGATGTGCTCGAGTGCGAATCGCAGGGCGACACCGGCCCGACACTGCGATTCGTCGGCCGCGCCGGCGTGGTCAGCGACCTGGTCGGCGAGAAACTTTCCGACAGTTTCGTGGCGCGCGTACTGGCGCGGCTGCCGTCCGGCGCGGCGCTGGTGCCCAGCGCGCAACCGCGTCCGCACTATGAATTGTGGGTGGACGCTGCCGCGCCAGCGGACGACAACCTGGCCGCCCACGTCGACTCGCTGTTGCACGACAACCCGCAGTACGCCTACGCGCGCCAGCTCGGGCAGTTGCAGCCGCTGGACGTGGTGTGCTCGCCCGGCTTCGCGCAGCACCGCGCGCGCGAGCTGGCCGCGCGCGGCATGCGCCTCGGCGATGCAAAGAACTGCGCGCTGATCCTCGACCGGAGCCAACTGCCCACATGAAAGTCGCGCTGATCTCGCCCAAGGGTCCGCTGTACCGCAGCTCCGGCGGTATCTTCCGCAAGTCGCTGCGTTACCAGCCGCTCACGCTGACGACGCTCGCGGCGCTGGCGCCGCCCGAGCTGGACATCGAGTTCCGCCTGTTCGACGAGGGCACGGGCAACTTGCCGCTGGATCTCGACGCGGACCTGGTCGGTATGACGGTGATCACCGGAAGTTCGTTGCGGGCCTATGAGCTCTCGGCCCACTACCGCCGCCGTGGCATCAAGGTGGTGCTGGGCGGCCCGCACGTCACGCTGATGCCTGACGAAGCTGCGCAACACGCCGACGCCATCTGCACCGGCTACGCGGACCGGGCCTGGCCCGAGCTGTTGCGGGATTTTTCGCGTGGCGCGATGAAGCCGCGCTACGTGCAGGCGCCGGATCTCGACCTCGCCGGCCTGCCTTTCGCGCGCCGCGAGTTGTTCGACAAGCGTGACTACCTCACGCAGGCCGTGTTCGAGGCCACGCGCTCCTGCGCGCACGACTGCGAGTTCTGCGTGGCGCCCGCGGCCTGGGGCCGCAAGCAACTGCAGAAGCCGGTGGAGGACGTGGTTGCCGACATCCGCCAGTTCGGCGCGAAACGCATCATCTTCATCGACCTGAACCTGATCTCCGACAAGCACTACGCGCGCGAGCTGTTCACCGCCCTGGTGCCGCTCGGGATCAAGTGGTTTGGGCTCTCGACCAGCCTCATCGGGCGCGACCACGACCTCATGGAGCTCATGGCGCGCAGCGGCTGCTCGGGCCTGCTGATCGGCTTCGAGACCATCAGCAAGGCCGCGCTCGGCGACATCGGCAAGAAGTTCAACGATCCGACGTTGTACCGCTCGCTGGTCGAGGACCTGCACCGGCTCAAGATCAGCATCCAGGGCTGCTTCGTGTTCGGCAACGACCACGACGACACCGAGGTGTTCGCGCGCACCGCGGAGTTCGTCAACGATGTGGCCGTCGACCTGCCGCGTTTCGCGATCCTCACGCCCTTCCCCGGCACGCCGCTGTTCCGGCGCCTCGACGCCGAGGGCCGCATCCTCACGCGCAACTGGGAGCAGTACGACGGGCAACACGTGGTGCATCTGCCGAAGCTCATGACGCCGCGCGAGCTGCAGGAAGGACACGAGCGCGCGTGGAAGGCGGTGTATTCGCGGCGCGCCATCTGGAAGCGGCTGTCGAAGGCGCGCGTGCAGATTCCCATCGCGATCGCGGCGAACCTCGGCTATCGCTTTTATGCGCACCACCTGCACACGCATTACAACTGCGATTGGCCGCAGGTGGGCACGGCTTCTGATCTGGCGGGCGCCCGGTGAGACTGACGCTCATCCACCCCGCCATCGGCCGCCGCGAAGGCGTGAACTACATGCGCACCTGGCAGATGGAGCCGCTGCCCATCGCCGTGCTCGTGGGGCTCACACCGCCCGACGTGGACATCCGCTTCCACGACGATCGCATGGAGAAAATTCCCTTCGACGAGCCGACCGACCTGGTGGCGATTCCCGTCGAGACCTACACCGCCAAACGCGCGTACCAGATCGCCAGCGAGTATCGGAAGCGCGGCGTGCCCGTGGTGATGGGCGGATTCCACGCCACGCTCGCGCCGGACGAAGTCGCGCGTTACGCCGAGAGCGTGGTGCTGGGCGAGGCCGAGAACATCTGGGCCGAAGTCATCGACGACGCGCGCCACGGCCAGCTCAAGCCCACCTACCGCGCCAGCGAACGGCCCGCCTTGGCCACGGTGCGTTACGACCGCCGGTTGTTCCAGGGACGGCGTTATTTGCCCATCGGGTTGATCGAGACTGGCCGCGGCTGCAAGTTCCCCTGCGAGTTCTGCGCCGTGCAGACCTTCTTCGAGCGCACGGCGCGGCATCGCCCCGTGGACGCCATCGTCGCCGAGCTGCGCGAGCTCAAGAAACGCCACAAGCTGTTTTTCTTCGTGGACGACAACTTCGCGGCCAGCCTGAAATACGCGCGCGAGCTCGTGGCGGCGCTCGTGGAAGTGAAGGCCCGCTGGGTCACGCAGATGAGCATCAACGCCGCTCACGACGAGGAGTTCCTCGCGACGCTGTCGCGCAGCGGCTGCCAGGGCGTGCTCATCGGCTTCGAGAGCCTCGACGACGCCGTGCTCAAGTCCATGCGCAAGAATTTCAACACCATGCGCGGCGGCTTCGAGGTGGCGTTGGCCAACCTCCGGCGTCACAACATCCGCGTGTACGGCACTTTCGTGTTCGGGTACGACGGCGACAAACCCGGCTCTGCCGCGCAGGCCGCCGAGTTCTCGATCGCCAACAATTTCTACCTCGCGGCTTTCAATCACCTGACGCCGTTTCCCGGCACGCCGCTGTACCAGCGGCTGCAGCGCGAAGGCCGGCTGCTGCACGAGCGCTGGTGGCTGGACGAGCGTTATCGTTACAACGACCTGCCCTTCCGCCCGGCCAACATGGAGCCCGACGAAGTCCGCCACCAGTGCATCGACGCGCGCAGGCGTTTCTACAGCTGGAAGAGCATGATCCGGCGTGCCTTCGACCCCGTGAATCGCCGCGAGAGTTTCATGTTCCGCAATTTCTTCCTCATCAATGGAATGCACCGCGCCGAAGTGTCGACGCGCGATCAGTTCCCGCTGGGCGACCCGCTATGGAGAGGCGAGCTGCTGACCGTGGCGTGAACCCCGCCACGTACTGCGTCGGAGACTACGACTACTGGGTGGCCGCCCGGCAGGACGAGCCCACGGTGCGCGAACTGCTGGCGCGCATCGCCACCGGCGGGCGGATGCAGCTGTCGTTCCGCCGCGAGCCCGACGCCCTGCAGTCCGACTTCGGTAGTTTGGCTCACGGCTACATCCTGGCGCGCAACCGGCGCAGCGGTGAAATCGTCGGCCTCTGCGAGCGCGTGGTGCGCGAGTGTTTCGTGAACGGCGAGGTGCAAGCGCTGCCCTACCTCGCGGGGCTGCGCGTGGTGCGCGGATTCCGGCATCGATTGCTGGTGTTGCGCGGCGGATTCGAAGCCGTGCGGCGGCTGCTCGTCACGCCGCAGGAATTGCCGTGGTCGCTGACGTCCATCATGCGCGACAACGCCAGGGCGCGGCGCGTGCTCGGCGCGAGGCTCAAGGGGATGCCGTATTACGAGCCTGTGGGTGAGTACTCGACGTTTGCGCTGCTGCCGGGCGGAGACATGTCATGCGACCAGGCCGGGTTCTCCGATCTGCCGGGTATTGCCTCGCTGCTGATGCGCCAGGGCGCGCAGCGGCAGTTCGCGGCGTGCTGGCGGCCGGAGACGTTGGAAGCCTTCGCACGAAATGGCTGGCTGGCGCCGCGGGATTACTTCGTACTGCGTGGAAACGGCGGTGCAGGTGGCGGCGGTGGCCGCGTGCGCGCCTGTGCGGCGCTGTGGGATCAGTCGGCGCATCGGCAGCTGGTGGTGGCGGGATATTCGCCGTGGTTGCGCCGCGTGCGGCCGATCGTGAATCTGGGAGCGCGCTTCGCCGGGATGCCGCGGCTGCCCGCGCCTGGGGAACCACTGCGTGCGGCGTGGCTGTCGCATGTGGCGGTGGAGCGGGAAGAAGACCTGCTGGTGCTGCTGGAGGCGGCGCGCGCCGAGGCGCGGCGGCGTGGACTGCACGTGGTTTTCACGGGCTGGCCGAGTTCGCATCCCTTCGCCGCCCGTGTCCGTGAGCTTGCGCGCCGCCGCGAGTATCGGTCGCAGCTCTACGTTGTGCGGTGGCCGGAGGATGCGGCGCCGGTGTTGGATCCTGCGTTGCCGGTGATGCCGGAGGTGGCATTGCTCTAAAAAAAAGCGTTCCGGCTGGAACGCGATTGCAACCTTTTCGAGAGTCGCCCCGTCTAGGTTGAAAGACTGGGAGGACGCAAATGCGATCCTGGAAACAATGTCTTCTGCTGTTGGCAGGGATGTGTGCGAGCGTTGGTGCCGAAGCAGCGGATCCCGTTGTAACCACGCGATTCACGATCCGGGATCCGGTGACGTTTCGCGAGACACCCGCACTCGTCGCGCACCTCGACCAGTATGTTTGCTTCAAAATTCATGCTCTCCTGGTACCTGAGGGCGAGCATTCGTTGCAATGGACGATCTACGACGGCCTGGGAAATCAAGTCAGCAAGGTCGTGACCCGCGACTTTGCGGCGGGTTCATCAGTTGAACGCGGCTTTTGTCACGGCTACGACGACGATCATGATGCCGTCGGCACATGGTGGTACGTGGTCGAGCTAGATCGCGAACCACTCATCAGCGCGAGCTTCGAGGTTCGGCCATCGAGCGACTGATCGTCGCTTACGTTCCCGACAGGTGCTCTTGCGTCATGCGTGAGACGTTCCAGCTGGAACGCCCTTCCCTCGCTTCGACTGCTGCACGAAGACCTCCAGCGCGAGGTCGTAGTCGATCCGCTCCCCTTTCCAACGCGCCGTTTCCGTGCCGACCGGCAGGCACTGCCAGTCACCAAGCGG
>DASUGK010000154.1:0-2648 GCA_036274075.1 Steroidobacteraceae bacterium | reverse complement strand
GGATGGCAGGGCTTGAGCAGGAAGCGGTACACCTCGCCCTCGTTGATGGCGCGCACCGCGGCCTCCAGGTCCGCCTGTCCCGAGAGGATCATGCGGATGGTGTTGGGCCACTGCTTGCGCACCTCGGAGAGGAACTGGCTGCCCGTCATGCCCGGCATGCGCTCGTCGGAGACGATCACGTCGATGTCGTTGCCGGCAAGGATCATGAGACCCTTCTGCGCCGAATCGGCGGTGAAGATCTCGAACTTGGAGCGGTCGAGGCTGCGGACCAGGGCCGAAGTGAGATTCGGCTCGTCGTCGACCAGGAGTAGTTTGTCCTTCTTCATGACGGATACCTTGGTGCTAATCGAGCACCTTGACTGAAACACGAATGGGTTCGTTGACGCCCACGCCGCCGGCGACGGCGTGCAGGCGATCGATGACGGCGGCGGTGACCTCGGTACCGCGCGGCACCAGGCGCGTGCCGCGCATGCTCATGACGTCGGCGTCGATGACCATGCCGTTCTCGAGCTCGCGCAGCATCACGGAGCGCGTCATGACCAGGCCCGAGTCGTCGCTCAGGGTCTTGACCATGGCGGCGGTCATGGCCGGCGGCAGCCCGGGCGCGGCCTGGTTCACCAGCTGCGCGGCCTGCTCGGGGATGCGGCCGAGCGATATGTGACGATCGAAGGTCACCGCGGCCCACAGGATGGCCGCGCCTATCTTCTGCGGTTCCCAGGTCGCCGGGTTGCCATTGGCGAGATCGCGCGAGGGCACCTGCATCTGGCCCGCCACCATGGCGGCCACGGCTTCGAGACGCGGGATGGTGCCGAGCAGTTTGCCCGCGATCTCGGGATGCGATTCGTACAGGCGCTTCTCGTCGGCCGAGAGCGGCTGGCCGCTGAGGGCGCGCGTCAGCGTCTCCTGCGGCAGGGTGATGCAGCCGAGCTGCGAGATCATCGCCGCCAGGTGGTACTGCCACATGTTCGCGTCGAGGTTGAGGCTCGCGGCCGCGCTCTCGGCGTAGCGCTGGATCTGCGCCGCGCGGCGCTGCGCCATCGGGTTGATGAGCCCGAGCACGTTGAACAGCACCTTCACGGTGGCGTTCAGGGTGTTTTCGAGCAGGTGCTTCTCGGCGTGCATCAGACGGTACTGTTCGATGCCGTTCTTGATGACGCCGAACAGCGTCTCCGAGTTGCACGGCTTCAGCAGGAAGCGGAACACGCGGCCTTCGTTGACGGCAGCAATGGTCGATTCGAGGTCGGCCTGGCCCGAGAGCACCATGCGCACCGTCTGCGGCGCGATCTCGTTGACCTTGGCGAGGAAGCGCGCGCCGTCCATCTCCGGCATGCGCATGTCGGAGACCACCACGGCGAACGGACCCTGCGCGCGGATGATCTCGAGCCCCGCGTTGCCGCTGGTCGCGGTTTCGAGGTCGACGCGGTTGCGCAGCTGGCGGCGGATGCCGTCGAGCACGTTCGGTTCGTCGTCGACGAAGAGGACGCGGTCTTTCACGGCGCCTGTTCCCTGGCGATGGCCGCCACGCACAGCTCGCGCCACGAATTCCATTTCCCGTCGCGCCCGTTCTTCTCCAGGTAGTCGAAATTCAGGTGCAGCTCCGGCGCGCGCGGATCGGCGATCTCCGGGTGGTGCGCGATGCGGTCGGCGACGTGCACGATGCCCGGCAGGCCGAATTCCGTGGTGCACTGCGCGGGGTCTTCATGGAAGGCGATCGCCTCGGCGATGGTGTTCGGCAGGCCCCACAGGCCGACCAGGTAGGCGCCCACGTCGGTGTGCGCGGCCTGCAACTCCAGCGTCTCGATCTCGCGCTCGCTGCCCGGGCGGCCACGCGCCATCTCGAGCACGCGCGCGTACTCCTCGGGCATGCCCATGGCGAGCACCAGCTTGCCGATGTCGTGCAGCATGCCGGCGAGGAACGCCGCGGAGATCAATTCCTTGTCGAGGCCTTCGTCGATCGCGATGCGATGTGCGGCGGAGGCGGTCGCGATGCTGTGCGACCACAGCGCTTCCAGGCTGAAGCCGCGCACCTGCGGCGCGTCGCCGCCGGAGAAGATTCCCTGGCCCAGCACCAGCGACATGATGCGGTCGAGGCCGAGCAGGGCGCCGGCACGGGCCACGTCCACCACCGGCTTGGCGAGGCCGAAGTAGGCCGAGTTGACCACCTTGAGCAGGCGCGCCGACATCGCCGGGTCCATGGAGATGATCTTCGCGACGTCGTCCATGTCCGCGTCGGGGCTCTTGAGGCACGCCACCAGCCGCTGGTAGGTGGCCGGCAGCGTGGGTAGTTTGTTGATGCGCGCCACCAGGGTCTTGATGGCCGCGTTGCCCGCGAGGTCGCGCAGCGTGAAGGCGCGCGCGATCGTGCCCTGCAGGATGTCCGCGTCGCAGGGCTTGGAAAGGAACTGGTGCGAGACGCCGAGCGCCTTCATCACCGATTCGGTCTCGGCCTGGCCCGACAGGATCAGGCGGATGGTGTCCGGGTATTCGCGCTGCACGACCTCGAGCAGTTCCGCGCCGCTCATGCCCGGCATGCGCATGTCCGTGACGACGACTTCGCAGGGCTCGGCTCGAAGCGATTCGAGCGCGGCCTGCGCGCTGCCGACGAAGGTCATCTGCCACTCGTTGCGCTTGGGACGCAACATGCGCTT
>DASUGK010000153.1:0-3811 GCA_036274075.1 Steroidobacteraceae bacterium | reverse complement strand
TTTGCCAGTGGCTCGCAGAGGATCGAAGGAGACGCGGCGCCGATGATCGGCGCCAACGTGCCGCTGGCCGAAGCCCGGACACCCTATCGGCTCGTCGCCCGGCTGCTGCGCCCCGATGGCACCGTGGCCATGGAGCGCACGCTCGCGGCCCCGTAACATTCCCGCGCATGACTCGCATCGACGACCTGGCCGGCAAGGCCGTGCTCATCACGGGCAACATCGCGCACGTCAACGGCGGCCTGTCCCTGCCATGACGTTTCCGGCCGCCTTCATCGCCGTGGACTGGGGCACCAGCAATGCGCGCTTCGCGCTTTGCGACGAAGACGGCCAGGCGCTGGAAACACGCGAGGGCCCGGGCGCCGCGCAGTCACGCGGCCGGTTTGACGAAGTATTCGACGAGGCAACGGCGGGCTGGCGCGCCGCCCACCGCGAGCTGCCGGCCTTCATGTGCGGGATGGTGGGATCGGCTTTCGGGTGGAAAGAGGCTCCCTATCTACCCTGCCCGGCGGACCTGTACGAGCTGGCGGATTCCGCGGTGAAAATCCGCGAAGGCGTGCACGTCCTGCCCGGCATGCGCTGCACGAACCCGCTGGGTGCACCGGACGTGATGCGCGGCGAGGAAACCCAGTTGTTCGGCGCGCAGTGCATGGGCCTGCTGCCGGGTGAGCGCCAGCTCGTGTGCATGCCCGGTACGCACACCAAGTGGGTGACCCTGTCGCGCGGCGTGGTGCAGGAATTCCTCACTGCGCCGACCGGGGAAGTCTTTGGATTGCTGTGTGAACACAGCGTGCTGGTGCGAGACAAGGCCACGCCCGTCACGCACGACGCCAGGGATTTCGAGCGCGGCCTGGCGGAGGCCGTGCGCCATCCGGGCGCGCTGATCCACCAGGTTTTCCAGGCGCGCAGCCTGCGGCTCGACAAGCAGCTTTCCAACGAGGGCGCCGCCTCGTGGATTTCGGGCCTGCTGATCGGCGCCGACGTGGGCGGCGCGCTCAAGGTGTCCGGCGCGTATGAACGCGAACCGGTGCTGATCATCGGCGCGCCGCATCTCGCGGACTCGTACGCACTGGCGCTGGCGCGGCACGGGCGCAAGGCCACGAAGGTCGATGGCTCGACCGCCTCACTTGCCGGCCTCGCATACGTCTTCCGGGAGCACGAAAGGGCGCACGCATGAGCAGTCGAAACCTGGAACTGGTGGCCATCCTGCGCGGACTGACGACGCAACGCGCGACGCAGGTCGGCGAATTACTGGTGAAGGCCGGCTTCCGTACCATCGAAGTGCCGCTCAACTCCCCCGATCCTTTCGCCACCATCAAACTACTCGCCGGTACGTGCGGCGCATCTTGCCTGGTCGGCGCCGGCACCGTGCTCAATACCGCGGACGTGGATCGCGTGCGCGACGCCGGCGGTGGTCTCGTCGTCGCGCCCAATTGCGACGTCGAGGTGATCCGCCGAGCGATCGTGCTCGGGATGCGCGTGCTGCCTGGTATCGCTACCGCCACCGAGGCGTTCACCGCGATCTCCGCGGGCGCCACCGAACTCAAGCTGTTTCCTGCCGTGACATATGGCGCGCGCCATCTCAAGGCGCTCAAGTCCGTGTTGCCGAAACACGTGAGGGTCTACCCGGTGGGCGGCATTGGCTCGCAGGACATCGCCGAATGGCTTGCGTCAGGCGCGGATGGATTCGGATTCGGCAGCGAATTGTTCACGCCCGCGTATACACTCGCGGAGCTGACGAAACGCGCGACGGCACTCATCGAGGCGGCCGCCGCGGGCAACAGATAACAACGAGGGCGTCGTACGACGCCGCAGCCTGAGGGGGTTTACGTGAATAACCTGGCGACCGTCGACATCGCGATCCTTGTCATCTACGCGATCGGCATTTTCCTGCTGGCGCAGTGGGTCTCGCGCGAAAAGGGCGAACACAAGAAGGACGCGCAGGACTACTTCCTCGCTTCGCGCGCACTGCCGTGGTGGGCCATCGGCACGTCGCTGATCGCCGCGAACATCTCCGCCGAGCAGATCGTCGGCATGTCGGGATCCGGTTACGTGCTGGGCATGGCCATCGCTTCATATGAATGGATGGCGGCGCTCACGCTCATCGTGGTCGGCAAGTGGATCCTGCCGGTGTTCCTCAAGAACGGCATCTACACGATGCCGGAATTCCTCGAGAAGCGTTACAGCCCGTCCGTGCGCACCGTCATGGCCATCTTCTGGCTGGCGCTGTACATCTTCGTGAACCTCACCTCCATCCTGTGGCTGGGTTCACTCGCGGTGAATGCGATCACCGGTATCGACCTGCAGGTCGCGATCACCGCGCTGGCCCTGTTCGCCCTGCTGTACGCGCTGTACGGCGGACTGAAAGCCGTCGCGCTCACCGACGTCGTGCAGGTGTCGCTGCTGGTGCTGGGCGGCGTCATCATTACGTGGATGTCGCTGGACAAAGTCAGCGACGGCGCGGGCGTGATCGCCGGCTTCAACATCCTGACGGATCGCTTCCCCGAGAAGTTCGACATGATCCTCTCGCCCGACAGCCCGCACTACAAGGACCTGCCCGGTCTCGCGGTGTTGTTAGGCGGCATGTGGATGATGAATGTCTCGTACTGGGGCTTCAATCAATACATCATCCAGCGCGGCCTCGCGGCCAAGAGCGTGAACGAGGCGCAGAAGGGCATCGTGCTCGCCGCCTTCCTCAAGCTCATCATGCCGGCCATCATCGTGTTGCCGGGCATCGCGGCGCTGGTGTTGTCACCCGGACTCGAGAAGACCGACCAGGCCTATCCGAGCCTCATGGCCATGCTGCCGATGGGCATCAAGGGCCTGGTGTTCGCGGCGCTGGTCGCGGCCATCGTGGCGTCCACGGGGTCCAAGATCAATTCCATCGCGACCATCTTCACGATGGACCTGTACCGCGCGATGAAGCCGCAGACCGAGCAGAAGACGCTCGTGACCGTGGGCCGCATCGTGGCGGTCGTGTCCATCGTCATCGCCATCTTCATCACCAAGCCCTTCCTGCAGAATTTCGGCCAGGGTTTCCAGTACATCCAGAACTTCACGGGCTTCGTCACGCCGGGCATCTGCGTGATCTTCCTGCTGGGCCTGTTCTGGGCGCGCACCACGGCGACGGCGGCGATGGTTTCGATGCTCGCCACGGTCGTGCTGTCGTACGTGTTCTACAAATTCCTGCCGGACTATCCGTTCATGAACCGCGTGGGCTGGTGCTTCGTGGCCGGCATCGTGATCGCGGTGGGCATCTCGCTGATGTCGCCGCAGAAGGAAGCCGCCATGAGCGTCGACATCAAGAACGTCGATTTCAGGACCGGCACGGGATTCAACATCGCCGCGCTGGTCGTGATCGCCATCCTGGCATGGCTCTACATCATGTGGTGGTAAAAATGGGGACACTCCCCGTTTCCTAGCAAACGGGGACGGACCTGGGAGGCGCGTGTCCCGGCGCCCGACCCATGGGTATGCAGTGATCGCGCTTTTCGCCGGGCCCTTCGATGGTTGTTTCGCGAGATTAGGGCCGCCGCTCTTTGGTCCATGATTCGGGCGCAGAATCGGCTAATCGTCAGCACTCGCCATCACTCGGTCGGGGACGGCTCCGTGCCTTGCGAATTCGGTAGTCCCGGCCCGCGCGCTCACTGCATACCCATGGATCGTGCGCCGGGACTCCCACCCACCGCGGTACGTCCCCGTTTGCCAGCAAATGAGAAATTTCCCCGGCTTGGCTGGGAAAAGAATCGCGACCTCAACGCCGCGCTCTTCTCTTTCCACCCCCTGGGCCGACACCCCACGTTTGCCCGTGAGC
>DASUGK010000152.1:0-16534 GCA_036274075.1 Steroidobacteraceae bacterium | reverse complement strand
CGGAACAGCTTGGTGGACCAGATCTCGCCGTAACCGGCGATCAGGTCGCGGACATTCTGCGCGGCACTGCGCGTCAGCTTGACGGTGTGCAGGATGCCTTCGATGTCGTGGCGGTCGCGATCGAACGCCGCCATGTAGAGCTGCGTCGCCTGCGGCGCCAGCAGCGATTGCGCGATTGCAGCGTGGCGCGCGCGCAGCGCGTCCAGCTCGCCACGCCAGGCGTCATCCTGCGCCTCGGCACGGGCCACGAGGCCCAGCAACGCATCGGTGACGCCGCGGCAGGCCGAGAGCACCACTCCCAGGCGGCCCGGGGGCAGTGTCTCGAGGATGGTGGCGACGCGGCGAAAGCACTCGGCGTCAGCGACTGACGAACCGCCAAATTTATGTACGACCCAGGCGGAGGGGTCAGGGGATGGCATTGAAACGTACGACCCTGGGGAAACAGCTGATCGGGGCAAAAAAGCCCGGCAAATCTACTGGTTGGACTGCATCGCGCGCAAGCGCGCGGCGCGAATATCTGGCATAAATTCCGCCCTGATGTCGCTCCATCGTCTCCTGCCCCTGTTCGAACGCGCCCGCAGCCTGGAACAGCCCCTGGTCCTGGCCACGGTCATCCGTACGGGCGGCTCTACCTACGCCAAGCCGGGCGCCCAGATGCTGATCGCCGCGGATGGCGAATACGCTGGCTTGTTGTCCGGCGGATGTCTCGAAGGTGACCTGCGCGAACATGCCCGCTCGGTGGCCTCCTCCGGCACGGCGCGCATCGTGAGCTACGACCTGCGCAGCACCACCGACCAGTTGTTCGGCCTCGGTGCCGGTTGCGAGGGCGCCATGGACATCCTGCTGACCCGCGTCGGCAGCCACGAGCGCTGGCAGCCGCTGCAATACATGGCGGAAGCGGCCCGCCGCGGCGTGAACTGCCGCATTGCCTTCGTCACGGCCAGCCGTGATGCCGCGCTGCCGCTCGGGCACCTCGTCACTGACACCGGTGCACCCCTCAATGGCGCGGTGGTCGATCCGAAGATCCTGGCGTTGCGCCATGCGGCGGCCGGCGCCGCGGGCAATGCGCTGATCCAGCTGCAGCAACCCGACGCCGAGCTGTTCGTGGCCTCGATCGCCCCGCCGCCGCGCCTGCTGTTGTTAGGCGGCGGCCCGGATGCACGGCCGGTGGCCGAACTCGCGGCCTTCCTGGGCTGGCGTGTCGTGGTGGTCGACCATCGTTCGAGCTACCTGGTGCCGGCGCGTTTTCCCGCGGGCACCGAGCTCATCGAAGTGCGCCCGCCGGAGCTGGCGTCGTCGGTGAACCTGGACGACTTCGCCGCGGCCGTGGTCATGAGCCATCACCTGGATTCCGACTTGCATTACCTGCGCGCCCTGGCGCAGAGCCAACTGCCCTACGTCGGGCTGCTCGGCCCGGCGGCCCGGCGGGAAAAGCTGCTCGGCGACCTGGGCGGAGACGCAGGCAAGCTGCGCGCGCGGCTGCGCGCACCGGTGGGATTGGACATCGGCGGCCGCGCGCCCGAGTCCATCGCGCTGTCCATCATCGGCGAAGTGCACGCGGCTATTGCTGGCCGGCACGGTCGGCCCTTCAGCGAAACCGCCCAGGGATGAAGCGCCGCGGAGTCATGGCGTGAGCGCTGAATTCGGCGCCGTCTCCTGGCAGGAACTGTTGCCGCTCATCGGCATCCTTGCGATGTCGGGAGTGTTCGCGGGATTCGTGGCCGGATTGCTGGGCGTCGGCGGCGGCATCGTGACCGTGCCCGTGCTCGAGTACTCGCTGCGCTTCGCCGGCGTGCCCGAGGAATACCGCATGCACGTGGCCGTGGCCACGTCGCTGGCGGCGATCATCCCCACCTCGATCAGCTCGGCGCGCACGCATCACTCGCGCGGCGCGGTGGACTGGCCGCTCGCGAAGACCTGGGGCGCGGCCATGGTGCTGGGCGCGGCAGCCGGCAGCCTGCTGGCGTCGCACGCGCCGCTGCCGGTCCTGGCGGGCGTGTTCGGTACCGTCGCCCTGCTGATCGCGGCCAAGATGCTGTTGCCGCTCGATCACCTGCGAGTCGCGCAGGATGCGCCGCGTGGCGCGGGTGGCGCGCTCACCGGTGGCCTGATCGGCTGCGTCTCTGCGGTGATGGGCATCGGCGGCGGCACGCTGACCGTGCCGACGCTGAACCTGTGCGGCTACCCCATCCATCGCGCCGTGGGCACGGCCGCGTTCTTCGGCATCTTCATCAGCATTCCCGGCACGCTGGGCTATCTACTCGCCCGGCCGCCGGCCGAGCTGCCCTGGGCCACCGTGGGATTCGTGAGCCTGGTGGGACTCGCAGTCATCGCCCCCGGCTCCATGCTCACCGCCACGCTGGGTGCCCGCGTGGCGCACACCCTGAGCCGCCGCCGGCTGTCGCAGGCCTTCGGCGTGTTCCTGCTGATCGTCGGGACGCGGATGCTCTACCGCGCGCTGAGTTGAGCCGCGGGCGCCGCTTCCGGTTCCTCGAAGACCACGTCCGCCGGGAGTACCGGCACCGCGCAGTCGATGACCTGGCAGGTGGCGCGCAGCAGGTCCACCTGCGGCACGGTCAGGTGGCCCCCCACCGCGATGACACGCGCCATGCCCTCGGAGAACGACTTCCTGCCCGTGGGATGGATCTGCGCGAGCCCGGCCAGCGCGGTATCGATGGCCGCCGGCGCGATCAGGGTCTCGGGGAACGGAGTCCACTTCTGTGGTGGCATCAGGCCCATCAGGCCGGCGCGGTAGGCATTCAGTCCCTGCTTGCCGGCGCCGAATCGGCATTGCGCCAGCGCGGCATATAACTCGCAGACCGCGGCGGCGCGTTCCGGCAGCGGCACCGGCGGCGGCATTTCCACGGCCTTCGCCAGGCGCTTCTCGAGGATGCGGGTCACCGCGAACCGCAGCATGTCGCCGGCGGCGACCGTCGGCGCAAAGGCTCGGGCGATGGCGCGCAGGCGCTTGCGATCCGCCGGATCGAGGCTGTCCAGCAACAGCAGCAGATCCATGAGGACGGGCAAACGCGCCGCCGGCGCCAGCGCTGCGACGTGCTCAATCTGGCCCTGGGTCTCCTTCATGAGCTCGATGCCGAGCAGCGGCGCCAGGCGCGTGAGCTGCGTGCGCCACTTCACGGCCTCGCTTGAGAGCATGGTCGCGACGAAGCTGGCCTGCACCGTGACCGGCGATTTCTCCACGCGCGCGATGAAAGCGCTGATGGCGGCCTGCTGTTCCTGGCTCAACCGGTTGCGCAACACGTCGGGTGGCAGCGGCTTCCCACCGATCATGCGCACGCCCGTCGGCATGGTTTCGGACAGCGCCAGGTTGCCGGCGGCGCGCACCAGCGCCGTGGCGACGCCGGTTTCGTGCGGGGCCGGCGGTGGCGCCGGCGGAGAAACGTTCATGACTTGCTCCGGAGTTGAAGAGGCGGATTCGATGGGTGCCGCGAACTGGGCGAGGCTGTCCAGCGGCACGTCGGCGTACTGCGGGCCCTGGGCCTTTGCGGCCTCAGGGTTCGCGGGCGATGCGGCCGCGGTTTCGGTTGCGGCCGAGGCTGCGACGGCGGCAACGGCCGCTGCCGCCGTGGGAGCCGCACCTTCTGCCGCGGGAGTCGAACTTTCCGCCGCGGGAGTTGCGCTGTCGGCAGCAGCCTGCGCAGCGCGCGCCGCCTGCTTGCGCTTCTCGTCGCTGACCAGCGCGCGGAATTTCACCGACGACACGCGCCCGTCCAATGCACGCACGCGCTCCTCGAGCGTGGGATGCGTCGCGAACCACGACGTGCCCAGCTTCTGCGCCCAGGGCGCCTCGCTGCCGGCGAAGAACATGTGCGCCACGTTGACGGCGCCGACGTTGAGCAGCCGCGAGCCCTCGGCGCTCGCCGCCATGGTGATGAAGGCACTCTGCAGCGCCTGCGGGTTGCGCGTGAACTGCACCGCCGAGGCGTCCGCCAGATGCTCGCGGCGCCGTGACACGGCCGCCTGCAGCAGCCGGCCGGCGAACAATCCCACGCTCCCGGCGATGAAAATGCCGAAGGCCACCAGCTTGAGCCGCGCGGCGTCCTTGCCGCCGAAGCGTTTGCCCATGATGCGCACGGCAATGTTGGTGATCACGAACAGGCCGAAGATCCACGCGGTGAGCCGCATGTTGATCTTCATGTCGCCGTTGAGGATGTGGCTGAACTCGTGGCCGACGATGGCCTGCAGTTGGTCGCGGTCCAGCTTGTCGAGCGCGCCCTGCGTCACGGCGACCACGGCATTTTCGGGCGACGTTCCGGCGGCGAAGGCATTGATGCCCGGCTCGTCGGGCAGCACGTAGACTTGGGGCTTGCGGATGCGCGCCGCGATGGCCATCTCTTCCACGACGTTCAGCAGGCGCTTGCGCTTGAGATCGCCCTCGCTGGCGTTGACCGAGACGCCACCCAGCCCGCGTGCCACCACCGCGCCGCCCGCCCGCAGCTGCGAGGCGCGGTGCCAGGAGGCAATCAGCATGGTCCCGAGCACCACCAGCGAGATCCAGAAGACGACTTCGGGATGCTCTTCCAGCACTTCGCGGGGGTGGCCGATGAGGCCGACGATGATCACCAGGTTGAAGACGACCGTGACCAGCAGCAAGGCGGCAATGAAAGCCACCACCAGCCATTGTGTCTGGCTGCGCTGGACTTCCTGTCGCTCGAAGAACTGCGTGCTCAAGGCTGCTGGACCCGGTTTTACCGAAGAGTCCAAACTAGCGCCAAATCATTGGTTTGGGCGTGCGCTGGTGCACGCTCGCGGCTAATACCGAGGGGTGTAACTGCGACCGGATTAACGGTTGGCCGCCCCCGGGGGCCTGCGCCGGGCCCCTGGCGGAGTAATATCGCCGGCGATGCAATTGGATGCCTCGAACGCCGAGTCCAGCCACATCCACGTCGTGGTGCTGGCCGCGGGGGCGTCCACGCGTTTCGGTGCCACCAAGCAGCTGGTGCGGGTGGGCGGACGGCCTCTCATGCACACCGTCATCAGCCGCGCCGTGGAGCTCGCCGGCCACTCGGTGACCGTGGTGCTCGGGGCGCACGCCGGCGAACTCGCGCCGCTGCTCAAGCACAGCCCCGCCTCGGTGACGGTGAACCGCGAATGGTCCGAGGGCATCGCCAGCTCGATCCGCGACGGCATCGCGCACACGCCCTCCACCGCCGACGGGATAATGTTCGTGCTCGCCGACCAGGCCGCGGTGACCACCGAGGACCTGCGGCGACTCGCCAGCGCCTGGCGGCGCAATCCCAGTTCCATCGTCGCCGCGCAATACGCCGGCCGCGTGGGCGTACCCGCTATTTTCCCGCGCTGGTGCTTCCGCGAATTGAACGAGCTGCGCGGCGATCGCGGCGCGCAGGGCCTGCTGCAGCGGCACGTGGACCGCGTGGTGCGGCTCGCCATGCCCAGCGCCGAGCTCGACATCGATCGGCCCGAAGACCTGCTGGCGCTGGAAGTCGCGACGCAGGTGAAACGCCGGCAGCTGGGCGATAGCTAGGCCTCAGCGATCCACCACCAGCGCCATCAGGCGCGCCACCGGGAACGCCAGCACCAGCAGCGTGCAGGGCGCGATACACAGCATCAGGGTTGCCCACAGCCGCAAAGGCGCGGCCCGAGCGCGCTGCTCGGCGCGTGCGAATCGCGAGGCCGCCGCCTGGCGCGCGCGTTCGCGCAGGATCACCGCGGCATCCGCCCCCGCCCGCTCGGCACAGCGCAGCGCCGTGACGAAGGAACTGAAGGCCCGTACGCCGATGCGCAGATCGAGGTCCCGCAGGACGTCGTGGACCGCCGCGCCCGCGTGGACTTCCAGCACGGCGCGCGCCCAGCAGCGTCGCAGCGGTCCGTCCGGGGCGCGTTCGGCACAGGCGGATAGCGCCGAAGTCAAACTACCGCCCGCCTCCACCACCAGCGCGAACAGATCAAGGTGCAGCGCGAGCTCGTCGAGCAATGCCTGCGCGGCGCGCTGCCGCAGCGCGTCCCGGAATCGCGGCGCGACCGCGTAGCCCAGCGCAGCCGTCACGGCCGCCGATCCCAGCGCCACGGCACCCAGCGACGCCGTCGCCAGGTACACCGGCACGCCCGTGCACACGCCGAAGAATGCCCGCGTGGCCGGCCAATGCAGCGGCGCCGCGAGGCGCGTGAGCTCGGCGTGACGCACGGCATCGTGGACATCGAGCAGCCCGCGCAGGCCCAGCACCGCGAGGACGACGGCGCCAGGCGCGAGCAACACGAGGACGAACAACGGCATCTCGCCCATTCACACCTCGACGCGCGCTGCCTGCCACAGGAACCAGCAGCCCAGCGACTCGAGCAGCAACAGGCAGAGCAGCGCGCCAATGGGCAAGACGAGCCCGGCGGGCGCCATGGCGAGCAGCGTGATGGCCGGCATCGCCGCGGCGATTGACCCTCGCCAGCGGCCGGACGCCGTGCGCGCCAGCATCTTGCGCTCGAAGGCCACGCGCCGCTTGAGCCGTAACGCGAGCCGCTGTGCCGTGTCCGCCAGCAGCTCGGGCGTGGTCCTGGCCGAGCCGTGGATGAACTCGAAAGTCACCAGCTCGGGAATCTCCAGCGCACGCGCCGTTCGCAACAGGTCCTCGTGGGCTTGCAGGCAAGTGCCCGTGGACCTCACCTCCTGCGCGAGCTCCATGAAGCCATTGGCGACCCGGGCCAGCTCGCGGCTGCGTCGCCGCCGCCAGCCAGCACCCAATGCCGGCAGCGCGATGAGCACGGCGATGAGCGCGCAGGCGCCCAGCAGCGCCGGATCAGTCCAGGACGACATCGATGCGCGGCGACATCAGCCAGTCGCCGTAGGCCTGCCAGAGGATGGCCGTGATCAACAAGGCCAGCGCGGCGACGACCGCGTGGTGCACGAGCCGCGAGAGGCGGGATGGAGTTGCCTGCGCATCCATGCGCTGCTCCTCGAACTACCAGGTGGCAGGCATTTGAACGCAGAGGATGGCGCGCGTCATCGCGCAAAACTCGCGCGTTTGAACAGCTTTGCGGTGCCGCTCAGGCCCGCTCAGGCCTGCGCGACCGCAAGACGCCCGCTCTTGATGGCCTCGCCGTTCACGTGGATGAACGACTTCAGGTAGTCGGGATTGGTGAAGACCAGCTTCAGGTAGGCCACGTGTCCCGCCCCGCCCGCCACGCCGGCAAACTGCACCCTGGCCTGCTTGATGCGCACCGGTTGATAGAAGCTCGTCTTGGGCGCCTTGGCGCGCCGCAGCCGGTAGAACGCAAACAGGGCGATCACACCCAGCACCACGCTGATCCAGATCCGGTTCACGTCGATCCAGGAGGGGGTCTGCCGCGCCGGATCCGAAAGCAAGTACAACAGCAGCCACGGCACACCCACGCCGAGCGCGAATACGAACAGGATCGAGAAGAATCCGGGCGGCCGCCGCCGCAGCGTCTTGCGGCAGGCAGCACAAACCGGCAGCTTCAGGTGAAATGTCGACTCCGTGCCGCGGATGCCGAAGAAGCGCGTGACCCGCGTGTCCTGCACCACCGGCTCACAATCGAGATTGCCGCAGTTGCAGCAGAACGATGTCGGGAACGACAGCTCGGGCGTCGGCGCGTCCATCGTCACTTCATCGTCGGCATCACGAACTCGGCACTGCCCGCCTGCCCCTCTTTCGAAGACGAAGGCCAGCGGCTCGTGACGGTCTTGAGCCGAGTGTAGAAGCGCACGCCTTCCATGCCGTGCATGCCGTGGTCGGCGAAACTCGAGCGACGCCAGCCGCCGAAACTGAAGTACGCCATGGGCACCGGAATCGGCACGTTGACGCCCACCATGCCCACTTCGATGGCCTGCGCGAACGTGCGTGCCGCGCCGCCATCGCGCGTGAACACGGCCGTGCCATTGGCGAATTCATGCGAATTCACCAGCTTGATGGCCGCCTCGAGCGTCGGCACGCGCACCACGACCAGCACCGGCCCGAAGATCTCCTCGCGGTAGATCTTCATCCGCGGCGTGACGTGGTCGAACAGCGTTCCGCCAAGGAAGAAGCCCTTCTCGTAGCCGGGCACCTTGTGCCCGCGGCCGTCGACCACCAGGCGCGCACCCTCGGCGACACCGGCCTCGATGTAGCCGCAGACGCGCTCGCGATGCGCGGCAGTGATCAGCGGGCCCATGTCGGCCTCGCCGTTCTGGGAGTGATCGATGCGCAGCGCGCGCACTCGAGCCGCCAGCGCTTCGACCAGGCGGTCGCCGGTGCCCTCGCCCACGGCCACCGCCACCGAGATGGCCATGCAGCGCTCGCCGGCCGAGCCGTAGGCCGCGCCTAACAAGGCGTCGGCGGTGAACGCGGCGTCGGCGTCCGGCAGCATCACCAGGTGATTCTTGGCGCCGCCCAGCGCCTGCACGCGCTTTCCATGCACCACGCCCTCGCGCTGCACGTATTCGGCAATGGGCGTCGAGCCCACGAAACTCACGGCGTCGATGCCCGGGTGTCGCAGCAGCGCATCGACGGCGACCTTGTCGCCGTTGACCAGGTTGAACACGCCGGGCGGCAACCCCGCCTCGCCGAGCCATTGCGCCAGCAGCATGCCGGCGCCCGGATCGCGCTCCGAGGGCTTGAGAACGAAGCAGTTACCGCAGACCAGTGCCACCGGGAACATCCACAGGGGCACCATGGCCGGGAAATTGAACGGCGTGATGCCGGCGGCAACGCCCAGCGGCTGGCGCATCGAGAAGCTGTCGACACCGGTGCCGACATTCTCGGCGAATTCGCCTTTGAGGAGGTGCGGCGCGCCGCAGGCGAATTCCACGACTTCGAGGCCGCGGGTCACCTCGCCAGCCGCGTCGCTGACCAGCTTGCCGTGCTCCGAGGCGATGACACGCGCCAGCTCGGCCCGCCGGGATTCCACGATTTCCTTGAACCGAAACAGTACCCGCGCCCGTTTCAATGCGGGAGTGGCAGCCCAACCCGGAAAAGCTTCGCGGGCCGCGCGCACCGCGGCATCCACCTCGGCCTCCGAGGCCAGCGCCACGCGCGCGGCCACCAGGCCCAGGGACGGATTGAACACGTCCCCCGCCCGGCCGGACGTGCCGGCCACCGACTTGCCCGCGATCCAGTGGGGATAGTTGCTGACGCGATCCTGGGTCATGAGGACGCGAGTGTACGCCCTATACTGTCAGCCAATGAATCAGCCCCCGATGAATCCTCCGCCTGGCGATCTGCAGAAGGTGCTGCAGCACATCGACCAGCTCATCGCCCAGGCGCCTGACGAAGCGACGCGCACCGAACTGCAGGGCCTGCGCGCGCGGCTCAACTCGCCGGAAATGCGCGACATGGCGCGGGAGCTCGCCGGCAGCCGCCCCGCCAATCCGGAGAGCCTGGTGCTCGAGTTCCACGATCCGCTGCTGCCCATGGTGGTGACTGCGACCGGCTGCAGCATCGCCGCCGCCACCTGCCTGTTCGCGCTGATCGACGGGTTCAAGAATTCGACCGCCATCGTGGCCGGCAACGCCGTGAATCTGTGGATGGTGGCGGTCGTCGCCGGTGCGTTCACGGCGATGTTCACCGCGCTGTCCTTCATGCGGACATTTTCCGTGCGCGTAGACACCACCGGCATGGCTTCGCGCAGCTCGGGCGCGCGCTGGAGCCGGCTGCACGTCGGCGCCATGTTGTGGAAGGACATCCGATCGCTGAAAGAACGGCTCGATGATCGCGTGCTGGAAGTGCGCGCCGCGGGCGGCGAGATTTTCGAGATCCCGATGAAGCTGGTGAACTTCGCCATCCTGCGGCAGCACCTCGAGAACATGGTGCGGCTGTATGGGGATCGGCCGGTGAGCGGCTGAACGCCTATTTCGCCGCGTCGCGTGCCTGGCGGAGCGTGCAGACGTAGTCCGACAGGGGCATCAGGCCGAGCCTCGCCCGCGCGGCGTCGATCTCCGCCAGTTCTGCCGGCTCTGGAAGTTTGAATTCCCCGGAGAACCAGTCGAATTGAGTGCCGTACTTCTGCGGCTTGTCGCCTGCCATCAGGATGCGGTCCGTCATTCTCGCGAGATCATTGGCCGGGAGTTCGCCTGCGGAGAACCTCTGTTCCAGGACCGGCAGTAGATCGCTCTGCAGCTTAGGATCCCCGTCGGCGTGTTGCACGAGCACCCAAGCCAGGTGAACGCCTTTGTTGCCGACCTGTGCCGCGGTTGGGAATCCGCCGGTTGAAATGAGATTGCGCAACCACGTGAGGTTCGCGGCGTCGATGGCATCGACTGCGTCGGCGAGCTCGGCGTCGTCTTGATCGGCGAGCCACTTCTTGCGTGCGGCCTGGTCATCGCTGACGCGTTTTCTCAGTTCCTCCAGCAGTGCTGCATCTGACAATCGCTCGGTACCGCCGTCGTTCGTGGGCGGAACCGGATGCTCACGATTCCAGGATGCAGCGCCGGGGCACGGCTCGGCCTGTTGCGCGTCGGCGCCAGCGCTGAGTGCGCTGCACAGGCTTGCGAGGAGAATCGCGAAGCGGAGTGTCAGGTACATGATGGTGAACTTTCCTGAGCTGGGGACCTGAGCTGCGCACAGATGTGATGCCACACCTGCACGTCCATGACCACTAGACTCTCCACGCGAATCCGACCGCCCAGGCATGGATGTGGTGCAACGGCGAATACCTGGTTTTCGGGCCTGGTCTTTCCCCGCTCCTGAGCAAGCAAGGCGACTTCGGTCAGCAGGCGTTCCTGTGCCCATTCGGAATCGGAGAACTTTCCTTGAAGGGCGTCGACGGAATCGGCGACCTTCTCGCAAGTGAGTTCGAGCGGTTGCGCTACCCACACGTCGCCCTCATCGGTCTCGACATAGATATCGCCGAAAGCCGAAACCAGCAGAGGGCGAATCCGCTTGCCGGCCAGTTCCGGCCACACTCGAAGTGCGGCTTCAATGCTCGCTTCGGATGGCGTGGCGACGAAGAGTGGATTCACGCGATTTTGAATCCGGGCGGTGTCATCAACGCGGACGCTTCCGCGTGTTGTTGGCCAGCTCCTGCAAACGAGCCATCTTTGCCTTTGTCGGCGCCTGCCGGACGTCGATCGGAACGTCGATCTCGCGTTGTATGGCATCGAGATCTGCCGGACTCAATGGAACGGAAAGGAGCTCGCCAATCGCCCTGAGTTGCGGATAACTGGCGGCACTGGCCGCCGCCGCAGCCATTGAAAGCAGCGCTGGCATGTTTTCTCGTGCCGGGCGGGATTCCAGTGACGGAGTGTCGTAGTCGATGCCGTACTCCAGGCCGTTGAGAAAACGCCGCCACGTGCCTGTCGGCGTGTGAGATGTTCCGGGTTCCGCAAACCACACGTTTGCCAGGTTGATGCCCTTGACCTCAGGGCCTTTGAGCTGCGGAGCGATTTCCTTGATGCGATCGTTGATCCAGTAACTCACGCCCCAATGCGCCAGGCTGATGCGACGTTCAACCTCTTTGTCGCGGCAGGAAAAATAGAGCCGGAAGGCCTTGATGGTCATGCTCTACTCAAACCAGATCTCGATTTCGTATGATGTGCGTGAGGCCGTGAGTTGGAATCATCGCGGCCACCTCGTGGAACGTGATGAGGTGCCTGGCATCATTCCACGATCTTCCAATAAGAGTCCTTGCGGATGACTTTGCCTTCGCGAAATTCATAGTGATCACAGCCGCGCACGGCGATGGTCATTCCTGATCGAAGAGTTCCTGTGACGAGCCATTCCGAAACACCCATGGTCGCGGTCGCAAAATGACGCGTGTCGCCATAATGGACGTCCGGCAGCATTTCAAAACGCGTCCGCAAGCCCTCGCGCACCGCGGCCTTCCCGACGTATCGAGTTCCCCACGGGTTTGGACCCCGAGGCATGTCGAGACTGCAGTCCTCGGCGAAGTGCGCCATGATCCTGTCGAGATCATGCGCGTTGAACGCTTCGGCCAGCTGCTCCAGAACACGCAAGTTTTCGGATACCTGGGACATCGCAACCATTCACTCCGCTTGCTTCGCATTGTTGAGATTGATCGTGATGTTGTTGAGGCGATCCAGCAGGCACGGCTCGGTTGGCGCCGGCACGGGGTCAGCGGCCGCCAGGACTCTGTCCAGTGAAGCTGGGTCGTCGCATTTGACCAACTCGCGGCCTTTGATGCGACCGTCCCGGTCGACGCTCAGCCGAATTGAACACTGCTGCGCATTGTCTTCCCCAAGGACTTCGTCCCACTTGCGCCCGAGGTGCTTTCCAACAGCCCCGAGAGCCGATACGAATCTTTCCATGTCGCCGCACATGGCCATGTTTTCGAGCTGCCGCATTTCCGTGCCGTCGGCGACGATGACAGGCGCGGAGCTTTTCGGGTTGCTTGCGCAGGCGGAAAGAGCCGCCGCACCCGCTAGTATCAGTGCCAGCCTGTGAATTGATGCGCGCACGTCTATTTCTCCCGACGATTGAGCTCGGAAACGCCTACGCCGCCGCCCGACATTGGTACTTCATCCCCTGCGCGTCCAATCCAGCGTCTTGTTAGAGCGCAGCTTCCGTATGAAGCGTTCCAGGTGCGGGTCGCTTCGGTCCAGTGGCGCCTCCGAGAACTCAAACCACCTGATGCCGCCAAACTCTTGCACGTCATAGGATATATCCTGGCTCCTGGTGGCATTCACTACATACCACAACGACACATCCGTATGGCCAGCGGTCAGGCCTACCGTTGTCGCGCAGGTGACCATCAGAGGCGCTGAGATTTCGTGGGCTGGGGCAAAGCCCAGTTCTTCGCGAGCCTCTCTCACTACCGTTTCGCGCGGATGCTCGCCCTCTTCCACGTGCCCACCGGGCGGCAGCCACAAGCGGGCATTCTTGTGATCCACCAGCAGGATGGTTTCGCCATCCACGACTGCGAAATAAGCAACGAGATGCCGGGGCGGTGTCGCCGGCTTTGCGGTTCGGCACAGAGGAGCGCCGGAATCGACCCAGGCCAACGCCTGGTCGAGATGCTGGCGCTCCAGCGAGTCCAGTGGCGTGATTGACTCCAGCTCGTTTCGGATTGCCGCTCGCATCGGCTGCGCTAACGGTTGGGTGGGGCGTCGCGCACGCCGAACGCGACGAGCCAAAGACAGGTTCCGATCTCGCCGAGTGAGGCCGGCGCCCTCGCGATTCGCGGGAAGATTGTTGACGAGTAGCCAGCAATCAGAGTTTCTCCAAAGACATTCACCAGGTAGCCAAGGCAGCCGAGCATCAAGAGAACTCCGAGGACTTTCGGAAGCATGCCCGAGTGGAACATCAGGTAACCCAGCGGCAACAACCACAGGCCCCAGAAGATCGACGCTACAAGGATGCCGCTGTTGTACTTTGCAAGGGCCAGCATGACCGCTGCATTCAGCTGGTCACCCGAATAGTTTGCAAGGTAAGCCTTGCCACTCAGGAGCGTGAGCATCTGAAGCAGGTTGATCAGCGCTCCCAGCGAAATTGGCACGCCGACGACCGCGAACACGACCATCACTTTGGCGATGTTCCGATTCTCGTGGGCAAGCAACCGGTAGAACGCAAGTGGCAGAAGCAGGAATGCGATGTCGCGGATGAAGGCGGTCGCAATACCAGCCCGGAGCAGTCCCTGCCTGGCGGCAGCGGACGCAACCGTTTTCTCCGCATCTCCGGAAATGATCAGCTGCGACGGCACGTAGGCGAGACTGAAGATTCCTGTTACGACCACGACCAAGTAGATCAGCCCGGCAGTTCGTGCTGGTTCGATCCTGGTTAGATCGACTAATGCCATACGCTTTGGCCTTGAAAAGACGCCCGGCGGACAGGGCCCGGACGCATTACATCTCCTGATCGACGGAAATCGCCATTTCCAAGGCAATTTCGAGTTGATCGTTCCCCAAACTATGGCTGCCGCTCTTCAGCTCATCGACCGCATAGACAACCATCACGTACTTCCCTTCCTTGAACAAGGCGACGTCCCTGGGGTCATTCACGTAGATGCCCACCGATTCCGCAGCCCCATCGGACAGGCGTAGCTCGACGGTGTTGTTCACGCCTTCCTGATCTTGCCCCGCCTCGTATGCCCGGATGATAGTCCCGCTGACAAATCGCAGCGGCATCCTGCGCGAATTGATGTTGTCCCACCAGGCCTCCGACGCGAACAGCCCGTACGATCCTTTCAAGCCCATGGCTGGACGAGTTTCGTCCAGCGTAAGTTCTTGGGTCAGCTCGACCTGTTGCGGATTACTTCTCAGCTCATCAGACAACAAGTACACGCGCCGCATGCTCCGCTTGGCTTGCTCAAGATCCAGGATGAGTTCCTGAGTACCACGAACTGCCGCGGCCTGATTGCCTGCCGCGCCAGTGAGCGCGCCATCAGATTTGTTCGAGCACGCACTCAGCGCCAGGAACAGCATTGGGATTGCTCCAGCACATGGCCTTTCGAGCCAACGGCCGGCGTCAGACTGGAAGCGCCCCCGAAGACTCATTTCAGTGACGCCTATTGGAATCAGCCCGCATCGCGCAGTATGGTGTTTCGATGTCGGTAGGATTTGCTGCGCTCATTTTTTGCCGCCTAACTGTTGAGCTGAGCGGCGTCCGCGCCGACAATCGAGCTTGGCTCCACGCGTCCGCTCGAGCGAGGTGTTAGGCAGCGCGTACCCTGACCACGTCGCTCTTGGACGTCGGCTCAGGAACTGACTGACCAGAATCCCGCAACGCCTCGATATGCAGCCTGACGGCGTCGCGAATGAGCTTTAGGACCTCACGGCGAGTTCCGCCAGCCGCGACACAGCCAGGGAGATCTGGAACGTAGGCGCCGTAACTAGACCTACCCTTTTCAACAACAACGAGATATTCCATAACTCGTCCTTTTCTCACTTCTTGAGGCCCGCGCTCTTGAGAATGCTGTTGAGTGTACCCGCAGGGATATCTATGCCAAGTTTTCCCGCAACCGTGATGGTTCCCGCCTTTTCGGCGTGCTGAAACTGCCGATGGCTGCCTCTGGTACGGATGTGGCGCCAGCCGTCGTTCTCCAACAGTCGTATCACTTCGCGAACCATCATGTACCAACGCTAACGTTGGCTACTGAACCCGCAACTCGCCAATGCTTCGCGATTCGCTAGATTCGCGCTGCCTGACGGCTGAGCTGAGCGGCGCGCACGCCGGGGTATGGGCTTGGCACCTTATCGTTCACGCGTCCGCTCCATGAGGTGTTAGGCGTCATTACCGCGCTTCTCCCACAGAAGGAAGGTTGCGTCTTGTGTTGACCCCATTGCCCGGATTAGCTCCTGGTCACTAAACCCCTTAAGTCGAAACTGTAGCTCGGATAAGCATTCCTGCTCGCCGGTCGCACCACCCGGATAGACAACAGCCGGAGAGTCGCCTCCCGCATAGAATTCCCAGAACACATCGGGATTGATCGGTCCGTCATCGGTCGTGCGAATCGTGATCTTCGTGAGTTCCCCCCACTGAACGGACTGAGTCTGCCCGTCTGGTCGTTCGACACTTACACCGGCGTCTCCGCAAGTTGCGTGGTGCAGCGATTCGGGCATTAGCGGATCAGCCATGGACGCATCATGACCCTGCCCGCACGCCGTTATCGCCGCGGCTGCGAATGTTGCAAGAAGTCCTAAGGCGGCCTTCACTATGACGCCTAACGGTTGAGCTGAGCGGCGCGCACGCCGATGTATGAGCTTGGCACTTTATACCTCTCGCGTCCGCTCGAACGAAGTGTTAGGTGTCAGGGCTATTGGCACGACTGCGCTCCATTGCGACAGTCGATGGCACGAACCCTAGCCGCTCAAAGAATGGCAATTCCTCTGGCCGACCAGCACGCAGGACCCAAGTGATTTGCGGATTCTCTCCCATAACCGCCCTTACAAGCGCGCGACCCACCCCGCGGCGCCGATGATCAGGGGCAACCACAACCATGGAGAGGTAGCCATTGGAGAGTTCGTCGCAAATAGCACGAGCGAAGCCGATGACTGTCGCGCCCTCAACCGCCACGATTGCTCGCTGCGAATTTGAGACCAGCTGACTAAATAGGCTTGCGTCAGACACCCGGTGCTTCCAGCCGTTCTCGGAGAGCAGACGCCGCGCCTCTTCGATCTCCGACGATTGGATCTCGCGAATGTGCACCTGACACCTAACGGCTGAGTTGAGCGGCGCGCACGCCGATGTATGAACTTGGCGCTTTATCCTTCACGCTTCCACTCCAACGATTTGTTAGCCGGCACCACTGGCATTCCGGCGTAGATCGTGTGCCCTTGGTCGTCATGAAACACGAGTTCACGGGTACCCCAATCTGTGTTGCAGGGCGGCTGGATCAGTTCTATACCCGCGGTGCGCAGTCGCTCGGCAAAGGTGTCGACGTCATCGACTCCGAGGTACAGATGAAGATGCCCGCCCTCGTCCACAAACGAAACGGATGGGTCCCGTGAATCAACACGCTTCAAATGAAAAGATCCACTACCGGAGCAAATGCCCGCATAGAAATCCGCGTGCTGGAACTCTAGCTTCAGCCCTACTCGCTCAGTGTAGAAGCGGATGCTGCCATCAAGATCTGTTGTGCGCAGCTGAGGGGTGATGGTTAGTACGGCCATTGA
>DASUGK010000151.1:0-33074 GCA_036274075.1 Steroidobacteraceae bacterium | reverse complement strand
CACGTCCGACTCGATGGTGATGGCCAGCGCCGGGCACACGGCCTCGCAGAGCTTGCAGGCGATGCAGCGCTCTTCGCCGTTGGGGTAACGGCGCAGCGCGTGCAGGCCGCGGAAGCGCGGCGACTGCGGCGTCTTCTCTTCGGGGTAGTTGACCGTGATCTTGGGCGTGAAGAGTTTCCTCCACGTCACCCGCAAGCCGGCGAGCAGTTCGCTCAGCGTGAATGTCTTGAGAATGCTGCGCATCGTTAGCCCACCTTCCAGGGGCCGACCTTGAAGTACGCGAGCACGCCCTCGACCGCGATCCAGACGATGGTCACTGGAATCAGGATTTTCCAGCCAAGACGCATGATCTGGTCGTAGCGATAACGAGGGAACGTGGCACGGAACCACAGGAAAAGGAACAGGAAGAAGAACAGTTTGGCGAACAGCCAGTGGAAGCCGTCACCCACGGCGGCGCCGACGAACGGCACACTGCGGATCGCCGCGTCGGCGGGCAGGTAGCCGTCGAGCGGGCTCAGCCAGCCGCCGAAGAAGAACACCGCGGTCAACGCCGAGATCAGGATCATGTTGGCGTATTCGGCCAGGAAGAACAGCGCGAACGCGATGCCCGAGTATTCGACGTGGAAACCCGCGACGATCTCGGATTCTCCTTCGGCCACGTCGAAGGGCGCGCGGTTGGTCTCGGCCACGCCGGAGATGAAGTACACCAGGAACAGCGGGAACAGCCAGAACCAGTTCCAGGCGAGGAAGCCGCCCTGCTGGCCGCGGATGATGTCGCCGAGGTTCAAACTACCCGCGGCCATGATGACGCCCACCAGCGCGAAGCCCATGGCGATTTCGTAGGCCACGATCTGCGCCGCCGAACGCATGGCGCCGAGGAAGGCGTACTTCGAGTTCGAGGCCCAGCCCGCGAGGATGACGCCATACACGCCCACGGAGGTGAGCGCGAGCACGTACAGCAGCCCGGCGTTCACGTCGGCGATCACCAGGTTCGGATCCAGCGGGATCACCGCCCAGATGGCGAAGGCCGGGACCAGCGTGATCATCGGCGCGATGTGGAACAGCACCTTGTTGGAGGCGCTGGGGATCACCACTTCCTTGATCAGCAGCTTGATGACATCGGCGAACGGCTGAAAGATGCCGGGCACGAAGCCGAAGATGCTGCCGACGCGGTTGGGTCCCTTGCGCAGCTGCATCCAGCCGATGACCTTGCGCTCCCACAACGTGGTGAACGCCACCGAGAGGATCAGGCTGATGGTGACCAGCAGGATCCAGTAGGTCGAGATCACGTACGACGGCGGGTTCGCAACCAGGAAGTCCCAGGCGGTAGCGAAGAAGCTCATGCGCCCGAGCCTCCGTACACCAGCGGGGCGAGCTTGCCTTCACGCGTACGCTGCAGGGACGGCGCGCGGCGCAACACCGCGTCGATGGCGTACATCGGCACGTCGATCACGCGCGCATCCTGCGAACCGGCTTTCACTTCGTGCGAGCCCTGGTAGGACGCCGCGGCGATGTCGCCACAACGCAGGCGCAGTTCCTCGCGCACCTCCTGCGAGGACTGGTAGTCGAACTGCGCGACCCCGGCGAGATTGCCGAGCACACGCAGCACCTTCCAGCCCGGGCGTGCTTCACCCAGCGGCCTGGCGGCGCCCGCGAAGCTCTGCCACAGGCCTTCGAGGTTCACGTAGGTGCCCGAGGTCTCGGCGAAGGTGGCGATCGGCAGCAGCACGTGCGCCACGGACTTGAGCGTGTCATCGGCGTACGGCGTGGCCGCGACCACGAATGGCGCGGCAGCGAGCGTACGGACCGCCTCGGCACCGAGGCCATCGGCCCAGGGCTCCGCGCCGCCGAACAACAGATAGGCCTTGTGCGGCGAGGCGAGCATGTCGCGCGCCGACTTGCCCATGACGCCCGGCTTGAGGCCGGCCGCGTCACGATGCGGCACGGCGCCCGCGAGATAGGCACCGGCGGCGTTGCCGCCCTCGGCCAGCGTGCCGAGCGTGGCGCCCGAGGCGGCGGCGATGCCCGCGGCCAGCGAGCGCAAGTCAGCGTACGCGGGATGGCGCAGCGCCAAGGCGCCCAGCCACACCGCCCGCTTCTCTCCACTCTTCAGCGCCGTGGCAATCGTGCGATGCGCGGTGTTCACCTGCGCGGCGGACACCAGCGAGGCCAGATGCTTCGGCGCGGCGGCGCCATCGAGCACGGCCGCAAGAATGGCGGCGAGGTCACCCGCCTGTTTCGCCGGCGGGGACTCGAGGTAGCCGGCCACCGGGAACAGGTAGTCGAAACGCGCGGGATTGACGAACGTGACCTTCGCGCCGCGCTTGGCCGCCTTGCGCACGCGGTGCGCCAGCACCGGCGCCTCGCGGCGCAGGTTCGAACCCACGACCAGCAAAGCATCGAGCTGGTCGATGGCCGCGATGGCGAGGCCACCCAGGCCCGGGGCCGCAGGATCGGCGTCCTGGTCGCGGAAATCCAGCTGGCGCAGGCGATGGTCGATGTTGGCCGAGCCCAGCGAACGCGTCAGGCGGCTGAGTAGATAGAGTTCCTCGATGGTGGCCGAGCTGCTGGTGAGCGTGTTCAACTCCGCGCCCGCGGCCTTGAGGCCCTTGGCGGCGGTCTCGAGCGCCACTTCCCAGGTGACGGTCTTCCACTCCCCACCTTCGCGCACCATCGGCGCGCCGAGGCGGTCGGCGCTGTACACGCCTTCATAGCTGTAGCGATCGCGGTCGGCGATCCAGGTCTCGTTGATGCTCTCGTTGGGACGCGGCACCACGCGCATGAGCTTGCCGCGCAGCACGTGGCCGAAGATGTTGGTGCCGACGCCGTCGTGCGGCGACACCAGCGCCGCCTGCGTCATTTCCCAGGCGCGCGCACGGTAGCGGAATGGCTTGGAATTGAGCGCGCCCACCGGGCACAGGTCGATGATGTTGCCCGAGAGTTCATGCTCGACGGCGCGCTCGACGTACGTGCCGATCTCCATGTTCTCGCCGCGGCCCGTGGTGCCCAGTTCCTGGATGCCGGCGATCTCGGAAGTGAAGCGCACGCAACGCGTGCAGTGGATGCAACGCGTCATGTCGGTGGAGACCAGCGGGCCCAGGTCCTTGTCCTTCACCACGCGCTTGCGCTCGTTGAAGCGCGAGATGTCGCGGCCGAAGCCCATGGCCAAGTCCTGCAGCTCGCACTCACCGCCCTGGTCGCAGATCGGGCAATCGAGCGGATGGTTGATGAGCAGGAATTCCATGGTCGCCTTCTGCGCGCCGATGGCCTTCGGGCTCTTCGTGAAGATCTTCATGCCCTCGGTGATGGGCGTGGCGCAGGCCGGCAGCGGCTTCGGCGCCTTCTCCACTTCGACCAGGCACATGCGGCAGTTGGCCGCGATGGGCAGCTTGTCGTGGTAGCAGAAGCGCGGCACGTACGCGTCGGGTTGCGCGTCCGTGACGTGGATGATCATCTGGCCTTTCCTGCCCTGGCAGGCCTTGCCGTCGACTTCGACGTTGACGACGTCGGACGGCGGTGCGGCCGGTGGCGGCGGCGCTGCCTTGTCTGCTGGCGCGCTCATGCCGCCTTCCTCGTGACGTCGACGATGCTGCGGCCGCCGTTGTCGATCATGTACTCGAACTCGTGGCGGAAATGCCGGAGGAAGCTCTGCACCGGCCACGCGGCGGCATCACCCAGCGCGCAGATGGTGTGGCCTTCGATGCGGCCCGCGACGTCGACCAGCAATTGCAGGTCGGCCTTGTTGCCCTGCCCCGCCATGATCCGGCGGATCACGCGGTTCATCCAGCCGGTGCCTTCGCGGCACGGCGTGCACTGTCCGCAGGACTCACTCTTATAGAAGCGTGACAGGCGCTCGAGCACCTTCACCATGCAGGTGGTCTCGTCCATGACGATGACCGCGGCGGAACCCACCGACGAGCCCGCCGCTTTCAGCGAGTCGTAGTCCATGTTCGCCGCCATGATCTTGTCGGCCGGCAGCACGTACACCGAGGAGCCACCGGGAATCACGGCCTTGAGCTTGTTGCCGTTGCGCACGCCGCCGGCGATCTCCAGCAGCTCGGCGAACGGAATGCCCATGGGCAGCTCGTAGTTGCCGGGTTTGTTGACGTGTCCCGACACCGAGAAGATGGCCGTGCCGCCGGCATTGGGCACGCCCAGCTTGGCGAACCAGTCCGCACCCTTGCGCAGGATGGTGGGCACCGCGGCGTAGCTCTGCGTGTTGTTGATGGTGGTCGGCAGTCCGTAGAGGCCGAAGGCGGCCGGGAACGGCGGCTTGAAGCGCGGCTTGCCCTGCTTGCCCTCGAGCGAGTCGAGCAGCGCGGTCTCCTCGCCGCAGATGTAGGCGCCGGCGCCCACCGCGGTGTAGAGATCGAAGTCCACGCCCGATCCCAGGATGTTCTTGCCCAGCAATCCCGCGGCGTATGCTTCCTTCACCGCGGCTTCGAAGCGCGGCACGGGCTCGCCGAGGAATTCACCGCGGATGTAGTTGTAGCCCACGGTGGCGGTCATGCAGTAGCCGCCGATGGCCATGCCCTCGATGAGCGAGTGCGGGTTGTAGCGCAGGATGTCGCGGTCGTGGCAGGTGCCGGGCTCGGACTCGTCCGAATTGCACACGGTGTACTTCTGCACCGGCGACTTGCGCGGCATGAAGCTCCACTTGGTGCCGGTGGGGAAGCCGGCGCCGCCGCGGCCGCGCAGGCCCGAAGCCTTGACCTGCTCGATGACGCTCTCGGGCGTCGGCTTCTCGGCGAGGATCTTCTTCCACGCCTCGTAGCCGCCGATCCTGAGATAGTTCTCGAGCTTCCAGGATTCATTGAACTTGAGCGGTTCGAATACCGTCAGGTTCATCTTGTCCTGCCACTTTTCGAGTGCGCCTGGCATCTATCTATTTCCTACTTCAACTCGTCGAGCACCTTGTCCACCTTCTCGGGTGTCAGGTACTCATGGAAAACGTGGTCGACCATCATCATCGGCGCGCCGGTGCAGGCCGCCAGGCACTCCTCTTCCTTCTTGAGGAAGATGCGGCCGTCGGGCGTGCTCTCGCCGAGCTTGATGCCGAGTTTCTTCTCGCAGTGCGCCACCAGGTCCTCGGCGCCGTTCAGCATGCAGCTGATGTTGGTGCAGATGCTGACGTGGTGCCGGCCGCAGGGATGCGTCTCGAACATCGAGTAGAACGTGGCGACTTCGTAGACCTGCACGGGCGGCAGCCGCAGGTACTCGGCCACTGCGTCCATGAGGTCGGTGGTGAGGAAGCCGTCGTTCTGCTCCTGGGTGAAGCGCAGTGCCGAGAGCACGGCGGAACGCTGCCGGCCCGTGGGGAATCGGCCGATCCACTCGTCGATCTCGTGGCGCGTGTGCTCGTTCAACAGGCGCGCCTTGTCGCCGAGCACCGGCTCGAACGTGCCGCCATCCGCTGTCTTCACGACATGCGTCATCGATCCACCTCACCGAACACGATGTCCTGGGTGCCGATCACGGCCACCACGTCGGCCAGCATGTGGCCCTTGGTCATTTCCTCGAGCGCCGACAGGTGCGCGAAACCGGGCGCGCGGCACTTGAGACGATAGGGTTTGTTGGCCCCGTCGGAAATCAGGTAGATGCCGAACTCGCCCTTGGGCGCTTCCACCGCCGCGTAGGTCTCGCCTTCCGGCACCGGGTATCCCTCGGTGAACAGCTTGAAGTGGTGGATGAGCGATTCCATGTCGCCCTTCATCTCTTCACGGCGCGGCGGACGCACCTTGCGGTCCTCGATCATCACGGGCCCCGGGTTCCGGCGCAGCCAGTCGACGCACTGCTTGATGAGCCGCGTGCTCTGGCGCAGTTCTTCGATGCGCACCAGGTAACGGTCGTAGCAGTCGCCGTTCACGCCCACCGGGATGTCGAAGTCGAGATCGGCGTAGACCTCGTAGGGCTGCTTCTTGCGCAGGTCCCAGGCGATGCCCGATCCGCGCAGCATGGCGCCCGAGAAACCCAGCGCCATGGCGCGCTCGGGCGACACCACGCCGATGTTCACGGTGCGCTGCTTCCAGATGCGGTTGTCGGTGAGCAGCGTTTCGTACTCGTCGATGGCCTTGGGGAAGCGGCCCACGAACTCGTCGATGAAATCTAGCATCGAGCCCTGGCGCGCCTGGTTGAGGCGATCCGCGCTCTTCTGCGAGCGCCACTTGGAGGCCTGGTACTTCGGCATCGAGTCCGGAAGGTCGCGGTACACGCCGCCCGGGCGGTAATACGTGGCATGCATGCGCGTGCCCGACACCGCCTCGTAGCAGTCCATGAGGTCTTCGCGTTCCTTGAATGCCAGCAGGAACACGGTCATCGCGCCGATGTCGAGCGCATGCGCGCCCAGCCACATGAGGTGGTTCAGCACGCGCGTGACTTCGTCGAACATCACGCGGATGTATTGCGCGCGCACCGGCACGGTCACGCCGAGCAGGCGCTCGATGGCCATGACGTAGGCGTGCTCGTTGCACATCATGGACACGTAGTCGAGGCGGTCCATGTAGCCGATCGACTGGTTGAAAGGCTTCGACTCGGCCAGTTTCTCGGTGCCCCGGTGCAGCAGGCCGATGTGCGGATCGGCCTTCTGGATGACTTCGCCGTCCATCTCGAGCACCAGGCGCAGCACGCCGTGCGCCGCCGGATGCTGCGGACCGAAGTTCATCGTGAAGTTGCGGATCTCGTTCATGCCCGTTTCTACTTTTGAGTCTTCAACGCCGGGTCGTAGCGGTTGTCGTCGCGAATGACCTTCGGCACCAGCGTGCGCGGCTCGATGCTCACCGGCTCGTACACCACGCGCTGCCGGTCGGCGTCGTAACGCACTTCGACATTGCCGATCAGCGGGAAGTCCTTGCGGAACGGATGGCCGATGAAGCCGTAGTCGGTGAGGATGCGGCGCAGGTCCGGGTGCCCGGAGAACAGGATGCCGAACAGGTCGAAGGCCTCGCGCTCGAACCAGTTCGCCGCCGGCCAGATGTCCACCACCGAATCGATGATGGGATCCTCGGCATCTTCGCAGCGCGCGCGCAGGCGCAGGCGCTGGTTGTTGGAGATCGACAGCAGGTGATAGGCCACGGCGAAACGCGCGCCATCGTGCGGCAGCCGCGCGCCGCGATTCACGCCGCGGCTGAAGCCCGAGGTCGTGGCCGACAACGTCTTCCATTCGCTGGTGGCGTAGTCGAGGTAGTCGATGCCGGCGACGTCCACCAGGATCTCGAAGCGCAGGCCCGGATCGTCACGCAGCGCCAGGCACACCTGCTTGATGTTGGCGGGCTGCACCTCGTAGCAGAGCTCGTCGGCCAGCGCCGGCACGCGCTGCACGAGTCCCGGGAGGCGGGCTTCGACCCTGGCCGCGAGCGCCGCGATTTTTTCGGTCTGGGGAATGCTCATGTGCGGACGATCATGCTTTCGCGATGGTGCTGGTGCGCTCGATCTTCTTCTGCAGCTGGATGATTCCGTACAGCAGCGCCTCGGCGGTCGGCGGGCAACCGGGCACGTAGACATCGACGGGCACGATGCGATCGCAGCCGCGCACCACGGCGTATGAATAGTGGTAGTAACCGCCGCCGTTGGCGCAGGAGCCCATGGAGATGACCCAGCGCGGCTCGGGCATCTGGTCGTAGACCTTGCGCAGCGCCGGCGCCATCTTGTTCACCAGCGTGCCGGCCACGATCATCACGTCCGACTGGCGCGGGCTCGGGCGGAACACGACGCCGAATCGGTCCAGGTCGTAACGCGACGCGCCGGCGTGCATCATTTCCACCGCGCAGCAGGCCAGGCCGAAGGTCATCGGCCACAACGAGCCGGTGCGCGCCCAGTTCATGGCGGTGTCGATGGTGGTGGTGACGAAACCGCGCTCGGCGAATCCGCCGTCGGCCGCGGAGTCGGCCGGCAACGCATTGTCAGCTAATCCCATTCGAGCGCCCCTTTCTTCCACTCGTAGATGAAGCCGACCACGAGGATGAACAGGAAGATGCCCATGGCGACGAGACCGAAGACGCCGATGTGGTCGAGGACCACCGCCCACGGAAACAGGAAGGCGATCTCCAGGTCGAAGACGATGAACAGGATGGCGACCAGGTAGTAACGCACGTCGAACTTCATGCGGCTGTCTTCGAAAGCTTCGAAGCCGCACTCGTAGGGCGAGAGTTTCTGTGCGTCGCCGCGCGCCTTGACGCGCAGGCGGCCGATCACGAGTCCGAGGCTCATCAGCACCAGGGCCAGGCCCGTGGCAACGGTGAGGAAGATCAGGACAGGCAGGTAATTCGCAAGCATGTTTGGATGAACTGCACCATCACGAAAAGGGGCAGCAACCTCTCGGAAAACGAGAGACAACCGCCCCCCAAAAATTCGGGCGCGATTGTATCAGGAGAAAGGAAGTGATGGTGCCGACGGGGAGACTCGAACTCCCACGGATCGCTCCGCTAGCCCCTCAAGCTAGTGTGTCTACCAATTCCACCACGTCGGCTTTGCGCAAAAAATCGTCAGGAAGTCTTACGGCTTCTCGGGTGCCGGCTCGCCAGCCGGCGCCGCGGGCACCGGGACCTGGTTCGCATCGATCGGCGCGGCCGGCGCAGGTGCCGCAGGAGCCGGCGCAGGCGCGTTGTTGCCCGTGGGCACCTTGTCCAGCAGTGACGTCGGCGCGACGGGCTTGGCGTCGCGCTGGAACAGGTACGTGAGGCACAGGCTGTTCAGCATGAAAATGGCCGCGAAAATCGCCGTCATGCGCGACAGGCCGGTGGTCGCACCTCGGGCACCGAACACGGTTCCGGAGGCGCCAGCACCGAAGCCGGCACCCGCATCGGCGCCCTTGCCCCGCTGCAGCAGCACCAGGGCCACGATCACGAAGGCCGTGAGCACCTGCAGAATTGTAAGAATGGTTCGCAACATCTTTGTGTACCCGCCTCAGCCGCGCGCCGCGGAAACGATGGCGAGGAATTCGTCGGCCTTGAGGGATGCACCGCCGATGAGTCCGCCGTCGACATTGGGCATCGAGAAGAGTTCCGCGGCGTTCGCGGCCTTGACGCTGCCACCGTACTGGATGCGCACGAGGCCGGCGATCTTAGCATCGCGGCTGGCGATGCGCGCGCGGATGTGGGCATGCACTTCCTCGGCCTGTTGCGGGGTCGCCGTCTTGCCGGTGCCGATGGCCCACACCGGTTCATAGGCAATCACCGCACGCGAAAAGGCTTCGACGCCCGACAGGTCCAGCACCGCGTCGAGCTGGCGGTCCACCACCTCGAAAGTACGGCCGGACTCGCGCTCGGCGAGCTGTTCTCCCACGCACAGGATGGGCGTCAGGCCCGCGGCCAGCACGGCGGCGAACTTGCGCGCCACGAGCTGATCCGTTTCGCCGTACAGCGCCCGGCGTTCCGAGTGACCAACGATGGCGCCGGCGCAACCCACGTCGCGCAGCATCGCGGCGGAGACCTCACCCGTGAAGGCACCCTGGGTTTCGGCGCAGACGTCCTGCGCTCCCAGGCTCACGCGCGAACCGCCCAGCGCACGCGCCACCTCGGCGAGGTACACGAACGGCGGGCACACCCACACTTCGGCGCCGGAATTCGGCAGCGTGTGCACGATGGTCTCGACGAGCGCGGCGTTCTCCGCCCGCGAGCCGTGCATTTTCCAGTTGCCTGCGATGATCTGGCGGCGTGACATGGGTGACCCGGTCAAAAAAGGGGCCGGATGATAGCGGCGCGACCCTCAGGACGCAACGCGGCGCACCACAGCCGCGATTTCCTCTGCGCAGCGGACGGTATCGGTCTCGTCCCGGGCCTCGACCATCACCCGGATTACGGGTTCGGTGCCCGAGGGGCGCAGCACCACGCGGCCTTCGTCGCCCAGGCGCGAGGCCACCTTCTGCACCGTGTCTTCGACCTCCGGCACGGTCTTGGGATCGAAGCGGCGCGCCACTTTCACGTTGATCATGGTCTGCGGGAAACGGGGCATGCCGGCTGCCAGCTCGGCCAGGCTCTGGCCGGTTTCGCGCATGACGGCCAGCACCTGCAGGGCAGCCATCAGGGCATCCCCGGTAGTGGTCTTGTCGAGCAGCAGGATGTGGCCGGAGGTTTCCCCGCCCACCTCGCCGCCGGTCTCGCGCAGCATGCCGAGGACGTAACGGTCGCCGACCTGCGCGCGCCGGAACTCGATGCCCTGCTCGCGCAGCGCCACCTCGAGTCCGAGATTGCTCATCACCGTCCCGACGACGGGACCCCTGAGCACGCCGGCGCGTTTGCGCGCGCTCGCGATGATATAGATGAGTTGATCGCCATCGACGATGCGGCCCAGGCCGTCGACCATCACCAGCCGGTCACCGTCGCCATCGAGCGCGATGCCGGCCGCGGCGCGCACGCCCGGTACCGTGAGCTGCAGCAGTCCCGGTGAAGTCGAGCCGCAGCCGTCGTTGATGTTGCGCCCGTTGGGCGAGCAGCCGATGGGAATGATTTCGGCGCCGAGGTCCGCCAGCGTGCGCGGCACGACCTTGTAGCCTGCGCCGTTGGCGCAGTCGACCACGAGTTTCATGCCCTCGAGCGTCATGCCCTTGGGCAGCGACTCGACGCAGAAATCCTGGTAATGGCGCCGCGACTTGTCGACGCGCGTGGCGCGGCCGAGGTTCATCGAGGAACGCGTGATCGCGCCCTGCTCGAGCTCGGCCTCGATTTTCATTTCGACTTCGTCGGAGAGCTTGCCGCCCTGCGCGTCGAAGAACTTGATGCCGTTGTCGTCGTACAGATTGTGGGACGCCGAGATGACGATGCCGAAGTCGCATTCGAACTTGCGCGTGAGATAGGCGATGCCCGGCGTCGGCAATGGGCCGATCAGCATGACGTCGACGCCGGCGGCCACGAAGCCGGCCTCCAGTGCCGCCTCGAACATGTAACCCGACAACCGCGTGTCCTTGCCGATGAGCACGGTACCGCCGTCGGGCGCCAGCACGCGCGCCGCGGCGCTGGCCAGGCGCAGCGCGAAATCCACCGTGAGGGGGTGTTCACCGACCCGCCCGCGAACACCATCGGTCCCGAAATACTTACGTCCCATCGACTGCTTCTCCCTTGATCACCGCGGCCGCGACACGCACCGCATCCACGGTCGCTGCCACGTCGTGGGCGCGCACGATACGCGCTCCGTGCAGAACCGCAATGGTGGCGAGCGCCACGCTGCCCGCCAGGCGTTCGTCGACGCCGCGCCCGGTGAGTTTCGCGAGCATGGACTTGCGCGACAGGCCCACCGCGATGGGCACGCCCAGCGCCTCGAAGCCCGCCAGTTGTTTGAGCAGCGCCAGGTTGTGCTCGATGAGCTTGCCGAATCCGAAACCCGGATCGATGACCATGCGCGCCGCATCGATGCCCGCGTCGCGGCAGGCGCGCATGCGTGCCGCGAGGAAGGTGCCGACTTCCTCGACCACGTTTTCATAGTGCGGCGCATCCTGCATGGTGCGAGGCTCGCCCAGCATGTGCATGAGGCAGACACCGGCGCCGCTGGCCGCTGCGGCTTCGATGGCCCCGGGCTCGGCGAGCGCGCGCACGTCGTTGACGATGTCGGCGCCCGCGGCCACCGCGGCCTCGATGACCTGCGGCTTGCTGGTGTCGACCGAGATGAAGACCGCGGATTCGCGCCGCAGCGCTTCGATCACCGGGATGACGCGCGCGAGCTCCTCGTCCACCGATGCGGGATTGGCGCCGGGCCGCGTTGACTCCCCGCCCACGTCGATGATGGCCGCACCCTCGGAAATCATGCGGCGCGCGTGCGCCAGCGCGGCATCGCGCCGGGCGAACCGGCCACCGTCGGAGAAGGAATCGGGCGTGACGTTGAGCACGCCCATCACCACGGGCGCCGCGAGGTCGAGGACCCGCTCGCGGCAGGACCATCGGGCGGCATTGTTCATGGCGAACGGCCGCCCGCTGGCATGGGACTAACTAGTCTTAGTGCTGGCCGGCCGGGGAGCCGATGGCCCCACCGCCCTCGGCCTCGCCTTCCGGGCGCTTCGGCGTCGGCGTGCCGACGGAATCGTCCCAGTCGGCCGGCGGCTTCGGCGTCTTGCCCGCCATGATGTCCTTGATCTGCTGCTCGTCGATGGTTTCGTATTTCACGAGGGCGTCGGCCATGATGTGCAGCTTGTCGATGTTTGCCTGGAGGATTTCCTTCGCGCGCGTGTAGTTCGCGTCGATGACGCGGCGGATTTCCTCGTCGATGACGTGCGCCGTCTCGTCGGACACCTGCTTGTGCTGCGTGACCTGGCGGCCCAGGAACACTTCGCCGTTCTCCTCCGAGTAGGTCAGCGGACCGAGCTTGTTCGACAGGCCCCACTTGGTGACCATGTTGCGGGCCAGGTCGGTGGCGCGCTCGATGTCGTTGGACGCCCCGGTGGTGACGCCATCCGCGCCGAAGATCAGCTCTTCGGCGCAGCGGCCGCCGAACAGCGAGGCGATGTGGCTCTCGAGGCGGCGCCTGCTGGTGCTGTATCGGTCGCCTTCCGGCAGGTACCAGGTGAGGCCCAGCGCGCGGCCGCGCGGGATGATGGTGACCTTGTAGACCGGATCGTGCTCGGGCACGACGTGGCCGACGATGGCGTGACCGGCCTCGTGGTAGGCGGTCATGCGCTTCTCTTCGTCGGACATGACCATGGAACGCCGCTCGGCGCCCATGTAGATCTTGTCCTTGGCGCGCTCGAACTCGTCCATGCCGACGATGCGTTTGTTGGCGCGCGCGGCGAACAGCGCCGCTTCGTTGACCAGGTTGGCGAGGTCGGCACCCGAGAATCCGGGCGTGCCGCGCGCGATGTACGCCGGCTTCACGTCATCGGCCAGCGGCACCTTGCGCATGTGCACGCGCAGGATCTGCTCGCGGCCGCGCACGTCGGGCAGCGGCACCACGACCTGGCGGTCGAAGCGGCCCGGGCGCAGCAGCGCCGGGTCGAGCACGTCCGGACGGTTGGTGGCGGCGATGACGATGATGCCCTCGCTGCCCTCGAAGCCGTCCATCTCGACCAGCAGCTGGTTCAGCGTCTGCTCGCGTTCGTCGTGTCCACCGCCGAGGCCGGCGCCGCGATGGCGGCCGACCGCGTCGATTTCGTCGATGAAGATGATGCAGGGCGCGTGTTTCTTGGCCTGCTCGAACATGTCGCGCACGCGCGAGGCGCCGACGCCGACGAACATCTCGACGAAGTCGGAACCGGAAATCGTGAAGAACGGCACCTTGGCTTCACCCGCGATGGCGCGCGCCAGCAGGGTCTTGCCGGTACCGGGCGAACCCACCATCAGCACGCCCTTCGGGATCTTGCCGCCGAGCTTCTGGAACTTGGACGGGTCCTTGAGGAAGTCGACGATCTCGCCCACTTCCTGCTTGGCCTCGTCGACGCCCGCGACGTCCGCGAACGTCACGTTGACCTGGTCCTCGCCCAAAAGTCGTGCACGGCTCTTGCCGAACGACATGGCGCCGCGTCCGCCGGCCGAGCCCTGCATCTGGCGCAGCATGTACACGAACACCAGGATCAGCAGGAGCGCCGGTGCCAGCTGCAGCAACAGCTGCATCAGGAAATTCGGCTGCTTCGGCGGCTCGCCCTTGAACTCGACCTTGGCCTTGTCGAGCTGGCCCAGAAGCCAGCTGTTGTCGGTCTCGGGGTTGTAGGCCTTGAATTTCGACTTGTCCTTGCGAACGCCGAGGATCTCTTCGCCCCGAAGGGTGATCGACTCGACGCGGCCGCTGCGCACCTCGTCGAGTACGGCCGAGTAGGACACCTGCTGGGCTTCCGGACCGGTGGGGACGTAGCGGCTGAAGACCACCACCATCACCATCAGGATCACGACCCAAAGCAGGATGTTTTTCGTCAAGTCATTCAAAGGTTTACCCTCGCTCAGGCGGATGCCCGGCACACAGGATTGAAGCCACGCTACACCATCCGAAAACCACCCGCCAGCAGGTAAAGCTCAGAACTGCGGCGAGGCAGTCATACGACGTCGGCAAGCCGACAGAGGTGAAACGGCTTGATGAGGCTCTCATGGCTGCGTTTCAAGCCACGGATGCCTCGCGGACGCCCGCAATCTTTACAATCCCGCCCATGGAACTGTCGGAACGCCAGCGCAAATATCTTCGCGGGCTGGGCCACGCGCTCAACCCCGTCCTGCTCCTCGGCCAGCACGGCGTCACGCCCGCGGTCGTCGCCGAGATGCAGCGAGCCCTGCACGATCACGAACTCATCAAGGTGAAGTTCCGCGGCGCCGATCGCGAGGCACGGGACGCGGGCCTCGCCGAACTAGCCACCGTCACCGGCAGCAGCCTGGTGCAACGGATCGGTCATACAGCTCTCTACTACAAACGCCGAATCGATCGTCCCGGAATTGTGATACCCGACGCATAAAGACCGGCTGCCGCTGGCCGATTTCCCTGTTGGGAGCGAGGATTGCCCCGACAAGGAGTTAATGGCGATCATCCAGTGGTAAGACGCTGGAATAAGTCGTATATGAGTCACATGGCGGCTAAACACACGTTTGGGCGCGAAGCTGCCGCGGTCTATCTAGCCGCCGCATTGGTCGTACTCGGAACCTGGACCGCTTCCCGCTACCTCATCCTGCGCAAGTTCGAGAACATCGAGCAGAACGACGTCGCGCGCAGCGTCGAGGTCATGCGCAAGGCGCTGGTGACCAAGAACACCGAGATCGAGACCGTGTCGCGCGACTTCGCGCGCTGGGACGACATGTATTCGTACGTCTCGAGCCTCGACCCCAACTTCGAATACCAGAACTTCTCCGAGGCCGGCCTCGACGAGATGAACGTCGACCTGGTCTGGCTGCTCGATTCGAAGGAGAAGCTGATCTCCTCTTTCGAGAACGACACCGACGACACGCGTTACCACCACCCGGCCACCGACAGGATCACGGCCGAGATCAACCGCCTCACGCCGCTGGTGCGCACGGTGCTCGACCAGGAAGGCACGCTGCGCCTGGTGCAGGTCAACGGCGTCCCGCACGTCATCGCCGCGCATACCATCCTGCACAGCGATCGCAGTGGCCCGGCCGCCGGCACGCTGGTGTTCGCACGCCGCATCGCGGCGCCGGAAATCGCCAGCATCGGCGCCGACACCCAGCTCGACGTGCATTTCGCGCTGCTCGACGACCGCTCGGTGGCCGGCGAACGCGACGCCTTGCTCGCGGCCGACGACGGGCGCCGCATCGTGCGCCGCTCCGACACTGTCATCGAAGGCCAGTTGCGCCTCGACACCATCGGCAACAAGCCGCTGGCCGTGCTGTACACCACCCTGCCGCGCTCGGTCACGCAGAGCGGCCAGCAGGGCGTGCGTTACCTCGTGGTCCTGGTCGCGCTGCTGGTGAGCATCGTGGTCGCGGCCTGGCATGCATATCGCGGGCGCCTCAAGCGCAGCGCCGACGCCGCGGCCATCAGCGAGACGCGCTACCGCGCCATTTTCGAGCGCGCTGCCTCGGGCATCGTGCTGTTCGACCCGGGCTCGCGCCGCGTGCTGGACGCCAATCCGCAGGCGCAACGACTGGTCGGCGCCTCGCTGGAAGAGCTGCGCCGCCGCGACGTGGCCACCATCTTCGATACGCCGGTGTCACTCGCGCCCGGCAGCGACCGCGACGAGCCGGCCGAGAGCCGCCCGGCGCAGATCCTGCGCGGCGACGACGAACGCCGCGACGTGGAGTTCTCGATCGCCGACCTGGAACACGGCACGGGCCGCATCCACGCCATGATCCTGCAGGACGTGTCGCACCGCCGCGAGGCCGAGCGCCGCGCCCAGGAACACCAGTTGTCGCTGCAGCACCTCGCCACGCATGACGCGCTGACCGGCCTGCCCAACCGCACGTATCTCAACGAAGAGCTGCCGCGCCTCATCGACGAGGCGGCACGCCGCGGCGATTCGCTGTCGATCCTCTACATCGACTGCGACAACTTCAAGAACATCAATGATTCACGCGGCCACTCCATCGGCGACGACTACTTGCGCTCGGTGGCGCGGCGCCTGCGCGATTCCATCGCCAGCCCCGACCTCGTGGTGCGCATGGGCGGCGACGAGTTCCTGGTGGTGACGCGCCATTACGGCCTCGAGCCCGACAGCGCCGCCATCGCCGAACGCGTGGCAGCAGCGCTCAAGAAGCCCGTGCGCCTCGGCGAGGCCACCTACTCCGCCACCACCAGCATCGGCATGTCGGTGTACCCGCGCGACGCCACCACCATGAGTGAGCTGCTGCGCTCGGCCGACATCGCGCTCTACGAAGCCAAGGCCCGCGGCCGCGACAACGTGCAGATGTTCGACGCGGCGATGAATAAACGCGTGCACACGCGCCTGGCGCTCGAGCAGGACCTGCGCAGCGCGGTCAATCGCGACGCCATCGAGATCCAGCTGCAGCCCATCGTCGACATCCGCAGCGGACGGCTGGTGTCGTTCGAAGCACTGGCGCGCTGGAACGACCCGCGCCACGGCGCCGTGCCGCCGCTGGCCTTCATCGAAGTCGCCGAGGCTTCGGACCTCATCGTCGAGCTGGGCGAATGCGTGTTCCGCAACGTGGCGCGGCAGATCGCCAACTGGCAGCGCGCCGGCCTCAAGCCCGTGCCCGTGGCCGTGAACGTCTCGGCCAAGCAGCTCAAGCGCTCCAACCTGCCCGAACGCCTGGTGGCGATCGCGCACGAATTCGACATCGCGCCCCACCAGATGGAAGTCGAGCTCACCGAGAGCGTGGCCATGCAGGACAGCGAGCAGCACGTGACCAAGCTGCACGCGCTGCGCGACCTCGGCGTGCGCGTCTCGGTGGACGATTTCGGCACCGGCTATTCGAGCCTCGCGTACCTGCGCAACCTGCCCATCGACTACCTGAAGATCGACCGCACCTTCGTGCGCGACATGAACGTCGACCGCAACGACGCCGCCATCGTGCGCGCCATCATCAGCATGGCGCAGAGCCTGCACCTCGGAATCGTCGCGGAAGGCATCGAGACGCGCGAGCACGCCTCGCAGCTGCTGGCACTGGGCTGCTCGATCGGCCAGGGCTACTTCTTCTCGAAGCCCATGCCGGCCAGCGACACCAACGAACTGCTGCGCACCATGCGCGGCGCGGCCCCGATGAACACGGGGCCGTCGCTGGAGATCGTGCGGGTCTCCTAGTTCCAGCGCCTTCGCAATAACAGGAAGGTCAGGACAATTCCGGTTGCCAGCCCTGCCAACGGGCCGCTTCCGCCGTTCCTGCAGTGAGTGCCAGGCAAGCAGCGAAGAACAGGCGGCGGCTCATCGGTTTCGTCGTGCAGTAGCTAGGGCTTGCCCGGCACCCAGAAATCCTTCCACCCAAGCCCGGCCTCGTAGATGGCCTTCAGCCGGCGCTTCAGGTGCGACTCGTCGAGGGCGCTGACGCCGCTGGAACTGAACGCGACTTTCACACCCGCCGCCTTGGCGGCCTTCAGCGCGGCGACATCGGGACCCTGGGCGCCGTCAGAGATGAACATCAGCGCCGGCGGAGGATTGTCGAGCGCCTCGCGCGGGAACAGGTTCATCGGGCTGAAACCGTAGCGGCGCACGTCGCGCCAATCCTGCTCCGCGTCCGGCGGCACGTTGAGCGACAGGTCGATCAGCGGGATGTTGTCGTTCGAGGCCTGGGTGACGAGCTGGTCGAGTTCGCGGTCGGCGATGGGCACGAGGCCCGCCGGCGGCGCGGCATCGTCCGGCAGGATGCGGACCCGGATGTTCTTGTACTTCACCACGCTCCCCGGGTCGTGCGCCTGCAGCGCGAACGTACCCGAGCCGAGCACGCGGCCCGGCTTGTCCTCGGCGCGGTACGGCTGGTCGGCCTCGGCGTATTCGCAGATGAGATGGTCGTTTATGAAGGTCTGGAGGGTCTTGCCCACCACGCGGATGCGGTAGGTGAACCACTCGTTGTCCTTGGCCGGCGCCACCCAGGTGTTACGCACCGCGTAGATGCTGCCGGTCATCTTGTGTTCGATGTAGCCGCCCATCTTTTCGGCCGGCGGATTCGAGTTGATGACCTGCAGCTCGTATCCGGCCGCGGGCCAGTCCTCGGGCTGGTATTTCGTGTGGACGTAGACGCCACTGTTTGCGCCCGGCGAGGTCATCACCTCGAGCGACAGCTCGAAGTTCCTGAAATCGTGCTTGCCGACCCTGCCGACGTAGTAGAGATGCGAACGGTCGCCACGGGTCACGAACGCGCCGTCCTCGACCACCCACGACGCGGGGCGCTCGGGCGCCTTCCAGCCCTTGAGTGACTTGCCGTCCTGCAGAGGAATCCAGTCCTGCGCCGCGGCCTGCTGCGCCACACACAGCGCAACCAGCGCGCCAGCCATCCACGCGAATCGCTTCATGTTCCCCCCATGCAACCGACGATCGCCAGCCAGCTAGACGTAGCTGACCTTGACGATTTCGTAACTGTGCGTACCGCCGGGCGCAGCCACGTCGACGACGTCCCCGGCGCTCTTGCCCACCAGCGCACGCGCGATCGGCGAGGTAATGGAGATGCGCCCGGCCTTGATGTCGGCCTCGTCCTCGCCAACGATCTGGTAGCTGATGGACTTGTCGGCGTCCTGGTCTTCGAGCTCGACGGTGGCACCGAAGATCACCTTGCCGGTGTTGGTCAGCGTGGACGGGTCGATGATCTCCGCGGTGGAGAGCTTGGCCTCGATCTCGCTGATGCGTCCCTCGATGAACCCCTGCTGCTCGCGCGCGGCGTGGTACTCGGCGTTCTCCGATAGATCGCCATGGCTGCGGGCTTCGGCAATGGCCTTGATGACCCGTGGGCGATCCTCGCTCTTGAGGCGCTTCAGCTCGTTGCGCAGCGCCTCGGCGCCGCGCAGGGTCATCGGATTGCGTTTCATGAACGCGCCTCGTTGTGCAGGTCCTGCAGCCGGTTCACTTCCACGGCGTCCAGGTGATCGAGAGCTTCGCAGGTTGCGAGCGCTCCTGCGAGTGTCGTGTAGTAAGTCACCCGCTTGTGCACCGCTTCGCGCCGGATCGAATTGGACTCGCGGATGGCGGTCTTGCCTTCCGTGGTGTTCACGATCATGGCGAATTCGTCGTTCTTGATCATGTCGACGATGTGCGGGCGCCCTTCGCGCACCTTGTTGGCGCGTTTGCAGGGAATTCCCGCCTCGTTGATGACCCGCGCGGTACCGTCGGTGGCGGCCAGTTCGAAGCCGTAGTCGACCAGTTTCTTCGCCAGCACCACCGCGCCGGCCTTGTCGCGTTCGCGCACGCTGATCAGGACCACGCCGGACCGCGGCAGGGTCACGCCGGAGGCGGCCTGGGCCTTGGCGTAGGCCTCGCCGAAGGTGCGGCCCGTGCCCATGACTTCGCCGGTGCTCTTCATCTCCGGCCCGAGTATGGGATCGGCCTCGGGGAACTTGGTGAACGGGAACACGGCTTCCTTCACCGAGAAGTACGGCGGCACCACCTCGGACGTCACGCCCATGGCCTTCATCTTGCGGCCGGTCATGACGCGGGCGCCGATCTTGGCGAGCGGCACGCCGGTGGCCTTCGAGACGAACGGCGCGGTACGCGAGGCACGCGGGTTCACTTCGAGCACGTAGATGATGCCGTTCTGGATGGCGAACTGTATGTTCATGAGCCCGACCACCGACAGCGCCTTGGCGAGCTTGCGCGTCTGCTCGCGCAGCTCGTCCTGGATCTCGGGGCTCAGGCTGTTCGGCGGCAGCGAGCAGCCGGAGTCGCCGGAGTGCACGCCGGCCTGCTCCACGTGTTCCATGATGCCGCCGATCAGCACGTCCTCTCCGTCGCAGCAGGCGTCGACGTCGACCTCGATGGCCACGTCGAGGAAGCGGTCGAGCAGCACCGGGCTGTCGTTCGAAACGCTGACCGCGGTCGCCATGTAGGCGCGCAGGTCATCCTCGTTGAACACGACTTCCATGGCACGGCCGCCGAGCACGTACGAGGGGCGCACCACCAGCGGGAAGCCCACTTCGCGCGCCAGCTTCACCGCCTGCTCCTCGGTGCGCGCCGTGGCATTGGCCGGCTGCTTGAGCCCGAGGTTCTTCACCAGGATCTGGAAGCGCTCGCGATCCTCGGCGATGTCGATGGAATCCGGCGACGTGCCGATGATGGGCGCGCCCGCGGCCTCCAGAGCCCGCGACAGCTTGAGCGGCGTCTGGCCGCCGTACTGCACGATCACGCCTTCGGGTTTTTCCTTGTCGATGATCTCGAGCACGTCCTCGAGGGTCAGCGGCTCGAAGTACAGGCGATCGGAGGTGTCGTAGTCGGTGGAAACCGTCTCCGGGTTGCAGTTCACCATGATGGTTTCAAAACCATCCTCGCGCAGCTGCAACGCCGCGTGCACGCAGCAGTAGTCGAATTCGATGCCCTGGCCGATGCGGTTCGGTCCGCCGCCCAGGATCATGATCTTGCGCTTGGTTGTAGGGTGCGCCTCGCACTCGTCCTCGTAGGTCGAGTACATGTAGGCGGTCGAGGTGGCGAACTCCGCCGCGCAGGTGTCGACACGCTTGAACACCGGGCGGATGTTGAACGAATGCCGCTTGGCGCGGATGGCCTGCTCGTTCGTGCCGGTGAGCCTGCCCAGCCGGCTGTCCGAGAATCCCTTGCGCTTGAGATCGCGCAGACGATCGGCATCCAGCGCCGCCATGCCGCCGGTGCGTATCTTCGCTTCCTCGGTGATTAGGTCTTCGATCTGGGCCAGGAACCAGGGATCGATGTACGTCAGCTCCTGGATGCGCTCACGCGTCCAGCCCGCGCGCAACGCATCGGCCACGTACAGCAGCCGGTTCGGACCCGGCGCGCGCAGCTCGTAGGCCAGCTTGTCACGCGCCTCTTCGTCCATCGGCTCGGTCGACGGGGGCAGCACCTCATTGAGCCCGTCGAGGCCGGTCTCGAGGCCGCGCAGCGCCTTCTGCAGGGACTCCTGGAAGGTGCGGCCGATGGCCATGACCTCGCCCACGGATTTCATCTGCGTGGTGAGGCGCGAATTGGCGGTCGGGAATTTCTCGAAGGTGAAACGCGGCACCTTGGTGACCACGTAGTCGATCGAGGGCTCGAACGAGGCCGGCGTCGCGCCCCCGGTGATGTCGTTCTTGAGTTCGTCGAGCGTGTAGCCCACGGCGAGCTTCGCGGCGATCTTGGCGATCGGGAAGCCGGTGGCCTTGGAGGCCAGCGCCGACGACCGCGACACGCGCGGGTTCATCTCGATGACCAGCAGGCGGCCGTCCTTCGGATTCACGGCGAACTGCACGTTCGAGCCGCCGGTGTCCACGCCGATCTTGCGCAGCACCGCGATCGACGCATTGCGCATGCGCTGGTATTCCTTGTCGGTCAGCGTCTGCGCCGGCGCCACCGTGATCGAATCGCCGGTGTGCACGCCCATGGGATCGAAGTTCTCGATGGAGCAGACGATGATGCAGTTGTCGTTGCGATCGCGAACGACCTCCATCTCGAATTCCTTCCAGCCGATCACCGATTCCTCGATGAGCACTTCGGAGGTCGGCGAGGCGTCGAGTCCGCGCTCGACGATCTGCTCGAATTCCTCGCGGTTGTAGGCGATGCCGCCGCCCGAGCCGCCCATGGTGAAAGACGGGCGGATCACGCAGGGGAAACCGAGTCCCTGCTGGATCTCGACGGCCTGGGCCAGCGAGTGCGCCACCGCGGCGCGCGGGCACTCGAGGCCGATTTCCTTCATGGCGTTCTTGAACAGCTCGCGGTCCTCGGCCATGTCGATGGCTTCGCGCGAGGCGGCGATGAGTTCGACACCGTGCCTGGCGAGCACGCCTTCACGCACCAGGTCGAGGGCCGTGTTCAACGCCGTCTGGCCGCCCATGGTGGGCAGCAGGGCGTCGGGCTTCTCCTTCTCGATGATGCGCGCCAGCGTGCGCCAGTTGATGGGCTCGATGTAGATGGAGTCGGCCATCTCCGGGTCGGTCATGATGGTGGCCGGGTTCGAGTTCACGAGGATGACGCGGTAGCCCTCCTCCTTGAGTGCCTTGCAGGCCTGGGCGCCGGAATAGTCGAACTCGCAGGCCTGCCCGATGACGATGGGGCCGGCGCCGATGATCAGGATGCTTTCGATGTCTGTGCGTTTTGGCATGAGTGTTTGGCGTCCGTCAGGCGGCCTTGTCGGGGGGCGGCTGCTTGCCGGAAGTGCGGGCGCGCAGCTTCTGCTGCAGGCGCCTCAGCATGAGGTGCACGAAGCGGTCGAACATGCCGCCCATTTCCTGCGGGCCCGGGCTCGCTTCCGGGTGGCCCTGGAAGCTGAAGGCCGGTTTGTCGATCCTTGCGATGCCCTGCAGCGTGCCGTCGAACAGCGAACGGTGCGTGGCCTTGAGCGTCGACGGCAGGTCGCTTTCGTCTACCGCGAAGCCGTGGTTCTGGCTGGTGATGAACACGCGGCCGGTTTCCAGGTCCTGCACCGGGTGGTTGGCGCCGTGGTGGCCGAACTTCATCTTCATGGTGCGCGCGCCGCTGGCGAGGCCCAGCAGCTGGTGGCCGAGGCAGATGCCGAAGGTGGGCAGCTCCGCCACCACCAGCGCGCGGATGGCCTCGATGGCGTAATCGCAGGGTTCCGGATCGCCCGGACCGTTGGAGAGGAACACGCCATCCGGATCCAGCGACAGCACTTCCTCCGCCGAGGTCTGCGCCGGCACCACCGTCATGCGGCAGCCGCGGTCGGCGAGCATGCGCAGGATGTTGCGCTTCACGCCGAAGTCGTAGGCCACCACGTGCAGCCGCTGGTGCGCGCGCATCACCGGCCGGTTCTCAGGCTGCCAGATGCTGCCGTCGTTCCACTGGTAGATCTTCTTGGTGCTCACCACCTTGGCCAGATCCATGCCCTTGAGGCCGGGGAATTTCTTCGCGAGGCGCACCGCGGCGGCGGCGTCGATCTTGTCGCCGGCCATGATGCAGCCGGCCTGCGCGCCCTTCTCGCGCAGAATGCGCGTCAGCTTGCGGGTGTCGATGCCCGAGATGGCCACGATCTTGTGGCGCGCCAGGAATTCGCGCAGGTCCTCTGACTTGCGCCAGTTGCTCGACAGCGGCGGCAGGTCCCTAACTACCAGGCCGGCGGCGTAGGCGGTCGGGGCCTCGAGATCCTCGGGCGTGGTGCCCGTGTTGCCGATGTGGGGATAGGTCAGCGTGACGATCTGACGGGAATACGACGGATCGGAAAGAATTTCCTGGTAACCGGTCAGTGCGGTATTGAAAACGACTTCGCCAGTGGTGTTGCCTTTGGCGCCGATAGACTGGCCGTTGAAGATCGTTCCATCTTCCAGGGCCAGAACCGCGGTTACCGTCACGCGGGTACTCCTCTCGGGCCCCCGGGACCCGAAACAAATGTTCGATTGAGTGGTTGCTCTCCGCGCGGAGCGTACATGCACAAAGCGGGAGGAGTTCTTGCGAACATCCTCCCGCCCTGCGTTGGACTAACCCGTTTCGGATTAGGCGGCAATTTTACGAAGTGGGCCCCGGAGTGTCCACGAAACTTCTGGCCCGTTTGCGGAGAAATCCGCCGGGAAAGTTCTAAAGGCCTTGTTCGGGAAACGTCTCTAAACCGTTGTTTTTAAACCCAGTACGTGGGCCATGAAGTAACGGCCGGGTTTTTGCGCTGCGAGCCAGGCCGCGGCGCGGATCGCCCCATGGGCGAAGACCGACCGGTCGGTGGCCTCGTGGCCCACGGTCAGCCGCTCCCCGGTGCCGGCAAACAACACGGTGTGGCTACCCACGATATCCCCGGCGCGGATGCTCGCGATGCCGATTTCCCCCGACCGCCGCGCCGCCTGCCCGGCGCGCCCCGTGAGGGTATCCGCGTTCGGATCGAGGCCGCGCGCCTTGGCGGCGGCGTCGGCCAGCGCCAGTGCCGTGCCCGAAGGGGCATCGACTTTGTGCTTGTGGTGCGCCTCGACGATCTCGATGTCGAAGTCGGCAGGCAGGGCCTGCGCGGCGATGCGCACCAGCTCGCGCGCCACCGCGACGCCCAGCGACGTGTTGGGCGCGACCAGCACGCCGATGTCGCGCGACGCGGCCGCGACGCGTGCATCGAACTCGGCACCGTGGCCGGTGGTGCCGATCACGATGGGTACGCGCGCCGCGCGGCACACGTTGAGCGCGCGCAGCGACAGTTCGGGACGCGAGAAATCGATCGCCACCTGCGCTCCGCCGAGGTCGGGAGCCAGTTCGCCGGAAACGGTGACGCCGAGCGCGGCCACGCCGGCAAGCTCGCCGATGTCACGGCCGAGTGATTTGCTGCCCGCCGAGGCCACCGCGGCGACGATGTCCAGCGATCCTTCCGCAGCGCACGCGCGCACGATGGCTGCGCCCATGCGCCCGCTGGCCCCGATCAATGCTGCCTTCGCCACCTGTGCTCCCTGTCTCTCTCCTGGCGCGACAGTGTGCCGCAGCATCGAGAGTCATGCGAGACTGCCGCACCATGATACGTATCGGCATCCTGGGTGCGGCTCATATCGCCCCCCGCGGCATCGTCACACCGGCCAACGACCTGCTCGGCACCGAGGTGGTCGCGATCGCATCGCGCGAGCTGTCGCGCGCCCGTGACTTCGCCGCCGAGCATTCCATCCCCCTCGCCTTCGGCTCGTACGCGGAGCTCATCGCCCGCGACGACGTCGACCTGGTGTACGTCCCCCTGCCCCCGGCCGCGCATCGCGAGTGGTGCACGGCGGCGCTGGCCAACGGCAAACACGTGCTGGTCGAGAAACCCTTCGCCAGCAACGCCGAGGACGCGGCGCAGATGGTGGCCGCGGCGCGCGCCTCCGGCAGACATCTCATCGAAGGCTTCCATTACCGCTTCCATCCGCTGTTCCTGCAGGCGCTGGACATCCTGCGCCGCGGGACCATCGGGCGCGTGCGGCACATCGATGCCACCTTCAACGCCTCGCTTCCGAACGCGCCGGGAGAATTGCGCTACATCGAAGCGCTCGGAGGCGGCGCACTCATGGACCTGGGCTGCTACTGCCTGCACTGGATCCGCACCGTGGCCGGGGACGAACCCAGCGTGATCCGCGCCGCGGCGAGCTGCGAGCCGCCGGGCGTCGATGTCAGCGTCGAAGCCGAGCTCGCGTTCACCAGCGGCCCCACCGCGACGTTGAAGTGCTCGATGCAGCCGGAGGACGGGGTCCTGTACCGGCGCCTGCGGGTCGAGGGAGACAAGGGAGTGCTCGATTTCGAGAATCCCGTGACGCCGCACGTCGGCGCGACGCTCTCCGTCGAGTCCGACACGCCGTCCACGCCGCAGATCGTCGCCGGCGGCGAGACCACGTTCCACTACCAGCTGCGCCACGTCATGGACGTGATCGCCGGCCGCGCCCAGCCCGTCACCGGCGGCGAGGACGCGCTCGACAACATGCGCGCCATCGACGCCATCTACCGCGCCGCCGGATTGCGGCCGCGCGGCCTGGCCAACTGAGGAATCCGCCTTGGGTTCCGCGCCCGGGACTTCGGGGAAGTGGATTCTCGCGCTCGACCAGGGCACCACCAGTTCGCGCTCGCTGATCTTCGACGCCCGCGGCCAGGTCGTGGCACAGGCGCAGCGCGAGTTCCGCCAGTACTTCCCGCAGCCCGGCTGGGTGGAGCACGACGCACTCGAAATCTGGGAATCGCAACGGGCCACCATGATCGAGGCGTTGCGCGCCGCGCGGCTGACTCCCGGCGACATCGCGGCCGTGGGCATCAGCAACCAGCGCGAGACCACGGTGCTGTGGGACCGCGCCAGCGGCGCTCCCGTGGCGCCGGCCATCGTCTGGCAGGATCGCCGCACCGCGGGCACCTGCGAAACCCTGCGCGCCGCCGGACTCGAGCCCGAGATCTCGGCACGCAGCGGGCTGTTGCTGGATCCCTATTTCTCGGCCACCAAGCTCGCCTGGCTGCTCGATCACGTGCCGGGCGCGCGTACCCGCGCCGAACGCGGTGAACTGGCCTTCGGCACCGTGGACAGCTGGCTGCTGTTCAAGCTGACCGCGCATCGCCGCCACGTCACCGACGCGACCAATGCCAGCCGCACGCTGCTCTGCAACCTGCAGATGGGCGGCTGGGACGACCGCCTGCTCGAACTGCTGCGCGTGCCGCGCGCCTGCCTGCCCGAGATCGTCGATACCTGCCTGTCGCGCGCCGACGCCATCCAGGTCGACATCGACGGCGCCAAACTACCGCTGTGCGGCATCGCCGGCGACCAGCAGGCCGCGCTCTTCGGCCAGGGCTGCTTCGTGCCCGGCATGGTCAAGAACACCTATGGCACCGGCTGCTTCGCGCTCATGAACACGGGCGCTTCGCCCCCGGTCTCGCGCCATCGCCTGTTGTCCACCGTGGCCTCGAGACGAGGTGGATCCTGCCAGTACGCGCTCGAAGGCGGCGTCTTCATGGGCGGCGCGACGGTGCAATGGCTGCGCGACGGGCTGGGAATCATCGAGAAGTCCGCGGATGTCGAGGGCCTGGCAGCCTCCGTACCGGACACCGGGGACGTCTACCTGGTGCCGGCGTTCGCCGGGCTGGGCGCGCCGCAATGGGACGCCGCCGCGCGCGGCACCATCGTCGGGCTCACGCGTGGCACCACGCGCGCGCACCTGGCGCGCGCGGCACTCGAAAGCATCGCCTTCCAGGCCACCGATCTCATCGACGCCATGCAGCGCGACTGCGGGCATGCGCTCACCGAGCTGCGCGTCGACGGCGGCGCCGCCCGCAACGACCTGCTGCTGCAGATGCAGGCCGACCTGCTCGGCGTGCCGGTATTGAGGCCGGTGAACACCGAGACCACGGCTTTCGGCGCGGCGGCATTCGCCGGTCTCGGCGCCGGGTTGTGGCAGTCCGAGGCCGAACTGGCGTCGCTCTGGCAGCTCGAGCGGCGCTTCGAGCCGCGGCTGCCGCGTGATGCCTCTGCCCAGCGACGCGCACGATGGCAGCAGGCCGTGGAGCGCTCGCGCGCCTGGGCCACGCCCGCATGAGTCCGCGCGTCCGCTGGGTGAGCGGCGCGCTGGCCGTCGTTCTCGCACTGTCGGCGGCGTGGACGTGGTGGCACCAGCGGCCCCCGCAACACTATCTATCCAGCCCGCCGGCCGAATTCGCGGCCCTGTTCGCGCCGCCCCCGGCTGCGGACTCCGCCGCGACGCGCGCCGAGCTCGACGAATTGCTGGCCATCCAGGCAACGCGCACCTCCGCCCAGGAGGCAGCGGCGCAATACGATCGCAGGACCGAGGTGGATCGTTTCTATTCCGCCCTCGGCCTCGACCCGGAACGTGCGCCTTCCCTGCCGCGGCTGCAGGGTGTCGCCGAAGACGTGGAGGACGAGGTGCGCGTCTACGTGCGCGCCGCCAAGGACCGCTATCGTCGATTGCGTCCCTACGAAATCGAGCCGCGGCTCGATCCCTGCATCGGCAACGTGGCGGGAGACCTCTCCTATCCCAGCGGCCATGCCGCCTACGCCTGGTCGATGGCCTATCTACTGGCGGACATGGTGCCCGAGCGCCGCGATGCGCTGCTGGCGCGCGCCGCGGAATACGCGCGGCAGCGCATGGTGTGCGGCGTGCATTTCCCGAGCGACCTCGAGGCCGGCAGGTGGGCCGCGGGCTGGCTGCTGGAACAGATGCGCCGCAACCCGGAGTTCATCGCCGACCGCGACCAGGCGGCGCGGGAACTGCGCACCGCGCTTGGGCTTCCGGTGGATTCGCAGGGAAGCCTGCCGCAACCAGCTGCTCAGGGCACCGGCCACTCCAGCGTGAGGCGTGCACCGCCGAGAGTGGCGCTGGAACCGGCCACCACCCGGCCGCGGTGAAGCGCGGCGATCCGCGCCACGATCGCCAGGCCCAGGCCGAATCCCCCGGTTTCGCGATTGCGGCTGGTATCGAGCCGCGTGAACGCCACGAACACGCTGGCGCGCTGCGCCTCGGGAATCCCCTCGCCGTCGTCCTCGACCACCAGGCGATTCATGCCGTTCTCGCGCGCCACCTCGACGCTGACCTTGCGCCGCGCGTAACGCAGCGCGTTCGCCAGCAGGTTGCTGAGCGCCAGCTCCATGAGGCGAGGCTCCATCCACAGCGACTGCAGGTCGTCGCGGCGGACGGTCGTGACCTCGCGGTCGTGCGGCGGGCACGCGGCCAGCACCTGCCGCAGCCAGGGCTCGAGGCTCACGTCCTGGCAATCCATGCGCAGCCCGGGATGGTCGAGCCGCGCGTAGTCGAGCATGTCGGAGATCAGCTCGTCGATCTGCCGCACATCCTCGCTGACCGCCCGCAACTGCAGGTGGTGGCGCTCGTCGACCTCGCCTTCGAGCACCGCCACCGCGAAACGCACGCGCGCCAGCGGCGTGCGCATCTCGTGCGACAGGGCGGCGGTCATCTCCTTCTGGCTCTGGATGAGCTGGCTCACGCGCGCCGACATGTCGTCCAGGTTGCGCGCCAGGCTGCGCAGCTGGGTGGTGCGGCGCGCGGTGTCGAGCGGCTCGCGGTAGTCGGAGGCGAACCTCTGCGAGGCCTCGGTCATGATGCGCAGGTCGTTGAGCAGCGGCCGCAGCCACAGGCCGACGATCAGCAGGATGGACGCGTAGAACAGCAGCGGCAGCAGGCGCGAAGACCATCCTTCGCGCACGGGCTCGAAGGGCCCCAGCCGGATGGTGGCTCCGAGCGCCGGCGCATTCCACAGGTAGTAGAGCTTGCCGTCATCGTCGACCAGTTCGCGCGGCGCGGAGCCCAGCGGCGTGGCGCTGGCGATGTCGCCGGTGGCCAGCAGGTCGAGCTCGAGGCCGAGTCGGCGCCCGAGCGCCGCGGCGCGTTCCGCGCGCGCCTCGGCCGGCATGGCCGCCAGGTCCGATTCCATGAGCCGCAGCGTGGACACCAGCCAGGGATCGGCGGCGCGTTCCTGGCGCGCCTGCAGCGCGCCGAAGCCGAGGTCGAGCAGCATGGCAACCACCAGCAGGCCGCCCGCCAGAACCACGTAAGAGCGGATGAACAGTCCGCGCTCGCCGGCTGCGAGCCACTCCCTCAAGCGCCGGCTTCCCAGGCGTCCGGGACGAGTAGATAGCCCTTGCCCCACACCGTCTTGATGCGGGTCGGCGCGGCGGCATCGTCACCCAGCTTGCGGCGCAGCTTGGACACGCGCCCGTCGATGGAACGGTCGAGCCCGTCGTAGTCGATGCCACGCATGGAGCGGAACACCTCGTCGCGGCTCACCAGCTCGCCGGCGCGGCGCGCCAGCAGGCTCAGCAGCTCGAATTCCTGCGTGGTCAGCGCCACGGGCCGGCCCTGCAGCCAGACCTCCCTCGAGGTTTCGCTGATGCGCAGGCCGCCGAGCTGCACGTCCGCGCGGCGCTCGGCCGCGGAACCGCCGCGCACGGTCCGCCGCAGCAGCGCACGCACCCTGGCCAGCAGCACCATGGGCTCGACGGGTTTCATCACGTAGTCGTCGGCGCCGGACTCGAGGCCGATCACGTGGTCGAAATCGGTATCGCGCGCCGTGAGGATGAGGATCGGCACGTCGCTGCCGCGGCGCATCTCGCGGCAGATCTCCAGACCATCCTTGCCCGGCAGCAGCAGGTCGAGCACCACCAGCCGCGGCCGCTCCTGCGCAAACCGCTCCAGCGCGCGATCGCCGCGCGCCTCCACCGAGACGCGCAGGCCGTTCTGCCCGAGATACGTGGCCGTGAGCTCGGCCAGGCGGGCGTCGTCTTCGACCAGCAGGATGTCGATGTTCGAGGCGCTCATAACACGTCCCACACGTGCCGCGACCGGCGCTCGCGGCGCCGATCCGACGAGTCCAGCCGCAGCACTTCGATTTTGACCTCGGCAAGGTGTTGCACGCCACCCTGCAGGCCGAGCCAGTACACGAAGGCCTCGCCGACCACCCGCTCATGCTTGTGCGTGCCGGTGATTGCGCTGGTCCAGCAGCGCAGCGGCGCCCCTTGCGCGCTGTCGTTGAGGCAGATCTCGGCGGCGACATCGCTCTCCCAGCGGATGTCGAAGGTCATCGAACACGAGCTCGTCTCGTTTTCGGTGACGCACAGCAAGGGCTTCACGACGAGCCGAGCGGCGGGCACGTCGGCCGCGGTAGCCTGGAGAGAGGCCACGAGACCGCATGCGAGCTGCCACCAGCTGAGTCTTGCCATCGGAGCTCAGAACGTCCAGGCGAGACCGGAGAAATACGCCAACACGTGGTCCTCCTCGGCCAGCGGGCTCGAGGCGATGTCGTCCGACAGGCGTTCGTAGTTCACCGAGACGGCGAAACGCAGGTTGCGCGTGAAGTGGTAATTCGCAACCAGGCCCCCCTCCAGGTTGATGCCATCGCCCGGGTGGTATTCCGGGAGCGCCGTGCTGGCCTCGTCCGCGTGCACTCCCCAGTAGTAGTCGTTCAGCGCCGCGCTCTTGTACGAGAAACCCACCGAGGGTGACAGCGACATGCGGCCCGCGATCCAGCGCCAGGAGTAGTACGCGCCGAGCTCGTAGCCTTCATGCGTGTTGCTCACGTCGTGGAAGGCGCGCAGCGTGACCGCGCCCCAGTCGCCGTCGATCAGCGATTCGATGCCGAGTTCGATGGCGTAGTCGCGGTCCGGCGGCTCGACTTCGACCGGCTCGGTGATCACCTCGCCGCTGTCCGGGTCGACCATGGCCGAGGTCTGGCCATTGCCCGCATAGGCCAGGTTCACGAAACGCGTGTTGGTCTTGCCGAAGAACACCCGATCGCTGTTGAGGCGCGCGACCAGGCTGGTGGTGGCCCGATCGCCATCGGAGAGCGTGAAGCCGATGTCGCCATTGTCGAAGAACCAGCGCTTGCCGAACCAGGCGATGTCGAGATCGACCAGCACGGGGATGTCTTCGGACTGGATCAGCGGATTGCTTCGCTGCCCGTAACCGAAGGCCGCACCGAGGCGCCAATGGCTTTCCTTCGGCGCGGGCACGGGCGCTGTAGTTGGGGCGGCCGCCGGAGCCGCGGCGGGATCGTCAGCCTGCCCATGGGCGAGCGCGGCCACGGCCCACAATGCCGCGATTTTCAAGGCGTTTTCACATGCCTGCATGCAGGAGCGAAGCATCACCCAACCACCCGCCAAAACCTGTTGAAAAGTGTAACGAGTCGACTCCACAGTTATTGACGAATTCGCTCAAGGATCGCGACAGACTCGCGGGGCGGACCGCGCGAGCCTAGGCGGCGTCTCTGGGAGGAAGGAGGTCCCTCATGCGCCGGGCGCTCAACTGGTTCGTGGTCCTGCTGAGTTTTGCGTCCCTGTTTGCCAGCCTCGCCCTGTCGGGATGCGGCTCGGGCGGCGGCAAGCAGGAAGAGCCCCCGCCGGCAGTGCCCAGCGGAATGCTCCGCGAAGTGCGCGATGCCGACGAGCTGGAAAGACTCCTCAAGGCCGCGTTGACGAAGGCGGTCGTCGAGCAGGTGCTCCTGGGACCCGTGGACGTTCCGACGGCTTCCGCGGCCGACTTCAGCAGCACGTACACCGTGGAACCGGGTGTCGACGAGCTCGACTACGTTCGCTTCGACGGTAGTTACCTGTACGTCGGGCCGCCCTACTTCGACGGGCCGGACCTGGACGGCATCCGCATCCTGCGTACCGATCTTTCCGGCGCCACCGCGACCGAAGTCGCGCGCATCCCGGTCGACGACGACGTGTACGGCGTGGCCGGCATGTACGTGTCCGATGGCCGCCTGTTCCTGGTGACCACCGAGGCCTATTTCGGCAACTTTGGCCGTGGCGGCATCTGGCCCGCCTTCGTGATGTGGGCGCCGACCCGGCTCCACGTGCGCGTGTACGACGTGCGCGACCCGGCGCATCCGAGCAGCATCATGTCCTCGACCATCGAGGGAGTGCTCGTGTCCAGCCGCCGCGTCGGCGATCGCGTCGTGCTCGTGACGCGGCATGCGCCCGCGATGCTGCTCGACGAGGAGAAGCGCCAGCACATCGACCGGCTGTCACTCGCGGAGCTCATGCCGTCGATCACGGTGGACGGCGGCGTCAAGCGGCCGCTGGTGGACCCGCGCAACTGCTTCGTCACCAGTGGCAGGGAAACCGGATATGCGGTGATCACCACCATCACCACGATCTCGATGGCGAATCCGCTCGACATCGACGGCGTCTGCTACGACGAGGCCACCAGCGGCGCGTATGCCTCGGACGACGCGGTGTACCTGAGTGAGCCGCGCCTCGAGTTGCTCCCGGGCGAAACCACCCGCATCCACAAGTTCTCCATTGCGACCGCGCGGCCGGCGTACCAGGGCTCCGCGGATATCCCCGGCATGCTGTTCGGCAGCGGGCAGGACGACTTCCGCCTGAGCGAGTCCGGCGACGTGTTGCGCGTGATGACCAGCCGGTCCACCGGCGATGCGGCCGACAACGTCGACCACCAGCTGTTCATGTTGCGCAAGAAGGCGGGAGAACGGGCGCTGGAAATCGTCGGCCGGCTGCCGAACGATGCGCGGCCAGAGGAAATCGGCAAGCCGGACGAGTCGTTGTTCGCGGTGAGGTTCGCGGGCAACCGCGCGTACGCGGTGACGTTCCGGCGCGTCGATCCGTTGTACGTGATCGACCTGTCGAATCCGGCCGATCCGTTCATTGGTGGGCAGCTGCAATTGCCGGGCTTCTCGGAGCTGCTGCATCCGGTCACAGACGACCTGCTGCTCGGCCTGGGATCGGACGGCAGCCGCTTCAAGCTGGAGTTGTTCGACACGTCGGTGCTCGCACAGCCGCAATCGCGCGGCGTGATCACGCTGGGAACCGTGACGTCGAATTCGCCGGTGCTCTACGACCGCCATGCGTTGGCCTACCTGCCGGGCACGGACAGCGACCGGCTGGCCGTTCCCGCGGCGATTTCAACGCCGGATCCCGCCCAGGGTTACGTGTGGACCACCGGGCTGCACCAGTTCGAGATCCAGGGCAAGCAGTCAGCAGCGAGTGCCTCGCTGCTGGCAGCGGGCGTCGTGTCGCCGGTCAACCCGGACGACTCCATCGCCAGCCTCCAACGCTCCTTCATCATCGGCGACACCGTCTACTACATCCGCGACGGCAACGTGTACGGCACCTCCTGGCCCACCCCCTCCCAGGTCAACGGCCCCTTCTAACGCCGCGGCGGCGGAGGCACAGGTGGTGTCAGAGAGGGATTGTCGGGATTGTCAG
>DASUGK010000150.1:0-14737 GCA_036274075.1 Steroidobacteraceae bacterium | reverse complement strand
ATCGTGGACCAAAGAGCGGCGGCCATCCTCTAGCGAAACAACCATCGAAGGGCCCGGCGAAAAGCGCGATCACTGCATACCCATGGGTCGGGCGCCGGGACACGCGCCTCCCAGGTCCGTCCCCGTTTGCTAGGAAACGGGGAGTGTCCCCATTTAATTGCCTTCCAGGGTGAAGCGCCTTCCGCGGTAGGTGAGTTCGACGCCCGTCTGGGTGATCTGGTCGACGCGCACGCCTTCCGGCAGCGTCTCGCCCTCGCGCAGCTTGCGCATGGTGAGGAACACGAAGCGCGAGGCCGGATCGGGGTCGTATACGTGCAGGTCGAGACGCAGGTCGGGCAGCTGATTGCCCTGGGCGAGCACCTCGTCGCGTGAAGGCAGCGCGCCGCTGCGGCGCGCGGCGGCAATGGCGCCGGCCTGCTCCGGCGTGATGGCCGGGCGGTAGTCGCGCGCGTCGTAGTCGGGCGGCACCGCCGGTGCCTGGCTTTCGAGCAGCGGCTCATCCGCGAGAGGCGGCGCGCCGACTGCTGATGGCTCGACGCCCGCGGGGTTGTTAGGGCCCACGGTGACACTGGAACCCACCGGAATCTGCACGGTGACCATGCCGGGCTGGACGCCGTTGGCCGGCGCAGGAGTGGACGTCGAGGCAGCCGGGGCAGACGTGGCCGCCACGGGCGCGGCCGGCGAGTCCGGGCGCCGCAGCAGCACCCAGGCCAGCACCGCCATGTTCACCAGCAGCAACACGCCGAGGCCAAGAGCCCACACCGGGAACTTGCGCCGCGGCGCGGCCACCTTGACCTCGAACAACGCGGGTGAAACCTGGCGCTGGCGGTCGGTCTCGGATTTCTTGAGAGCATCGAGGATGAAGGACATGTCAGCTCCCGGCCGCGTCGTGCAGGAACGGCGTGGTGGTGTCGTTGAGCGCCGCGTCGAGCGCGACCTGGGTCTGTACGCCGGCGATGCCGTCGACGGCGAGCCGGTTCTTGCGCTGGAAGTCCTCGACCAGCGTCACCAGCGCGGCGTCGAAGCGATCGTTCTGTACCTCTTCCGTCGGCAGGCCATTGACGCGCCGCAGGCTGTCGCGCAACCACTTCACGCGCGCATTGCGCGCGCCGAACGCCAGCGGCCCGGAACCGCCGCCGCCGGAGCGCCACAGCAGCACGTAGTCGCCGAACCAGCTGCGCGACAAGTCACCGATGCCGACCTGGCGCCGTGCGCCGCCGAGATCGATCTGCGCGTGTTCGTCGTCGAGCCCGGCGAGCACCAGCTGGTGGGCGTTGCCCTGCGAATCGACCACGTTGAGCACCGCCGGCCGGTTGAACAGGCGCAGCTGCGCCAGCGAACCGCGCTGCGCCAGGCATTCGAGCCCGGACCGCAGTGCCTGAGTGCACGGATCGGTGCTGCCGGCGACGTAACGCACGCCCCACAACGCGAACAGCTTGTTGAAGGCGTCGTCCGGGTCGGTCTCGCTGCCGTACTGCGCCAGTAGTTTGTCGAGGTCCGGCGGCGGAGGCGCGGGGGCGGGTGCCGGGGCCGGCGCCGCGGCGACGGGCGCGGGAGCCGGCGCTTCACGCTCGAGCAGTCTCGGGATGATGAGCCCGGCGCTGGCAATCGCGAGCGCAGCCACGGCCGAGCCGGTGGCCCACGGCAGCCAGCGCGGCTGGATGGTCTTGCCGAACACCTCGCCCGCGGCGCGGCGCACGAAACTGGCGCCGACCGCGTGCTGGTCCTCGGAGTACGCGCCGAGCAGCGCGCGGTCGCAGATGATGTTGACCAGGCGGGGCACGCCACCCGAGAGGCGGCTGATCTCGCGCATCGCGCCCGGCGTGAACACTTCGCGCGTGGCACCCGCGACGCGCAGGCGATGACGCACGTAGGCGGCGGTTTCGTCCGGCGACAGCGGATCGAGGTGATAGCGCGCGGTGATGCGCTGCGCGAGCTGGCGCAGCTCGGTGCGATCCAGCAACTCGCGCAGTTCGGGCTGGCCGATGAGGATGATCTGCAGCAGCTTCTGGGTTTCCGTCTCGAGGTTGGTCAGCAGGCGCACCTGCTCGAGGACGTCGGGCGCGAGGTTCTGCGCCTCGTCGACCACCAGCACGATGCGCTTGCCCTCGGAATGCGCCTTGAGCAGGTGCAGGCTGAGCAGGTCGACCAGGTCCTTGAGGCTGCCCTCGGAGCGCTCCTCAACCTTGATGCCCAGCTCCTCGCAAATCGCCAGCAGGAACTCGGCCGGCGTCATGCGCGGATTCAGGATCAGCGCGATCTCGGCGTGTTTCGGCGCCTGCGCCAGCAGCGAACGCACCACCGTGGTCTTGCCGGTGCCGACTTCGCCCGTGAGCTGGATGAAACCGCCGGCCTCGTTGATGCCGTACACCAGGTGCGCCAGGGCCTCCGCGTGCCGCTCCGACAGGAACAGGAAGCGCGGATCCGGGGTGATGGAGAAAGGTTTCTCGTTGAGTCCGAAAAACGAGGCGTACATGGGTTATTTGCGGTCTGTGCGGTGCCGCAATTGGTGAACGGCCCGGCAGTATTGCACGGGGTTTTTGGAGGGGCTACCGGGGCTCGAATCGTGTCGGCGGGGAGCTACGCCCGCTGTTCCGGCGCCGCCGCCCGGGTGCTTCCTCGGACATATTTTCCGCGGATTCCTCGGTCCCGCGTGCCTCGGGCAGGGCGCTGCCGCGCCGCAGGGCCAGGTTGCCGAAGCGCTCGCGGATCAGGTCCACGGCCGTGTCCAGCGCCGTCGAGGAACCCGTTCCCGCGGCCTGCGCCGGGCCCTGCGCAAACAGGTCGAGCTGGTCGGCGGCATGCAGGTGATTGACGCCCACGCCTAACAACCGGACGCGCGCCCGCGGCTGCTCCTCGAGCCAGGCCGTGAGCAGTTCGCCGGCGATCTTCGCGATGGTGCGCGAGTCGGAGGTCGAGGGCTCGAAGCGTTTCTGGCGCGTGAAGGTGGTGAAGTCGGCGCGGCGGATCTTCACCTGCACGCAACCGGTGGCCAGGTTCTGCGCGCGCATGCGGGCGCTTGCCCGGTCCGCGAGGCGCAGCACCTCGGCACGCATGCGCGCATGCTCGACCAGGTCGGAGAAGAATGTTTCCTCGGCGCTGATGGATTTCTCGTCCCACTCCGCCATCACCGGCCGGTCGTCGATGCCGGATGCGCGCTCGCGCATGCGCTGCGAGTCGCGGCCGAAGATGGGCCACAACACGGTGTCCGTCGCGGTGCGCAGTTGCCCGAAGGTGAGCAGGCCCGCGGCCTCGACTCGTTCGCCCAGCTTCCGGCCCAGGCCCGGCAGGCGCCGCACCGACAGGGGATCGAGCACGGCACGCATGTTGTCGGGCGTGATCACGGTGAGCCCGTCGGGCTTCTCGAGATCCGAACCGATCTTGGCCACCAGTTTGTTCGGCGCGACTCCCACCGACGCGCCGAGCTGTGTCGTTTCGCGGATCCGCTGCTTGATGCCGCGCGCGATGCTCACGGCGTCGCCCTTGAGCGCGAGGCTCGCCGTCACGTCGAGGAAGGCTTCGTCCAGCGACAGCCCTTCGACCACCGGCGTGTACTCGTGGAAGATGGAAAACACCTGGTGCGACACCTCGCGGTACACCGACATGCGCGGCTTAACGCAGATGGCGTGCGGGCAGCGGCGCAGCGCCTCGCGGATGGGCATGGCGGAGCGCACGCCGAACTTGCGCACTTCGTAGCTGGCGGCGGCCACCACTCCGCGGTTGGTGGTGCCGCCGACGATCACCGGCTGGCCGCGCAGCCGCGGGTCGTCGCGCTGCTCCACGGATGCGTAGAACGCATCCATGTCGACGTGCAGGATGGCGCGCGGCGCGGACATGCCGCCGTTTTACTCCGCTACTCGACTTCGATGGTGATCTTCTTCGAGAACACCGCCGGGTCGTGCGGGATGTGCAGGGAGTCGCCCAGCACGAGCTGCAGCGTGTGTTTGCCCGGCGCCAGCGTCACCGAGGTTTCGGTCTGGCCCTTGCCGAAATGCACGCTCTTCTCGGTCGCGGGCAGCGGCTGCGAAAGATCGGCCGGCAGGTCGCTGTCGATGAGCAGGTGGTGGTGGCCGGTGTTGTCGAACTTGATGCCGGCGGGCGCGATGCCCATGCCCTTGAGGCCGAACACCACCGTGACCGGGCTCTTCACCTTGGCGCCGTCCTTGGGGGAGACGATGTAGACCTCGGCATTCGCCGGCGAGGGTTCACGCGCCAGCACGGTTGCGGCCAGTGCCAGCGATGCGACGCAGGCAGCATGGGCCAAGTGACGGATTTTCATGGTGTCCTCCTCGTGAGAGGCCGCAAGTTACGTCCATCGCGCCGTGGCGCGCAAGAAGACGAAGCCCCGGCCTACACCTCGAGGGTGAGCGCGCTGTAGACCACGGTGAGCAGCAGCACGGTGATGCTGGTGCTCAGGTAGGCCACGCCCAGGACCACGTACTTGGCGAATGTCAGGGCGCGCGACTGCGTGTAGTACACGCGCATGGCCCGGAAGATGTACCAGATCATGTAGATCCAGACCGCGAACTCGAGCAGCCCCAGGTAGCCGCCGACCACCGGTATGCGCGTGAGCAGTCCGGTGATCGCCAGCGCCAGGAAAACGAACGCATGGTTGTGCACCAGGAACAGCAGGTGCTCGACGTAGTAACGCTTCGGCCGCCAGTACAGCAGCTTCATCACGAGAGCCAGCAGCGGCAGGAACACGAACATGGCGCGCGGGATGTTGTGCACCAGAGCGTCGAACAACGCGTCGCCGCGGTCCTCCTCGGTCTTCTTGCAGAACTTGTACAGCTGCTCGTAGTTCCGGCCGGCCTTGGGGTCGGCCTTCATGAACTCCTCGCAGAACTGGGTAAGGGCATTGTCGTCCGCGAATTCCCTGCGGATGCTGATTCCGCCCTCGGCCTCACCGGCGGGGGGCTTTGGCGGTGCCCGCAGTTCCGCTTCGCGGGCCGCGGCCTCGCGGCGCAGCGCGGCGGCGGCCTGCTCCGCCCCGGGGGTATTCGCGAGCTGGCTTTCCAGCGCTTCCGCTCCCTGCTTCAGGCCCTCCACCTGTTCGGCGGTGGGCGCCGTGACTTCGGGTTTTTCGTTCGGATCCGGCAGCCCCGCGACGACGAAGAACAAGAGGCTGATGACCAGGTACAGGCGGAACGGCGGCAGGTAGCGCACGCGCCGGCCATCGAAGAACTCGCGCGTCAGCCGCCCCGGTTTCACCAGCAGGTATCCGAGCGTGCGCCACAGGCGCGAGTCGGCGTGCGTGATGCTCTCGAAGGCTTCCGCGGCGAAGTGACGCACCGAGTGCACGTGCGGTTCATGGCGCTGCCCGCAGGCGAGGCAGTACGGGCCGGCCAACTGCGCGCCGCAGTTGGCGCACACCGGGCCGAGTGGCGCGGGAATCTCCGGCGCGCTGGCGGCTGGGACGGGTGGGGAGCCCATCGTCGCGATCAGGCTACCTGCCCGGGAACCGCGTCGACTTCGCCAGTGCCGCTGTCCGCATCGCCCGTGGCATTGGCCGCGAGCTCGTAGGACTCGAAGTCGTCGACGTTGATGAGCTCCATGACCTTGCGGTCGTATTCGCGCATGGCCGCGGCCTCGGTCTCCGAGATGATGCCCAGCTCGCGCGCCTGCGCGATCTGTCCCGGCGTGTCGAGCGCGGTGATGCGCCCGGTCTTGACGCCTTCGACGCGGATGCGCTTCTCGATGGGCTCGGCGGTCTGCGCCATGACCAGCGCCTCGTGCAGCAGCCCCAGCGGGTTGCCGGGTTCCAGCGTGCGGTAGACGAAGCGTGTCAGGCGGTCGCGCACGTCGGTGGCGTTGAGTACGGCGTCGGCGAGCCGGCGGCCGAGCCGGTCGCTGGGCGCGGAGTAGGCGCGGCCGCCCGGGAAGATCAGCACGCGCATCACGCCGGCCAGGAAGCGATTCGGGAAGTTGCGCAGGAAGTCGTGCAGCTGCTCCTGCGCCTTGTAGAGCAAGTTGCGGCAGGCCCACTCGACGATGGGCAGGTCCTCGGCGGGACGCCCCTGGTTTTCGTGGTGCTTGAGCACCATCGAGGCCAGGTACATGGCCGAGAGCACGTCACCGAGGCGCGCGGACAGGTTCTCCTTCTTCTTGAGATAACCGCCCAGCGTCAGCATGGCAACGTCCACCGCGAACGCGAACGAGGACGAGAACCGCACGATGTGCTGGAAGTAACGCCGCGTGTCGCCCACCTCGGGCACGCGCGTGAATCGCGCATGGCTCAGCGCCATCACGAACGAGCGCACCGCGTTGCTGATGGTGAAGCCGATGTGGCCGAACAATGCGCGATCGAACTCGTCGACGTTCTTGGCCTTGGCGGCGTTCATTTCCCTGAGCACGAACGGATGGCAGCGCACCGCGCCCTGGCCGAAGATGATGAGCGAGCGCGTGAGGATGTTCGCGCCCTCGACGGTGATCGCCACGGGCACCACCTGGTAGTTGCGGCCTAGGTAGTTGCGCGGTCCGAGCTGGATGCCCTTGCCGCCGTGCACGTCCATGGCGTCGTTGGCGACCTGCCGGCCCATCTCGGTGACGTGGTACTTGAGCATCGCGGACGGCACCGAAGGCTTCTCGCCGCCGTCGATGGCGCCGGCCGTGACCGAACGCGCGGCATCCATGGTGTAGGTGTAGCCGACCATGCGCGCCAGCACGGCCTCGACGCCTTCGAACTTGCCGACGGGCATGTTGAACTGCCGGCGTATGCGCGTGTACGCACCCGACGCGAACACGCCGAGCTTGGCGCCGCCGGTGGCGTTCGAGGGCAGCGAGATGCAGCGGCCCACCGACAGCTGCTCGACCAGCATGCGCCAGCCCTGGCCGGCCATCTTGGGCCCACCAATAATCGTGTCGAGCGGCACGAACACGTCCTTGCCCGACAGCGGTCCGTTCTGGAACGGCACGTTGAGCGGGAAATGGCGCCGGCCGATGCTGAGGCCCGGCGTGCCGCGCGGGATCAGCGCGCAAGTGATGCCGTAGTCCACCTTGTCGCCGCCTAACAACTTGTCGGGATCGTAGAGTCGGAACGCGAGGCCGACCACGGTCGCGATCGGCGCCAGCGTGATGTAGCGCTTGGAGAAGTTGAGCCTGAGGCCGACGACCTCGCGGCCCTGGTACATGCCGCGGCAGACGATGCCGGTGTCGGGCAGCGAGGCGGCGTCCGAGCCGGCGCGCGGGTGCGTCAGCGCGAAGCAGGGGATTTCCTCGCCCCTGGCGAGCCGCGGCAGGTAGTAGTTCTTCTGCTCCTCGGTGCCGTAGTGATTCAGCAGTTCGGCAGGCCCCAGGGAATTCGGCACTGCCGTGGTCGCGGCCAGAAGTCCCGAGCGGCTCGCGAGTTTGACCAGCACGCAGGAATGCGCGTAGGCCGAGAATTCCAGGCCGCCGTATTTCTTCGGGATGATCATCGCGAAGAAGCCCTTCGACTTGAGGAAGTCCCACACCTTGGGCGACATGTCGGCGCGCCGGTGCGTGGTGTCCCAGTCGTCGAACATGCGGCACAGCTCTTCGCAGGGTCCGTCGATGAAGGCCTGCTCCTCGGGCGTGAGCTGCGGCGCCTTGCTGGCCAGCAACTTCTCGAACTTGGGTTTGCCCGTGAACAACTCGCCGTCCCACCACACGGTGCCGGCCTCGAGCGCTTCCTTCTCGGTCTGCGACATGGAGGGCAGCATGCGCATGTAAGCCTTCATGAACGGGCGCGTGATCAGCGCCTTGCGCAGCGGCCGCACGTTGAACAGCCACAGGGCCGCCAGCATCAGCCACAGGAAGCCCTTCCACACGTTGTTGGCCGGCGGCACGAAGGTGTAGGCCGCGAGCAGCACCGTGAACACCAGCGTGAAGGCGATGAGTGGCAGGCGCTTGTAGGCCATGAAGACCACCGCGCCGATGAACAGCAGCGTGAACACCGTCCCCACTTTCGCCACGTACCAGGCCGCGGCGATCAGGGCGAGGATGACCAGGGTTGCGCCGAGCATGATGAAAACCTCGATTCGCGAATGCGCAAACTATAGCTCACGGCCCTGTGCGGCGCCCTCGAAGCTGCGCCGCGCGGCCGCGATGGCGTCACCGATGTGCGCGAGGAATGCGCGGATGCGCGCGGTGTTCTTGAGGTCTTCGTGCGTGACGATCCACAGCTCGCTCGCCACCTCCGGCATCACGGCCGAAATGCGCCGGACCGCGGGGTCGCGGTCGGCGAGGTAGCAGGGCAGCAGCGCGATGCCGAGGCCGGCGCGCACTGACATGAGCTGGTTGACGAAGCTGTTGCTGCGGAGGGTGATGCATTCCGGCGGCACGTGGGCCGTCACCCAGTTGCTGACCAGCAGCGGGGCAGGCTCGTCCCAGCCGATGACCTTGTGGCGCGAGAAATTGAACGAACGGCCGTCGCGGCGCAGGGTCGGCGTGCCTTCCGCCCCGTACCAGGCGAACGCGATCCCCGTGAGCCGCCGGCCGAACAAGGCATTGTCGCGCGGCCGGCGCACACGCAGCGCCACGTCGGCCTCGCGGCGCGCCAGGTCCAGCGTGCGATTGTCGATGGAAAGCACCAGCCGGATCTGCGGGTGGGCCTGCTGGAACCCGGCCAGCAAACCCGGCAGCACGGCGTGCGACAAGGTCTCCGAGGCGGTGATGCGCAGCACGCCCGAGAGTTGCTGGTCGCGGCCACTGATGTCCCGGTCCAGGGCGAGCAGCTCGGTTTCGACGCGTTCGGCGGCGGCGGCGGCGCGCTCCCCCGCGGCTGTGAGCCGGTAACCGCGCGGTGAGCGGTCGAACAGCCGCACGTGCACGCGTCGTTCGAGCGCATTGAGCCTCCGGAACACCGTCGAAAGGTCGAGATCGAGCTTTTCCGCGGCGCCCGCCAGCGTGCGCTCGCGTGACAGCGCCAGCACCAGCGGCAGGTCGGCGACGGAAAGCGTAGGGGGCTCGTTTGCAGCCATGCAAACGATGTTTGCCATGTGGCCGATGTGTTTGCAAGGCCGCTCATCCAGCATGCAGCCACTTCGTAACCATACCGGGAGGATTCCCATGTCTGCATTGATCGAAACGGGCGACGGTGCCGCCGCGGCGCTGCTGCGCGTCAGCCTCGGTGTCATGTTCATCGCCCACAGCGTGGTGCTGAAACTGTTCGTTTACGGGCTCGCCGGCACCGCGGGCTACTTCGCATCCATCGGCCTGCCAGGGTGGCTGGCCTACGCGGTGTTCGCGGCCGAGGCCATCGGTGGCGTGCTGCTGGTCGCCAACGTCGCCACCGGCTGGGTGTCGCTGGCACTGGTGCCGGTCCTGGCGGGCGCACTCTGGGCCCACTCGGGCAACGGCTGGGTGTTCAGCAACGAGAATGGCGGCTGGGAATACCCGTTGTTCCTGATCGTGGTCAGCGTGGCCGTGGCACTGCAGGCTTTCGCAGCGCAGCGCACGGCCGCAGTGCGGCACGCCGCGAAACTTGGAGGCGCGGTCCAGCAGGCGTAGAAGGGGCGCGTGTCCAACACGCGGCTCTTTTCGACGGTGGCGTGCGAGTACTCGCTGTTCCGCCCGGGATACCCGGACGAGCTGTTCGATTGGCTCGCACGCGCCGTGCCCGCGCTCGACGCGGTGTGGGATTGCGGCTGCGGCAGTGGCCAGGCCAGCGTGCCGCTGGCGGCGCATTTTTCCAGGGTGTTCGCCACGGACGCCGCCGCGGAGCAGGTGGCCGCGGCGAAGCGGCATCCGCGCGTCCAGTACTCGGTGGCAACGGCGGAAAATTCCGGGCTCGCCGACGCCTCGGTGGACCTCGTGACGGTCGCGCAGGCGCTGCACTGGTTCGACGTCGAGGCGTTCTACGCCGAGGCGCGGCGCGTGGCGCGGCCGGGCGCGGTGATCGCGATCTGGAACTACCCGCGTCCCGAGTTCGTCGATCGCGCGATCGACCGGCCGTTCCTGGAGTTCTACCGCGACGTCGTCGGGCCGTACTGGCCGCCGGAGCGCCGGCACGTCGAATCTAACTACACGACCCTGCCGTTTCCCTTCGAGGAGTTGCCGCACCCGCAGTTCGCGCTCGAACTGCGCTGGAACCTGGAGCAGGTTCTGGGTTACGTCAGCAGCTGGTCGGCCACCACGCGTTACCGCCAGGCGAAGGGCAGCGATCCGCTGCCCCTGCTGCGCGCGTCGCTGTCGCCGCTATGGCCGGGAGCCGGCCGGCAGGTGGCCGTTCGCATGCCGATCGGACTGCGCGCCGGCCGATTGCGCCCGGCAGAAGCCTGAAGAGCAGCGGGCTAGATCAGCTCGCGTACGCCGTCGCGTTCCTCGCGCAGCTCCTTGTCGGTGGCGTCCATGCGGCCGCGTGAGAATTCGTCGATGGCCAGCCCCTGCACGATCTTGTACTCGCCGTTGGCGCAGGTGACGGGATACGAATAGACGACCCCTTCCTTGATGCCGTAGCTGCCGTCGGCCGGCACGGCCATGCTGATGAAATTGTCGGCCGCGGTGCCCAGGTGCCAGTCGCGCATGTGGTCGATGGCCGCCGAGGCGGCCGAAGCGGCGGACGATGCGCCGCGCGCCTTGATGATGGCGGCGCCGCGCTGCTGCACCGTGGGGATGAAGGTCTCCTCGTACCACTTGCGTTCAACCAGGGTATGCGCGGCCTTGCCGTCCACCGTGCAGAAATTGAGATCCGGGTACTGCGTCGAGGAGTGATTGCCCCAGATCAGCATGCGGTTGATCTTCGTCACGTGGGTGCCGGTCTTCTCCGCGAGCTGGGACACCGCGCGGTTGTGATCCAGCCGCGTCATGGCGGTGAAATTGCGCGGATTCAGGTCCTTGGCATTGGCTCGCGCGATCATGGCGTTGGTGTTGGCGGGGTTGCCCACCACCAGCACGCGCACGTTGCGGTCCGCCACTTCGTTCATCGCCTTGCCCTGCGCCGAGAAGATCTGCGCATTGGCCATGAGCAGGTCCTTGCGCTCCATGCCCGGGCCACGCGGGCGCGCGCCGACCAGCAGCGCCGCCTGGCAGTCCTTGAAGGCCACGCGCGGGTCGTCTGTTGCGACGATCCTGTTCAGCGTCGGGAAGGCGCAGTCGTTGAGCTCCATCACCACGCCCTGGAGCTGCGGCAGCGCCGGCGTGACCTCGAGCAGGTGCAGGTTCACGGGCGTATCGGTGCCCAGCATCTGGCCGGAGGCGACACGGAAGGCGAGTGCGTAACCGATCTGGCCGGCGGCCCCGGTGATGGCGACATTGACTGCGGGTTTCATCGGCGCGAGCTCCATTGCCCGGAAAGGGGGGTCCTGAAAAAGGGGCCGGATTCTAGCAGGGCGGGCACGCCGCCGCGCCGGGGAGGGCTAGCGGTCGGGCGAGCCGGCGTACGCCCGGTGCTGGCGCTTGTATTCGGCCTGCTCGGCGTCGGCTTCGGCGTTTTTCCCCTCGGCGCGCAGCTGCTGGATCTTGGCCTGCCAGCTGCGGGCATCGCGGCGCCACGCGGGCGTCGACGAATTGGCTGCCACGGCGGTCTCGGCCTCCGAGGGGGGCGGGGCACTCATGACGACGGGCTCGGAAGGCGCGGCGGCCGTGCTGGTCCGGCCGGCATCGCCGGGCGCACTGGTGGTTGCAACGGGCGGGGGCGGCGCCGCAGGGCTGTAGCGCGAGGCCTCCGGCTCGGAGACGAACCCGCGGCCGCCCGCCGGGTCACGCGCGCGCGACCGTCCCAGGTCCGCGACCACCGGGTTGGCGTCGGTGGCCGCGGCCTGCGGCGCCTCCGCCGGCGCGGACGCCGGCGGCGGTGCAGGGGGCGCCATCGGGTCGACGTTCTGCGAGATGGTCTGCACCGTCACCTCGCCCTTCGGCTCGTTCTTCTGGACGCCGAGGTGCAGGAACACGCTGAACACCACCAGCAGGGTGGCCGCCATGGCCACGGGCATGCCCCAGCCCGCGCCGCGGTAGGCGGGCTCCGCGCGGTCGGCCTTGATGGCTTCGCGCGCCTGGCGCAGCACGATGCGGTCGAGTTCCGGCGGCGGCTCGAGCGGATCGTCGTCGCCGCGGAACACCGGCTTGCGGCGCGCCACGTAGTCTTCGAAATCGTCCGGGCCGTTCATGTCACGTCTTCCGCCACTGTCATCGCGGCCTTGAGCTTGCCGACGGCGTAACGCAGCCGGCTCTTGGCTGTCTCGGTGCCGACGCCCGTGACCCGCGCGATCTCCTCGAGCGACAGCCCGGATTCCTCGTGCAGTAGATAGACATCGCGCTGCTCCGGCGGCAGCGTCGCGAGCGCCGCGCGGTAGCGCCGCGTATTCTCGTCGCGTTGGATCTCCATCTCGGGCAGCGCCTCTTCATCGGCGGGCAGCAGGTCGGCGGCGTCGGCATCGTCGACGCCCACGCCCGCGGGCCGCGCCTTGACGCGCCGACAGTGATCGATGAAGCAGTTGTGTGCAAGCGTGAAGAGGAAGGTGCGGAATTTCGCGCGCGCCTCGTAACGCGCGCGGTTGACGATGACGCGGCTCCACACTTCCTGGAACAGGTCATGGGCCGTCTCCGTATCACGCGACTGGCGCACCAGGTAGCGATACAGCGCGCCACGGTGGCGCGCGTACAGCGTTTCGAAGGCGCGCATTTCGCCGCGGGCGTAAGCGAGCATGAGTTGCGCGTCGTCGTCGTCGCTCACGGCATCGACTTTACGCGCACGTTTCGCGGCCGCGAAGCGCGCCGGCGGATCTGAAGCAGTGAGGCCTTCCATCGTGGCGGCAACCGCGCTCACGGCCGCATCACCTCGGCTTCGAATTCGGCAGGCAGGACCTGCGCGAGCATTTCGAGCTCACCCTGTTCGTGGAAGTACGGCATCGGGCCCGGGGTTTGGACACAACTCGACACCGGGACTGGGGCAAGGGGCGATTCCTGGTGCATCAGGGCTGCGCCCACGGCCGCGTGAGTTACCACAATTCCCAAGAAGAACAGTAACTTAGGTCCCATGTGCGCTCCCGGGAGGCATTTTGCGCCTCAGGGATTGCAACGCGGCAGCGACTTTTTTTGGGTTAGGGGCTTGCTTCTGAGTTGGTGTTGTAGTTATATATAACACCAACACGTAGGGCGAATCGCAAAGGGCGAATCACCCTGAAACGCGAAACAGATGGAAGAGAGAAAGGAGACTCAAATGATCACCACCAACCTGAAATCAGTCGCCAGTGGTTTTGCCGCCGTGGCGTTGACCGTCATCCTGAGCTGGGCCTTCGTCACCGGCACGAACCTCGAACTGGCGAAGCGCGACTCGAGCTTCGGCTTCGTGACCGTTGTTAGTGCTCTGGTACGCTAAGGCACCGGAGCACTCTCATGGACCCGCAGTGGGACGATAGCCAGCCGATTTACCGGCAGCTGCGTGATCGAGTGGTAGCGATGATCCTCGAGGGCGTCCTCAAAGAAGGTGATCCGCTCCCCTCGGTCCGCGCTGTGGCGGCGGAGTTTCGTCTCAACCCGCTCACGGTTCTCAAGGGATACCAGCAGCTCGTCGATGAGCAGCTGGTCGAGAAACGGCGCGGCCGCGGCATGTTCGTCAACGAAGGCGCCCGCCAGGCGCTCATGAAGGACGAACGGCAGAATTTCCTCGACTCGGAGTGGCCGAAGGTCTACGCGACCATCCAGCGCCTCGGACTGACCGTCGAGGAGCTCATGAAGAAAGGTGCGCGTTCGGCCCCGGTTTCCCAGCCGTTCCCGACCCGCACCAACGCAGGCGAAGACGATGACAACGATAATTGAAGCTCGCGGACTCACGAAGAACTACGGCGACACGCAGGCACTGCGCGGCGTGGATCTGAACGTGCAACCCGGCCGCATCGTGGGCCTCATCGGGCCGAATGGCGCGGGCAAGACCTCGCTCATCAAGGCGGTGCTCGGCCTCACGTCCTTCCACGGTGAGCTCAAGGTCGTCGGGCGCGACCCGCGTACCGAGCGCGACGCGCTCATGAACGAGGTGTGCTTCATCGCCGACGTGGCCGTCCTCCCGCGCTGGATCAAGGTGTCGCAGGCGCTCGATTTCGTCGCCGGCGTGCATCCGCGCTTCGATCGCAAGCGCGCCGAGGAATTCCTCGCGAAAACCGACATCCGCATGGACCGGAAAGTGCGGCAGCTCTCCAAGGGCATGGTTACGCAGCTGCACCTGGCGCTGATCCTGGCCATCGACGCGCGCCTGCTGGTGCTCGACGAGCCGACGCTGGGCCTGGACCTGCTGTTCCGCCGCTCGTTCTACGACAACCTGCTGAACGACTACTTCGACAAGGAACGCACCATCCTCGTGACCACGCACCAGGTCGAGGAGATCGAAAACATCCTCACCGACGTGATCTTCCTGCAGCACGGCCAGGTCAGGCTCGACGCGTCGATGGAATCGCTGGGTGAGCGATTCACGCAGCTGGTGCCCGCGGCCGGCAACGTGGACGCGGCACGGGCGCTGAAACCCTTCTACGAACGCGAGGTTTTCGGCCGTGTCGCGATGCTGTTCGACGGGCGCAACGCGGCGGAACTGGCCGCGCTGGGCGAGACCCGTGCGCCCTCGGTGGCGGACCTCTTCGTGGCCTTGATGGGCGGTAGCGACGCGAACAGCAGGGCCGGTGGCGCCGGCACCTCGAAGGAGGCCGCATGATTCACGCCAACAAGGTACTGATGCTGATCCGGCGCGAGTTCTGGGAGAACCGCTCGTTGTGGATCACGCCGCTGGTGATCTCGGGCGTCCTGTTGATCTCGGCCGCGTTCAGCGGCGGCCCCGGCCCGGATGGCCACG
>DASUGK010000149.1:0-79689 GCA_036274075.1 Steroidobacteraceae bacterium | reverse complement strand
CTTGCGACTTCATGCGGCGGACGCCGCCGGCGCGGCGGAATGAACGGGTTTGCGAATCACGAATAGCACGAGAGCTCCAATAAAACACCAACCGGCGAGGAAGTAGCAGGTGCCGGCATACCCATAACCATGATCGAAGAGGAAGCCTGCGACGTAGGGCGCCACCGCCGACAGGGTCGTATTGATGGCGATGGCGATGCCCGAGAGCAGCGCGAAGGCCTTGAGGCCGTAGTAGTTGCCGATGGTCGCCATCAGGCACACGACGCCGCCGCCGAACCCGATGCCCAGGCAAGTGGCGAATGCGTCGACGAGCAGCGGCGTGCGCGCATCGACGATGATCACCAGCCCCGCGCCGAAGAACGCCATGAAGACGGCCCACAGGTAACGCGGATCCACGCGTTCATCGATGATTCCGACCAGGATGATGACGCCCTTGGCCAGCAGGCCCGTCCAGGTCATGGTCGCCAGCGCGCCGCGCGCCACCTCGACGGAATGCCCGAGGTCCTGCAGATGCACGATGCCATGCGCGAGGAACAACGTGTATCCACCGCTGCCGCCCACCAGCGAGAACACGATCAGCCAGTAGGTAGGCCGCGACAGGGCCTCGCGCGATTCCCAGGGAATCGAGGTGATGTACGGGGGGTGCGGCCGGGCCGCCGCGCCCGTGCTGCCATCACTCGCGTCTCCGTCCGGCTGCAGCCCCATGTCCTCGGGTCTCTCGCGCACGACCAGCAGGGTGAGCAGTCCCGCCACCGTGGACAGCGCCACGATGACCCACCAGCCGGAACGCCAGCCCGAACCTTCTTTCATGGCCCACGGCAGGATGTATTTCACGGCGAAGTAGCCGGCGATCGCGCCCGCGGAATACAGGATGGACAGCGCCAGAGCGCGGCGGCGCAGGAACCAGCGCGACACCGCGGTCTGGCTGGCGATGGCGGCGCCCGTGCACACGCCCCCACCGACCACCAGGCCAAATCCCAGGTAGGCCGCGGCGCCGGAGTTCGCGATCGTGGCCATGAAGGCCGCGCCCGCCACGTTCATGAGACTGCCGGCGAGCAGCGTGCGCCGCACGCCGAAGCGGTTCACCGCCATGGCCACCAGCGGCCCCGGCAGGCCGGACATGATGATGTAGAAGGTAGTGATGAGCCCGAGGGTTTCGCGGCTGAACCCCAGCTCCGTGGCCATGGCCGTGTTCAGTACCGGGCCGCCATAAGCCGGGAATCCCAGGTTGAACGCGAACACGAACCACAGCGCGCCCAGCAGTATCCAGCCGTAGAACAATGGTCTCGCCACAAGCTTCCCCTCAGGCGCGGCCCAGGACCAGGTCCACCGCCTTCTCCGCGATCATGATGGCTGGCGCATTGGTATTGCCGCCAACAATAGTCGGCATTATCGACGCATCCGCCACGCGCAAACCCGACAACCCGCGAACTCGCAACTGACCATCCACCACCGCCATCTCGTCGTTGCCCATGGCGCAGGTGCTGGTGGGGTGCATGGCGGTGCGCACATTGGCGCGCAGCCAGGCATCGATCTCGGCGTCGCTCTGCACGCCAGGCCCCGGAGTCAGCTCCCGAGCGACCAGCTCCGAGGCGGGTGCCGTCGCGAAGAACCTGCGCGCGAATTTGACGATGTTGCGCAATCCTGAGCGATCGGCCTCCGCCTGCATCAGGTTGAGCTGGATTTTCGGCTTCGCGCGCGGATCGGCTGAATGTAACGACACCTTGCCGCGGCTCTGCGGGTGCAGGAGCACACAGGAGTTGGACACCACGTGCCCGAATCCCTTGCGCCAGCCCGGGAACCACGGGTACGCGAAGATCGACGTGGGCGACACCAGCATCTGCAGGTCGGGACGATCGAGGTGCGGCGACGTGCGCACGAGCCCCTGCGCCGACAGCGGCGAGCGCGCCAGGATGCCGTTGCGGAACATCCTCCACTGCAAGACCGACAGCGCCAGGCGGTCGAGCCGGAGCTGGCGGTCGAAACAGAAGTCGCCACTGGCGGCGAAATCCACGCTCAACGAATGATGATCCTGCAGGTTGGCGCCGACGCCCGGCAACGCATGGCGCACGCGTATCGAATGCGGCTCGAGATCGGCCGGCGCGCCGATACCCGAAAGCTGCAGCAGTTGCGGCGAGTTGTAGGTGCCCGCGGCGAGGATCACCTCGCGGTCGCATTGGATGTCCTGCATCTGTCCCAGCGATTCGACGCGCACGCCGTGGCAGCGGCTGCCGTCGAACAGCAGTTCGTGCGCCAGCGTGTTGATGCGCACCGCGAGGTTGGGCCGCGACATGGCGGGACGCAGGTAACGCGACACGGTGCTCGCGCGTTCGCCGCCGTGATAGTTGCAGTCCGGAATGCTGAAGCCTTCGATGTCCTCGGCGTGGAAATCCTCGAGGTGCCTGAAGCCCAGCGTCTCGGCGGTGTCGATGATGCACGGATAGATGTGGTCGTCGGTCTCGTAGCGCGCCGTGGTCAGCGGCCCCGTGCCGCCGTGGAAACGCGACGCGCCACGCCAGTTGCTCTCGGAGCGCCGGAAATACGGCAACACGCCGGCGTAGTCCCAGCCTGGCAAGCCGCGCTTCGCCCAGTCGTCGTAGTCGGCCGGGCAACCGCGCATGTACATGAGGCCGTTGACCGAGTTCGAGCCGCCCAGCACCTTGCCGCGCGGCGCCGGCACGCGCCGCCCGTCGAGATGGGGCTCGGGTTCGGTTTCGAAACCCCAGGACAGGCGCGGATCGCGGAACGCATCACGCCAGGCCAGCGGCATGCGGATGCGGAAATACTTGCGCTCGTCGTCGCCCGCCTCGATCAGCAGCACGTTGACGGTCGGGTCCTCGGACAGCCGCGCCGCGAGCACGCAACCGGCCGACCCACCGCCCACGACGATGTAATCGATGCGCTTCACCGCCTCATTCGACCGTGTAGTAGCGGAACACCGTGTAGTCGGGGTTCTCGTGGCGCTGCCCGCCTCCCACGATCACGGTGCGGTTGAGCCAGTCGTGTTTGCCCACCGGCGCGCGAAAGTACGGCGTGCAGCGGAAATAGGCCGGGCCGGGCGCATTCGGCATGGTGTTGTAGATGTAGCCCTTGTTGTGGATGTAGATAGGCGTGCCGTCGTCGGCCTCGATCATGTAGTGCGCGTTGGCCTCGAGCACGCCGTCCTGGCGCAGCGTGCCCCAGTCGGCACCGCTGTACTCCATCAGCTTGCCGTTGAGGCGCGGGCCACGGACGATGCCGTCCTTCAGCGACACGTATCCCATGCGCGCCCCGCCCGACACCGGGCCGTAGACCATGCGCTTGTGGAAATTCATGTGCACGTCGAAGGCGTGAACCAGCTTGAGCTCGAATTTCGCGGGCAGCGTGTCCATCAGGTTCGCTCCAGTTGCGGCGGCAGGGTCCGGCCGCGAATGAGGTCGGCGGCGCGCTCGGCGATCATGAGCACGGCGCCATAGGTATTGCCACCCGGCACGGTGGGCATGATGGACGCGTCGGCGACGCGCAGGCCATCGACGCCCCGCACGCGCAGTTGCGGATCGACGACGCCGGCTTCACCGGGCGCCATCGAACAGGTGCCCACCGGGTGCTGGGTCATGCTGGCGGTGGCGCGGATGTGGGCATCGAGTTCTGCGTCGCCCTGTACCTCCGCGCCGGGTACGACTTCCCGGTCGATGAGGTCGGCCTGTGGCGGCGTGGCGTAGATGTGGCGCGCGGCGCGCAGCCCCCGGCGCAACGTCGCCAGGTCGTCGGACGCGGACAAGGCATTGAACTGGATGCGCGGCTTGGCCAACGGGTCGGCGGAACGCAGACTGACGCGGCCGCGAGATTGCGGATGCAGCAGCACGGCATCCGCGGTCAGCAGGTGTGCCTGACGCCCGCTGATGAGCGGCCACCACACCTTCGCGTCCATTCGCACCGGGTTGCACATGAGCTGGATGTCGGGTTGTTTCAGCGAGTCATCGGTGCGGATCACCACGTTGCAGCTGCTCACCTGGGTGGCGAACGGACCCGAACCGAACACCAGCCAGCGCAGCAGTGAGAGCGCCACGCGGTCGGCGCGCAACTCTCGCAGGAAGGAAACGGGCTCGCGCGTCACGAATTGCAGGCCTGCCCGCAGGTGATCCGAGAGGTTGCCGCCGACTCCCGGCAGGTCCGCCAGCACCCGTATGCCGTGCCGCCGCAGATCCTCGGCGGGACCGATGCCCGACAAGGCCAGCAGCTGGGGCGAATTGTACGTGCCGCCGCAGAGAATCACTTCGCGCTCCGCGAACACCTTGCGCAGCTCGGCGCCGCGGCGCAGTTCGATGCCGATGGCCCGGCCGCGCTCGACCAACACGCGCGTGGTCAGCGCACCTTGCATGATCTCGAGGTTCGGCCGATGCAGCGCCGGCTTCAGGTAGATACGCGACGAGCTCGCGCGCCGCCCGCGGCGGTCCACGGTGAGCTCGGCGCGCGCGAAGCCCTCTTCCAGCCGCCCGTGCAGGTCGTCGCTGGTCCAGAAGCCAGCCGGGACCGCGGTCTGCATCAGCGGTTCGTGCAGTAGTTTGGTGGTCGCGTTCGGCGCGATGGGCATCGGGCCCGACGCGCCGTGGTAAGGAACGGCGCCGCGCCAGCTCGACTCGAGTTTCTTGAAGTACGGCAGCACGTGCGCGTAGCTCCAGCCCTCGCAGCCCAGCGCCTGCCAGCCGTCGAAGTCGGCCGAATGGCCGCGCATGAAGAACATGCCGTTGATCGAAGACGACCCGCCGAGCACGCGGCCACGTGGCACACCCAGCGAGCGGCCGTTCAGGTTCGGCTCCGGCTCGCTCATGTAGCCCCAGGTGAGCGCCGGGTCGCGGAAGGCGCGCAGCATTCCCAGCGGGAGGCGGATCAGGAAGCGGTCGTCGCTGCCGCCCGCCTCCACCAGCAGCACGCGGTTCTGCGGGTCCTCGCTGAGGCGATTGGCCAGCACGCAACCGGCCGCGCCGGCCCCGACTATGATGTAGTCGTAGCTCAAGCCAGGCCCACGGTGACCGACTTCACCTCGGTGTAGATCTCGGTGCCTTCGCGGCCGTTCTCGCGGCCCCAGCCGGATTGCTTGTAGCCGCCGAGCGGCATGGCCGGGTCCACCGTACCCGCCGGGTTGATGCGCACCGAGCCGGCGCGGATTCTTTTCGCCAGCTTGTGCGCAGTGCTGATGTCGCGCGTCCAGATGCTGGCCGCGAGGCCGTAGTCGGTGGCGTTGGCCATGCGCGCGATGGCATCGAGATCGCTGTCGCTGAACTTCATGGCGCACAACACCGGTCCGAAGATCTCTTCGCGCACCACGCGCATGTTCTGCGTGGTATCGGCCAGCACCGTGGGTTCGACGAAATAGCCCTGCCCGGCCGGGGCCGTGCCGCCGACCAGCACTTTGGCGCCGTCATTGCGCCCGGACTCGATGTAGCCCATCACGCGCCGTCGCTGCACGTCGGACACCACCGGGCCGATTTCCGTGGCGGCGTCCGTGCCCGGACCCAGTTTGAGCTTCTTCGCGCGCGCGACCACGCCCTCCACCACCGGGTCGAACACCTTCTCGTGCACGAACAGCCGCGAGCCCGCGGCACACACCTGGCCCGAGTTCATGAAGATGCCGCGCGCCGCGACCTCGGTGGCGGGCTCGAGAGCCGCGTCGGGAAATACGATCACCGGCGACTTGCCGCCGAGCTCGAGCGTCACGCGCTTGAGGTTGCCGGCGCAGCCCTTGAGGATTTCCTTGCCGACGCTGGTCGATCCGGTGAATGCGATCTTGTCGACACCGGGATGCGCCACCAGCGCGCGCCCCGCCGTCTCACCGAAGCCGGTCACGATGTTGACCACGCCTTCGGGGAATCCCGCCTCGGCAATGAGCTCGCCCAGCCGCAGCGTGCTGAGCGGCGTCTGCTCGGCCGGCTTGAGCACCACGGTGCAGCCCACGGCCAGCGCGGGCGCGATCTTCGCCACGCCCATCACGAAGGGAAAATTCCACGGCACGATCTGCCCGACGACGCCGACCGGCTCGCGCAGCGTGTAGGCATGCCATTCGCCCGGCACGCTCAGGTTGATGGTGGCGCCATGGATCTTGGTCGCCCAGCCGGCGTGGTAACGCAGGCTCTCGGCGGCACCGAACACGCCGCCGAACTTGGCCATGCGGAACGGCATGCCATTGTCCAGCGTCTCGAGCAGCGCGATCTCGTCGGCGTTGGCTTCGATGAGATCGGCGAGTTTCAGCAGCAGCCGCGCGCGCTGCGCCGGCGTGAACGACGCCCAGGGCGGCGACTCGAAGGCCTTGCGCGCCGCCTTCACGGCGGCATCGATGTCGGCCTCGCCGCCCGACGCCGCGCGCGCGAACACGCGCTCGTTCGCCGGGTCGACGACGTCGAAGGTCTCGCCGCTTTGCGCCGCCTGCCAGCGGCCCGCGATGAACAACTCGCGCGGCCGCGAGGTGAAACTCGCGGCTCGCGCCTGCGCCGCGTCGGGAATCATCGGCGGAGGTGTGTTCATCTCATAACACCTTGAAATAGTGGATGCGATTTCCCTCGGGCGTCTTCTCGGCGCGCCCGACGAACACGTGCTTGTTGAGCCAGTCGTACTTGCCGGCCGGCGCCTCGAACTTCGGCGCCACGCGCATGTAATAGAGGTTGTCCTCGACGGGCTCGCGCCGAGCCATCTTCGCCATGGCCTCGGGAGTGCCCCATCGGTAGCCGCGGCTCTGGAAATAGATGTTGGCGCCGTCGTCGGTCTGCAGCAGGTAACGCGCGTCGAAGTCGATCACCCCGTCGGGACGCAGCCAGGGAAAATCGCCGCCACTGTTCGGCACGACGATGCCCTTGATGTGCGGCCCCTCGACCGTGCCGTTCAGCAGGTAGACGGCGGCGCGTTCGGAACCGTATTGCGAGGGCCGCACCCAGTACACGTTGCCGAGATTGATGCTGATGGTCATCGCGAATTCGAGTCCGGGAGGCGCGGGAAATCCTTGTGACATGGGAGCTCCGGTTCAGGTCCAGGCGCGTGAGCGTACGACACAGGCCGCGTAAGGTCTCATGCCATACCAGGTGAGAAACGCCGCCACGGGCCCGATGATCGCAGCGACCGTGGCGAGCGAATAGCGCAGTGCGCCGTCGTAGCCGAAGACGTAGTCGGTGAACAGCGCCACGATGAACGGGCCGGCGCCAAATCCCACCACGTTGAACACGAATTGGTAGGCCGCGCGAATCTGCCCGCGCATCTGGTTGGGTGTGATCATCTGCACCGCGGCATTCGCCGGGCCCACGCCCAGCATGGCGCAGAAGAAATTCGCCGCCCACAGCGCCAGCCCGAGCTCGGGCGTGGAAGCGAGCGGAAAGGCCACCGAGAACGGGATCACGAGCAAGGTCGCGATCTGCAGCACCCGCAGGTTGGCATCGTCGTATCCGCGCCGCGCATAGCGTTCGGCGAGCCAGCCGCCGGTCAGAAGGCCCAGGGGCGCCGCCACCAGGCCCAGACCCCCTATCCAATAGGCGGTGTCAGCCGGCGCCCATTGATGCGTGCGCCGGTACATCTCGACCATCCACACGCCGCTGCCGAAGCTCAGCATGGCCTTGATGCCCATGGCGGCGAACATCGGCAGATAGGTCTGCCGGTACTGCCAGAAATAATTCGTGACCTGCCTGACCGGCAGCGTCTTGCTGACGGCGCCCGGCAGCAGTCCGCGCCGACGCGGCTCCCGTACTGTCACCATCACCAGTGCGAGCAGCACGCCCGGGATCGCCACCAGCACCAGCACCACCTGCCAGGGGGCGAGCCCGCCGAACAGCGCATTGCCCGAGCCCGCGAGTCGCTCGGCGAGACCCAGCATCGCCGCGCCGAGGATGGCGCTGAAGCTCGTGCCATACGCGAAGCCGATCGCCATGATGGAAAACACGCGCGGCAGCTTCTCCGGCGGAAACGAATCCTGCAGGATGGAATACACGGCGGGCGCGTACGCCGACTCCCCCGCTCCGACGCCTGCACGTGCGGCGAAGAATCCCGCGTAGGAACTCACGAATCCACACCACGCGGTCGACACGCTCCAGAACGCCATGCCGATGCCGATGATCAGCCGCCGGCTGCCGCGATCCGCGAGCCGCGCGATGGGCAGTCCGAGCACCGCATACACGCTGACGAAGGCCCAGCCGATCAGCACGCTGAACTGCGTATCGCTGATCCCGAGATGGGAGCGGATCGGCGCAACCAGCAGCGTGAGGATGCCGCGATCCACGGTGGCGATCATGAGCCCGATGGTCAGGATGAACAGCGCGTACCAGGCGCGTCCGGGGGCCGGCCAGTCGGAAACCTCGGTGCGCACGTCCATCGATGGATTCTCGTTGCGCCCTCCCCGCCGGTTCAACCGTCAAGGAAATGGGATTCCACCGGTGCGGAATTGCGCCCGACATCGGTGCGCGCGAGCATGCGGCAGTCATGAGCTTCACGGTCAATCGCCTCGGTCCGGAGTTCGCGAACGGGCCGTTCGCCGCCGAGATCCTCGGCGCGAACCTGCACGAGCCGCCGTCGGATGAGCTGGTGGATGCCGTGGAACTGGCGATGGCCAGGTACGCGGTCGTGGTGCTCCGCGGGCAGGACATCAACGACGAGGAACAGGTCCGGTTCGCGCGCGCCTTCGGGCCGCTCGAATTGCCGCCGCACATGGGCATGCGTCCCGCGGCGATGAAGGTGCGCGTGGGCTTCGGGCTTTACGACATTTCCAACCTCGATCCCGACGGAAACTTCCTGCCGGAAGACTCGCTGCGCCTCATCTTCAACAAGAGCAACGAGAACTTCCACACCGACAGTTCCTTCAACACGCTGCCCACCAGGTGGTCGATGCTGTCGGCGCGCGTCGTCCCGCCCGAAGGCGGCGACACCGAGTACTGCGATGCACGCGCGGCCTGGGACACCCTGCCCGAGGACCTGCGCGAACGTGCGCGACAGGCCACGGCCGAACACTGGTTGTGGAAGACCCGCGTCGACGCGGGGCGCATGACGATCACGGACGAGATGCGCAACGCCATGCCGCCGGCCCGGCACCCGGTGGTGCGCACCGTGCCCGATTCGGGTCGCGAGAGCCTGTATCTCGGCGCCCACGTCACCCACATCGTCGATTGGCCCAGGGACGAGAGCGACCGCGTCATCGCCGCGATCAACGGACACATCGCCGATCCGCGCTTCCGGTACGTACACAAGTGGCGGGTGGGAGACCTGGTGATCTGGGACAATCGCTGCACCCTGCACCGCGCCACGCCGTACAAGGTGTTCGAGCACAAGCGCGACATGCGGCGCGCCACCATCAACGAATACGGGCCCGAGGTGTCTTCGACCACGGCGCTGGGAATCCCGCCGCCGCAGGCGGAAACCGGCCCCTACGCGTAAGACAGCGCCGCGATCAGCGCAGGAACGCCAGCACTGCCGTCACGAGGCCGGCGAGACCTACCGCGAAGGCAATCGCCGCCAGGCGCCGGGTCGCGGCGCGTTCCCGCGCGGCGTCCAGTCCGGCCTGCTCCAGCGCGGCCACCACGTCCTTGAGCTGCGACGCCAGCGTGCGGATCTGTTCCGCGTTCGTGGCGGTTGCCGCCTGCAACTCGGAGATCTGCTGGTTGACCAGTTCCGCCGGGTTGCCCGGCACGTCGGGCTGGCGGCGGGTGAATGCCGGCTTCACCACGGCCATGATCTTGTCGAGGTTGCCGAGTACGAGACTTCCGACGGCGAGCCAGGGTACGGCCATGGGACCTCCTAGGCCTCGTGAATAACACGAACCGCCGACGGGCGACAACGCGGTAGGATGCGCCACATGCCGGGCACCACTCCGACACCCACCGCGCTCACCGCCGCGCAATGCCGCGCCGGGCGCGCGCTCATCGAATGGTCACAGGCGCAGCTCTCGCAGTCTGCGGCCATCGACGTGCAGACCATCGCCGACTTCGAACGGCGCGTGCGCTCTGCCGACGAAACCACGCGGCGCCGGCTGCGCGCCACGCTCGAGGCCGCGGGCGTGATATTCATCTCCGAGAACGGCGGTGGCGCCGGCGCACGCCTGAAGTTCAGCCGCGAGGAAGTCTGGGAAGTCAACCGCTGGGAAGACGAAGGCGGCGTCCCGGGCGAAGACGACATCACCTGAAGCGGGATCGCCGCGCCTAACTTCTTGATTCCTGCCCGGCGGGGCCTGGCCTGCGACCGGCGTCACGGAACTGCCGGTTTCGCCGGGATACAAGGCCCGCATGGGCAAATTCTTCAAGATTGTCCCGATACTGCTGGGCCTCTATTTCGGCTGGATGCACATCAATTCAAGCGAGCCGCAGGAATCGCCGGCCGGCCGGAGCGCGGACATCGAGATCTATACCACTTCGCGATGCCCCTACTGCAAGCAGGCCAAGGCGTACATGGACGAACGCGGCATCGAGTACCTCGAGAAGAACGTCGAAGAAGACCTGGAGTTGCGCAAGGAATTCCGCGCGCGTGGCGGACGTGGCGTGCCGTACCTGTTCGTGTACGGCGAGCCCATGCGCGGCTTCGACGCCGCGCGCTTCGAGAAGCTGCGCGCGCAGGGAACCTAGCGCACGCCCGACGCGGCCAGGATGGCCGGTACCTCGGCTTCACCGCCGATGGCCATGATGTGCACGCCCTGCGCGACCTCCCTGAGCTCGCGGATCACGCGACCCGCCAGTTCCACGCCGCGCTCGCGCGTGCGGCCTTCCTTCGCGGCCTGTTCCATGGCTTCGAGCATGTCGTCGGGAACGACCACGCCCGGCAAGTTGGCATTGAGCCACGGCCCGCTCTTTTCCGATTTCAACGGGATGATCCCGGCCAGCACCGCGACGCCATCCGGCTTCACCGCGTCGATGAACCGCTTGAGCTGGTCGGGATGGTATATGGCCTGGGTCTGAAGCATCTTTGCGCCGGCATCGATCTTGCGGCGCGTGTTTTCCACCTCCGCGTCGAACTTGGACGCGCCCGGGTTGGCCGTGGCTCCGAGAAACAGGTCGGGTGTGCCCTGCAGCGGATTGCCCGCGTAGTCCCTGCCATTGCGCAGCGCTTCGGCCGCGGCCAGCAGCCCCGAGGCGGTGAGGTCGAACACCGGCTTGGCGTCCGGGTGATCGCCGCCGGCCGGCGAGTCGCCGCCCATGAACACGAAGTTCCTGAGGCCCAGCGCCGCCGCGCCTAACAAGTCCGACTGCACGGCGATGCGATTGCGGTCGCGGCTGGTGACCTGGACGATGACCTCGATGCCGCGGTCCTGCAGCAGCTTGCCCACGGCACGCGGATCCATGGTCATGCGCGCCCGCGGCGATTCTGTGATGTTGATGGCATCCACCGAGCCGCGCAGCAGCTCGGCGGTGGCAAACAACTTGGTGAGATCCGTGCCCTTGGGCGGTGTCAGCTCGCCGGTGACGACGAACCGATGGGCGGCGATTTTCGCCGCGAGACTGGAATTCATGGGCGGCGATACTGACACGCCACGGCACCGTCGTGCAGCGCATCAGCCATCATTTTCATAGATTTGCGCTATGCCGCCGCCGGGCATCTCTCGTCAGGGCACCGGGCCAAGTTTTTCGACGGCGGCGCGCGCGGTCGGCGTGAGGCCCTCACCGCCCTTTCCCACGTGTTCGATGATGGCGCGCCGCATGCGCGGCTCCCAGAAGCGCGAGAGGTGGAAGCGGACGCCCTCCGCTGCCACCGCCTTGTCCGGCTCCGCGTCGAAGAATGCGGCGATGTCATTGGCCATCGCGACCAGGCGTTCGATGTCCATGGCTCAGCTGACCGGCGACTCCTGCGGGCGTCGGCGCGGTGAGGCCGGCAGCGCGGCCTGGCGACGGCGCTGCCAGGACGCGGGCTGCGCCACCTTCACCACCTGTACCGCCGTCACCTTGTATTCCGGGCAATTGGTGGCCCAGTCCGAATTCTCCGTGGTGATCAGGTTGGCGCCGGACTCGGGGAAGTGGAACGTGGTGTACACCACGCCCGGCGCCACTTTCTCGGTGATCTCGACGCGCAGCACCGTGTCGCCGGCGCGGCTGGTCACGCCCACCCAGTCGCCGTGTTCGATGCCCCGGGCCTCGGCGTCATGCGGATGCATCTCGAGGCGGTCCTCGCTGTGCCAGGCCAGGTTGGCGGTGCGGCGGGTCTGCGCGCCGACGTTGTACTGCGAGAGGATGCGGCCCGTGGTCAGCAGCAGCGGGTACTTCGACGACGTGCGCTCGCTGGTCGGCACATAGGCCGTGACGTAGAACTTGCCCTTGCCACGCACGAACTGCCCGACGTGCATGGTGGGCGTGCCCGCCGGAGCCTTGTCATTGCAGGGCCACTGGATGGAACCTAGCTCGTCGATCTTGTCGTACGTGACACCTGCGAACGTGGGCGTCAGCGCCGCGATCTCGTCCATGATCTCGGACGGATGCCTGTAGTGCATGGGATAACCCAGCGCGTTCGACAGCAGCATGGTCACTTCCCAGTCGGCATACCCGCACAGGGGCTCCATGACCTTGCGCACGCGCGAGATGCGCCGCTCGGCATTGGTGAACGTGCCGTCCTTCTCGAGGAACGAGGACCCCGGCAGGAACACGTGCGCGAACTTCGCGGTCTCGTTGTGGAAGATGTCCTGGATCACCAGGCACTCGAGCGCGGACAGCGCGGCGGTCACGTGCGAGGTATTCGGATCGGACTGCGCGAGATCCTCGCCCTGGATGTACATGCCGCGGAAGCTGCCATCGAGCGCGGCCTCGAACATGTTGGGGATGCGCAGGCCCTGCTCGCCGCTCAACTGCACTTTCCACATCGCCTCGAACTGCGCGCGCACCGAGTCGTCGGAAACGTGGCGGTATCCCGAGAACTCGTGCGGGAAAGAACCCATGTCGCAGGAGCCCTGCACGTTGTTCTGCCCGCGCAGCGGGCTCACGCCCACGCCCTCGCGTCCCAGGTTACCCGTGGCCATGGCCAGGTTGGCGATGCCCATGACCATGGTGCTGCCCTGGCTGTGTTCGGTGACGCCGAGGCCGTAGTAGATGGCGCCGTTCGGACCCTTGGCATACAGGCGCGCCGCGCCGCGGATATCTGCGGCCGGCACGCCGGTGACCTTCTCCATGGCCTCGGGGCTGTTGATGGGATCGGCGACGAACTTCTTCCACTTCTCGTAGGAATCCCGTTCGCAACGCTCGGCGATGTAATCCTCCTTCGTGAGTCCCTCGGTCACGACAACATGCGCCAGTGCATTGATGATGGCGACGTTCGTGCCGGGCAGCAGGCGCAGGTGGTAGTCAGCCTCGACGTGCGCGGACTTCACCAGCGGAATGGCGCGCGGGTCGACCACGATCAACCTGGCGCCCTGGCGCAGCCGCCGCTTCATCTGCGAGGCGAACACCGGATGCGCCTCGGTGGGACTGGCGCCGATCACCATGATCACGTCGGCCTGCTGCACGGAGACGAACTCCTGCGTACCGGCCGACTCGCCCAGCGTGTGCTTGAGGCCATAACCCGTGGGCGAATGGCAGACGCGTGCGCAGGTGTCCACGTTGTTGGTGCCGAAGGCGGCGCGCACCAGCTTCTGCACCAGGAAGGTCTCTTCGTTGGTGCAGCGTGAAGAGGTGATCCCGCCGATGGAGTCGCGGCCGTACCTGGCCTGGATGCGCTTGAACTCGGAGGCCGCGTAGCGGATGGCCTCCTCCCAGCTCACCTCGGTCCACTCGTCGGCGATGCTCTTGCGGATGAGTGGCCGGGTGACGCGATCCTGGTGGGTGGCGTAGCCATAGGCGAAGCGACCCTTGACGCAGGCGTGGCCCTGGTTCGCGCGGCCGTTGCGATTGGGCACCATGCGCGACACCGTGCCGTCGGTCACCTCGGCGACCAGCGAGCAGCCCACGCCGCAATAGGCGCAGGTGGTGGCCACCGCCTTCTGCGGCAGTCCGGCGGTCAGGATCGACTTCTCCATGAGCGCGCCAGTGGGACAGGCCTCGACGCAGGCGCCGCAGGAAACACACTCCGAATCCAGGAAGGTTTCGTCCTGCGAGGCCGCGACGCGCGACTCGAGGCCGCGGCCTTCGATGGTCAGCGCGTAAGTGCCCTGCGTCTCCTCACAGGCCCGCACGCAGCGCGAGCACACGATGCACAGGTCGTTGTCGAAGCGGAAATACGGGTTGCTGTGATCGACCGGCTTGTGGGTATGCACGTGGCGCGAGGTCTTCGGCCCCGCGAACCGCGACTCGCCGATGCCGTGTTGTTTGGCCAGCGTCTCGAGCTCGCAGCGGCTCGAGTCGGGGCAGCTGCCCACGGGGTGCTCGGAGACGTACAACTCGAGCACGCCACGGCGCGTCTTTTCCAGCGCCTCGCTCTGCGTGCGCACTTTCATGCCGGCGGCGACCTCGGTGGTGCACGAGGCCGGAAATCCCTTGCGGCCTTCGATCTCCACCAGGCACACGCGGCAGGAACCGAAGTGCTTGAGCGTGTCGGTGGCGCAAAGCTTGGGAATGTCGCGGTCCGCGAGGGCCGCGGCCCGCATGATCGACGTGCCCGCGGGCACCGTCACCGTCGCGCCGTCGATTTCGAGCGTGACGCTCTCCCCCTTTGCGGCGGGTGTTCCGAGATCGTGATAGTCCTTGGCGTACATGGTTCAGCTCCTGCGCGCTCAGGTGGCGCGCTGGAAATCCTCGCGAAAGTGCTTGAGCGCGCTGCGCACGGGGAACGGCGTGAGTCCCCCGAGCCCGCACAGCGAACCGTTGAACATGGTGTCGCAGAGTTCATCGAGCAATGCGAGGTCGGCGGCCTGCGCGCCGTTTCGCGAAGAGTCCGCCCGGCCGGCGATGATGCGATCCACGAGCTCGACACCGCGCGTCGATCCGAGACGGCAGGGGGTGCACTTGCCGCAGGATTCGATGGCGCAGAACTCCAGCGCGTAGCGCGCCATGCGCGCCATGTCGACGTGATCGTCGAACACCACGACTCCGCCATGGCCGAGCAGCGAGTTTTTCGCCGACAGGGCTTCGTACTCGAGTGGCGTGTCGAACTCCGACACCGGCAGGAAGGCGCCGAGAGGACCGCCGATCTGTACCGCGCGCACCGGGCGCCCGGTGGCCGATCCGCCGCCGTAGCCGTACACCAGCTCCTTCACGGTGAGCCCGAAGGCGCGCTCCACCAGGCCGCCCTGCTTCACGTTGCCCGCGAGCTGCAGCGGAATCGTGCCGCGCGACTTGCCCGCGCCGAAATCCTTGTAGAACTGTGCGCCGCGAGCCAGCACCACCGGCACGCTGGCCAGCGTCACCACGTTGTTCACCACCGTGGGCTGGCCGAACAGCCCCTTGATGGCGGGCAACGGCGGCCGCACGCGCACTTCGCCGCGCCGTCCTTCGAGACTCTCCAGCATCGAGGTCTCTTCGCCGCAGATGTAGGCACCGGCGCCGAGCCGCACGGCGATGTCGAAGCGTTTGCCGCTGCCGAGGATGTCATTTCCCAGGTACCCGATCGCGCGCGCGGCCTGCAGCGCCTTCGCCAGCGCCCGCGCTGCGTGCGGGTACTCGATGCGCAGGTAGATGTAGCCCTGCGTGGCGCCCACGGCGACGCCGGCGATCGTCATGCCCTCGATGAGCGCGAATGGATCGCCCTCCATGAGCATGCGATCGGAGAACGTGCCGGAGTCGCCCTCGTCGGCGTTGCAGGCGATGTATTTCTGCGCGGCCTTCTGGTCGTGGACCGTCTGCCACTTGATGCCCGTGGGAAAGGCCGCGCCGCCGCGGCCACGCAGGCCGGAGTCGGTCACGGCGCGCACGATGTCGGCCGGCTGCATGGCCAGCGCATTGCGCAGACCGACGTAGCCGCCGTGCGCAACGTAGTCGACCACGCTGGCCGGATCGACGATGCCGAGCCGCGCGCCGGTCAGCCGCTGCTGGCTGGCGAGCCAGGGATGCGCGGAAATGTCACCGAGGCGCAGCGCATGCGCGCCGCCCTCGAGCAGGCCGGCGTCGAGTAGTTTGGCCACGTCGCCGGCGCCGACCGGCCCGTAGGCCACACGGCCCGCGGGCGTGGCCACTTCCACCAGCGGTTCCAGCCAGAACATCCCGCGCGACCCGTTGCGAACGACATTCACGGCGCGGCCGCGCTTGCCCGCCTCGGCCTCGATGGCGCGCGCGACACGGTCGGCGCCCAGCGAACAGGCGCTGGCGTCGCCCGGGACGTAAACGGTGACGGGCATGCTCATGCCACGCCCCACTCTTTGGCGATTTCGCCGAAGCGCTCCGGCGTCACGCGCCCGTGCAATTCACCGTTCACCATCATGGACGGCGCGCAGGCGCAATTGCCCAGGCAGTACACCGGCTCGAGCGTGATGCGCCCATCCGGCGTGGTCTGGCCGAAATCGAGATGCAGCCGGCCGCGCACGAATTCCTCCAGCGCGCGTGAATTCATCGACTGGCAGGCCTCCGCGCGGCACAGCTGCACGACGTACCGGCCCGGCGCGCGTTCGCGGAAGTGATGGTAGAAGCTGATCACGCCGTGAACCTCGGCGCGCGACAGGTTCAACGACTCGGCCAGCGGCGGCACGGCCTCGGGCGGCACGCACCCGAGCTCGTCCTGGATGGCATGCAGGATCTCGATCAACGGACCGGGCTCGCCCGCGAACTTCTGCACGGCTCCTGCCACGCATTGGCGGATCTTTTCGGCCTCGCTATGACTCACGATTCGCTCCGGCAACGCGCCAGGCATTGCAATACACGTTGCAACCACCGGGACGCAGGAAGGCAACAAGTGTGATGCCCGCGGTTTCGGCCAACTCGACTGCGAGCGTAGAGGGTGCGCCTATGGCCGCAACCAGCGGCGCCCCGGCCATCATGGCCTTCTGCAGCAGCTCGAAACTGGCGCGCCCCGACAACAGCACGATGCGGTCTTTCCACGGCAGCTCGCCGGCCAGCAGCGCGGCGCCCACGAGCTTGTCCATGGCATTGTGGCGGCCGACGTCTTCGCGGCTCGCGAGCAATTCGCCCTCGGCGGTGAACAGGCCCACGGCGTGCATGCCGCCGGTCTCGGCGAATCCCGCCTGCGCGGCGCGCAAGGTGTCCGGCAGGCCCCGCAGCACGGGCTCCCTAACTATCAGTTCGCTGGTGATGCGCCGCCCGCCGGCGCTCGCGGACACGGCCTCGATCGACGCCTTGCCGCAGACGCCGCAACTCGAGGTGGAGTAGAAATTGCGCGCCAGGCGCGACAGGTCCAGCGGCAGGTCGGCGCGAGCCGTGACGCGCAGGATGTTGCCGGTGGGCCCGCAATGACCGGTGCCGACGACATCGCGCGGTTCACGCAGCAGGCCCTCGCCGTACAGGAATCCGACCGCGAGCTCGGCATCGTGGCCGGGCGTGCGCATGGTGACGGAAATGGAGCGGCCGGTGCCGCCGTTCTCGTCGGCCTCGGGCAGGCCGTCGCGCATGAGCCGGATCTCGAGCGGCTCCTCGACCGCGATCACATCGCTGCGCCGCGTGTTTCCCGCATCGCGCAGGGCGTCGATCTGCACGTCGCGCTGCACCGGACTCTTCATGCGGGTGATCTTACACCCGCATGGGTTTACGCGACTTTCACGCCCTTTCGCGCCAGCGCCGCGTCCACGGTATTGGACAGAAGCATGGCGATGGTCATCGGCCCCACGCCGCCGGGCACGGGCGTGATCCAGGCCGCGCGCTCGGCCGCGGGCGCATATTCCACGTCACCGGCCAGTTTCCCGTCCGGAAGACGGTTGATTCCGACGTCGATGACCACGGCGCCATCACGAATCCAGATACCAGGGATATAGGCCGGTTTCCCGACCGCCGCGACCACCAGGTCGGCGCGCTCCACTTCGCCGCGCAGGTCACGCGTTCCCGTGTGGCACACCGTGACCGTGGCCCGGCCCAGCAGCAGCTCCAGCGCCATGGGACGTCCCACGATGTTCGACGCGCCCACCACGGTGGCACGCAAGCCGGTCGGATCGATGGCGTATTCCTTGAGCAACCGCATCACGCCCCAGGGCGTGCAGGGCCGCAGGCCCGGGCGTTTCTGCGCCAGCAGGCCGGTGTTGGTCGGATGGAAGCCATCGACGTCCTTGGCCGGATCGATGGTGTCCATGATCTCGGTGCTGTCGAGGCCCTTGGGCAGCGGCAGCTGCAGCAGGATGCCGTCGACGGCGTCGTCGCGGTTCAGCCGGTCGATGAGGCCTAACAACTCTGCGCGGGTCGTCGTGGCCGGCAGGTCGTGCGCGAACGACGCGATGCCGCACTCCTCGCAGGCCTTGCGCTTGTTGCGCACGTAGACGGCGGACGCGGGATCTTCACCCACCTTCACCACCGCCAATCCCGGCGCCCGGCCGTACTTCGAAACGAAGTCGGCGGCTCGCGCCGCCGACCTCTGCCTTTCCTTCGCTGCGACGGCTTTGCCGTCGAGAATCTTTGCCGTCAAAGCGGACCTTTCTTGTTGGAGAAGATTGTCGATCAATACCGATAATGATCGGCCTTGTACGGGCCGTCCTTGCTGACGCCGATGTACTTGGCCTGCTGGTCGGTGAGCTTGGTGAGCTGCGCGTTGAGCGTCTTCAGCTGCAGGCGCGCCACCTTCTCGTCGAGGTGCTTGGGCAGCACGTACACGCCGAGAGGGTACTTGTCCGTCTGCGTGAACAATTCGATCTGCGCGATGGTCTGGTTCGCGAAGCTCGAGCTCATGACATAGCTCGGGTGGCCCGTGCCGCAGCCGAGGTTCACGAGGCGTCCCTTGGCCAGCAGGATGATCCGCTTGCCGTCGGGAAAGATCACGTGGTCGACCTGCGGCTTGATCTCTTCCCACTGGTACTTGGACAGCGACGCCACGTCGATCTCGTTGTCGAAGTGGCCGATGTTGCACACGATGGCGTTGTGCTTCATCGCCTTCATGTGGTCGTGAGTGATCACGTGGAAGTTGCCGGTCGCGGTCACGAAGATGTCGGCCTTGTCGGCGGCCCAGTCCATCGTCACCACGCGGAAGCCTTCCATCGCGGCCTGCAGCGCGTTGATCGGGTCGATCTCGGTCACCCACACCTGCGCCGACAGCGCGCGCAGCGCCTGGGCCGAGCCCTTGCCCACGTCGCCGTAGCCGGCGACCACGGCGATCTTGCCCGCGACCATCACGTCGGTGGCGCGCTTGATGGCGTCCACCAGCGACTCACGGCAGCCGTACAGGTTGTCGAACTTCGACTTGGTGACCGAATCGTTGACGTTGATCGCCGGGAAGGCGAGCTCGCCGCGCTTGTGCATGTCGTACAGGCGATGCACGCCGGTGGTGGTCTCCTCGGTCACGCCCTTGATCTGCTTGAGGCGCGTGGAATACCACTTCGGGTCGCGCTTCAGCGTGTTCCTGATGGACGCGTACAGCTCGGTTTCCTCTTCGCTGGTCGGCTTGTCGAGGATCGACTGGTCCTTCTCGGCCTTGGTGCCGAGATGCAGCAGCAGCGTCGCGTCGCCGCCGTCGTCCAGGATCATGTTGGCGTGCTGATCGTTGGGCCACTCGAAGATCTTGTGGGTGTACTCCCAGTACTCCTTGAGCGTCTCGCCCTTCTTGGCGAACACCGGCGTGCCCTTCACGGCGATGGCCGCGGCGGCGTGGTCCTGCGTGGAGTAGATGTTGCACGAGGCCCAGCGCACCTGCGCACCGAGCGCCTGCAGCGTCTCGATGAGCATGGCGGTCTGGATGGTCATGTGCAGCGATCCGGCGATGCGCGCGCCCTTGAGCGGCTGGCTCCTTGCGTACTCCTCGCGGATGGCCATGAGCCCGGGCATCTCGGTCTCGGCGATGTTGAGTTCCTTTCGGCCCCACTCGGCGAGCGAAATGTCGGCGATCACGTAGTCTTTGCCCGCATCGGGCTTCACAACAGCATTCATGGATACCTCTCTATTGGTCCGTTAGAGAGCGCCGTTGCCACTTGCACCCTCCGACCGAGCCTCGCGTCCAATGACGCTGCAGCGCTCCTCGGCCCGGAGGAATCAACCTTCGGAAGTCACTCGATATTGCACCCGAACAGCAGGCGATTGCCGTCCGGATCGCAAACCACGAACTCCCGCATCCCATAGAACTGGTCCGCCGGCTCGGTGTCCGGCGCCGCTCCACGGGCGCGAATATTACCGAAATACCCGTCCACTTCGTCGCGGATCAGGTAGACCGTGCCGCCGCCCGCCGGTTTCCCGGGTTTCGGCACGCTCAGGTGCAGCACGGCCTTGTCGAGCTGCAGGGTCGCATAGTCGTCGTACTGGAAGCCGACGGTGAATCCCAGCACATCCCGGTAATACGGCACCGCGACCTTGAAGTCCGCGACGCGCAGCACCGGGATGGCGGTGATTCCGGGCATCGGGTCACGCCGTCTTGCGCACTCCCGCGTCGGCCGCCAGCGCGGCCGCCTTGTCCGTCTTCTCCCAGGTGAATTCCGGCTCGTTGCGGCCGAAGTGGCCGTACGAGGCGGTCTTCTCGTAGATCGGGCGCAGCAGGTCGAGCATCTGCACGATGCCCTTCGGGCGCAGGTCGAAGTGCTGGCGCACCAGCGCCTCGAGGCGATCGTCCGACACCTTGCCGGTGCCGAAGGTGGTCACCATCACGCTGGTGGGCTGCGCGACGCCGATGGCGTACGACACTTGCACCTGGCACTTGCTGGCGAGGCCCGCGGCGACGATGTTCTTCGCCACGTAACGTGCGGCGTAGGCCGCCGATCGGTCCACCTTCGAGGGATCCTTGCCCGAGAACGCGCCACCGCCGTGCGGGGCCGCGCCACCATAAGTATCGACAATGATCTTGCGGCCCGTGAGGCCGCAGTCACCCTGCGGGCCACCAACCACGAAACGGCCGGTCGGGTTCACCAGGTACTTGATGTTCTTGGAGAGCGTCTGGCCGGCGAGCACGGGCTTGATGATCTCCTCGATCACCGCCTGCTCGATCTGCTTGTGCTCGACGTCCGGATGATGCTGCGTCGAGAGCACCACGGTGTCGATCTCGGCGGGCTTGCCGTCGACGTACTTCACCGTGACCTGCGACTTGGCGTCCGGGCGCAGCCACTTGAGCTTGCCGGACTTGCGCAGCTGCGCCTGCTTCTCGACCAGGCGATGCGAAAGGTAGATGGGCAGCGGCATGAGACCCTCGGTCTCGGTGCAGGCGTAACCGAACATCAGGCCCTGGTCGCCGGCGCCCTGCTCGAGGTTGAGACCCTTGCCTTCGTCGACACCCTGCGCGATGTCCGGCGACTGCTTGTCGTAGGCCACGAGCACGGCACAGCCCCTGTAGTCGATGCCGTAGTCGGTGTTGTCGTAGCCGATCTTCTTGATCGTGTTGCGCGCGATCTGCTGGAAGTCCACCACCGCGTTGGTGGTGATCTCGCCGGCCATCACCACGAGGCCGGTATTGCACAGCGTCTCGGCGGCCACGCGCGAATACTTGTCCTGCGCGAGGATGGCGTCGAGCACCGCATCGGAGATCTGGTCCGAGACCTTGTCCGGGTGGCCTTCCGAAACCGACTCGGAGGTGAATAAGAAGCTGTTCGACATACGTTCCTCGTTCCTTAAATTATCCTGCGCGCGGCCTTGTCAGCTCGCCGCCCGCATGGGTTCGCCAAATGCCGCGCGGTACTGTTCCGCGAACTCGGTCTTCGTGAAAGTGTGGTTTTGCGTACCGCGCACGGCGATCTTGATCGCACCCATCAGCGAGGCGATGCGGCCCGTGGTTTCCCAGTCGAGGCCGCGAAGAATGCCGTGTATCAGTCCTGCGCGGTACGCATCACCGCAGCCGGTGGGATCGACGACTTCGCGCGCCGGCGCACAGGGAATGTGGTAGATGCGGCCGTCGGCGTGGATCACCGAGCCCTCCGCACCGCGCGTGATGATCAGCGCCTTCACGAGCTGGCTGACGTCAGCCGCCGTCCAGCCCGTGCGCTCCTGCAGCAGCGCCCACTCGTAGTCGTTGACTGCCACCCAGTCCGCCATCTCGATGAATTGTCGGAAATCCTTACCTTCGAACAGGGGCATGGCCTGTCCCGGGTCGAAAATGAATGGGATGTTGGCTGCCTTGAACTGCTCGGCGTGCTGCAGCATGCCCTCGCGGCTGTCGGGGGCGATAACACCGATGGTTATACCGTCATGCGCCGGCACCTTGATTCGGTGCGAGTGATTCATGGCCCCCGGATGGAAGGCCGTGATCTGGTTGGCGTCGAGATCGGTGGTGATGAAGGCCTGGGCGCAATGCTCGTCGGGGATGTGCACGAGATACTTCTCGGACAGTCCCACCTTCTTCATCCACTCGCGGTACGGCTGGAAATCGGTGCCGACTCCGCCCATGGGATAGCCGGTTTCACCGAGAAGCCTGAGGTTGTAAGCGATGTTGCCCGCGCAGCCTCCGAACTCGCGCCGCATCTGCGGCACCAGGAAGGCCACGTTCAGCATGTGGAGCTTGTCGGGGAGGATGTGCTGCCGGAAACGATCCGGGAACACCATGATCGTGTCGTAGGCCACCGATCCGCAGATGAGTGCGCTCTTCTCTTCCTTACCCGCCATGCACCTTCTCAGGTTTTGATGACAAACCCCCTTTCAGCCGCATCGAGCTCAAAGGAGCCTTCCATGACCGCCCGGAGCCAGCGCGCCGTCTCCAGAACGCCGCCGAACGCAAAGAAATGGGGCGCAAAGATACGCGAATCGGGCCTTGCTTGCTTGGCCCTGTAGGCGCCGATCAGCATTTCATCGGATCGCGTAACAAGATGGGGTAACCGGCTGAGAGATAAGGTGTTTCCGGCTACCGCTTTAAGGGAAGCGCCTACGCCGCAATGCGCTGCGTACTTGAGCAGCTTGGTGAAAGGTGTCGGCCCCGCCACGCCCGCGTGGATGGGCAGGGAAATACCGCGTGCAGCCAGGCCTTCTTCAAAGGTCGTGAGGGACCGGGCGTCGAAGCCAAATTGGGTGGCGATGTGCATGGTCAGGCCGGTGGCGCGGCCGATAGCCTGCTTGCGGTCCAGCGCCTGCCACAGGATGTCATCGGCGACCGCCGGGTGGCCTTCCGGATGGCCGGCGATACCGACGCGCCGGATCCCGGCGTCCTGGACCACCCCGCTCTCGAGCAACTCGACGGTGCTGGTGAAGGCCGGGTTCGGAATGGCGATGTCGCCCGCCACCAGCAGCACCTGCTGCACGCCGGCCGCGGCGAGTATGCGCAACCGCTCACGCAGGCGGTTGGCATCGACGACCCGCCGCGCAATCACATGTGGCGAGGCCTTCAGTCCCAGCTCCTGGAGACGCAGCGCAACCCGCACCACCTCGTCGGGCGAGGTCTTCGGCGTATTCGCCACGTACACCGGGAATCCCGCGGGCAGGATGCGCGCCATGTCGTCGAGATATTTTTCGTCGTGCGGAGTCACCTCGGTCGATCCGGCTGCGACGAAATCCCGCAGCTGCTGGCGGAGGTCCGCCCTGGGAAGCGTCTCGATCACTGCATTCACCGTTCTGACTCTTCGCCGCGTGGCGGTGGCTGAAACCGGCGTGCAAATTAGCGGTCCGCGTGCACGCGCAGAAATTGCTTGTGCGGATGTGAGCTATCCGCAACGCAACGCATCAGCGGGGAAAAGAAACTCGATTGCGAGCGCACACAAATCGCGCGTCGTTATGGCTACGATTCGGCCGGGGGGTCATTCATGCCGCAACCGCAACTTGCGCCTGCACCCGACACGGGCGTCATCCCACCGGCCGCGGGCGCGAGCGAGCCCTGGCCGAGCGCCGCGCGCGCGTGGTACGCGGTAGCCATCTTCGGGCTCACCGTTTTCACGCTGTTCGGCAACCAGTTCATCCTGGCGCTCATGATCGAGCCCATCAAGAACGACCTGCGCCTCACGGATTTCCAGGTGGCGCTGATATTCGGCGGCGCCGGCGGATTCGTGCTCGCCGTCGCCAGCCTGTTCGTGAGCCCGCTGGCGGATTTCTTCAGCCGCCGTCTCATCATCGGAATCGGCCTGGTCATCCTGGGGCTGTGCAATGTCGCGAGCGCGATGGTCATCGCGGCGATGGCCTTGCTGGTGGTGCGCCTGGTCGGCGGCGTCGGCGGCGCGGGCAACGGGCCGGCGACGTTCTCGTTGCTCGCCGACACCTTTCCCCCGGCGAAGCTGCCCAAGGCGATGGCGACGATGAACATCGGCTTCATGTTCGCCGTCGGCCTCTCCTACCTCGTCGGCGGCTACTTGCTGCGATCGCTGGCCACACCGGAGTACACGCTGCCCTTCTTCGGCACCTTGCGCTCCTGGCAGGTGGTGTTCCTGATCCTGGCGGTCCCCGATCTCATGCTCGGACTTCTGGTGTGGTTCACGGTGCTCGAGCCCAGGCGCCGCGGCACGCGCTCGGGAAATGCCCCGAACTCGTTGCGGGGCGCGTTCTCGTACGGCGACGTGATCCGCTATCTCTCCGGGAACAGCCGGGCATTCATACCGATGTACTTCGGGCTCCTGATCAACTGCATCGCGCTGGTCGGCAATTCGTTCTGGATGGCGCCGTTCTACCAGCGCACGCATGGCTGGGGTCCGGGAGACTTCGGGGTATACCAGGGCTGGTTCCTGCTGGTGCTCGCTCCCGCGGGCCTCGTTTTCGGTGGCTGGCTGGCCGAACGCCTCGCCAAGCGTGGCATCGCGGATGCCAACCAGCGCGTGGTCATCTGGGCCTCGCTGGCGCACATTCCGTTCGCTGTTTCGTTCGCGCTGGTACCGAATCCATGGATGGCGCTGGTGCTGGCGTCGATCAACACCAGCATCATGGCCATCGGCACCGGCCCCCAGAACGCCGCGTTCCAATCCACCGTGCCCAACCACATGCGCGCCAAGATCACGGCCACGTTCCTGTTCATGTTCACCATGGGCAGCGCCCTCGGACCGATGGTCGTGAGCGCCATCACCACGTATGGGTTCGACGATCCCGGCAAGCTGCGTTATTCGCTCGCACTCACGCACGCCGTGCTCGGCCCGCTCGCCGTATTCGTGTTCTGGAAGGGACTGCGCGCGTATGGCGAGTTGTACCAGCGAGTTCGCGCGCAGGGCTGAAGGACACTTTCATGGCGCACAGCCCACCACCGCGTTTCACGGGACCTATGGCCAGCGGTCCCTTCGCGCCAGTGCGCGCCGAGATCGATCTCGTGGATTGCGAGGTCGAGGGCAAACTACCGCCCGAAATCAACGGCACGTTCTACCGCGTCGGGCCGGACTTCCAGTACCCGCCGCGGCTGCCGAACATCCCGCTCGACGGCGAGGGCCACATCGGCATGTTCCGGTTCCAGGACGGGCACGTCGACTACAAGAGCCGCTTCGTGCGCACGCAGCGCTACATGGCGCAGGCCGCGGCGCGCGAGTCGCTGTTCGGCACGTATCGCAATCCGCGCGGCGACGATCCGCGGGTGAAAGGTCTCAGCCGCGGCACCGCCAACACCACGCCGCTGTTCCATCACGGGAAGTTGTTCGCGCTGAAGGAAGACAGCCCGCCGGTCGAACTGAACCCGGACACGCTCGAGACCGTGGACGATTACTACACCTTCGGCGGCAAGCTGAAGAGCCTCACCTTCACCGCGCACCCCAAGATCGATTCCGAAACCGGCGAGCTGCTCGCCTTCGGTTACGAGGCGAGCGGCGAAGGCAGCACCGACGTCGCAGTGATCACGATCTCGCGCGAAGGCCGCATCACGGACGAGACCTGGATCAAGGTCCCGTACGCCGGAATGATCCACGACTTCGCGGTGACGCAAAAACACGTGTGCTTCCTCGTCACGCCGATGATCGTCGACGTCGAGGGCATGAAGCAGGGCCGCATCCACTTTTCGTGGGACTCTTCACGGCCTACCTGGTTTGGCGTCATGCGCCGCGGCGGCGACGGCAAGGACCTGCGCTGGTTCAAGGGCCCGGAGCGCTGCGCCACGCATACCACCGGCTGCTTCACCGACGGTGACCGCGTGTACGTCGACATGGACATGGGTCTCAAGAACCAGTTTCCGTTCATACCGCAGACCGACGGAAGTCCCTACGATCCCATCGCGGCGCAGGGACACATCACGCGACTGTCGGTGGATCTCGCGCAGGCATCGCGGCCCGGCTACGAGATGGAAGTGCTGTATCCGGACAACGGCGTGCTCTCGCGGCAGGACGATCGCTATCACACCCTGCCCTACACGGTGGCGTTCATGCGCTGCCTCGATGCGTCGCAGCCGGTGGATCCGCGCCTGGCCGGTTCGCCATTCCGCGGCTACAACGCCTGGACGCGCTTCGATCATCCGCAGCGGCGCACCCAGTCGTTCGTGGCGGGCGGCGATTCGAGCGTGCAGGAATGCTGCTTCGTGCCGCGCTCGGCCAATGCACCCGAGGGCGATGGCTACCTGGTTGGCGTCGTCGACCGTGAAATCGAACGCCGCAGCGACCTGGTGATCGTTGATGCGCAGCGGCTGGCCGAGGGTCCGATCGCCACGGTGCGCATGCCGTTCAAGATCTTCCAGCAGGTGCATGGCTGCTGGGTGCCGGCTGCGGCACGCGCTGCGGGCTGACCCGTCCAGGGACGGCGCCGGACACTTTTATATCCGGTACCGCCAACCCCGGCCTGACACCACTTTTCGGGGTTAGGGGGATGCGGGGGGTGCGCCGCCGCCTGCGCCGCGATTGGCGGTGGCGCGCGCGGCGATTTGTGCCCACAGTTTCTCGACGTCGCCCAACGCCTGCGCGAAGGCGGTGCGTTCGGCCTTGGCACGTGCCTTCTCGATGGCCTCTTCCTTGTTCCACAGGTCGGAGCGCTGCTCCTCGTTGGCCGTCGACTCGGCGACGCCGTAGACATAGCCGGTGCGCGTGTCGATGAAGGCCACGGCGCAGGTGCTGGAGACCTTGGCCTTCTTGTTGGGGAAGAAGCCCAGCGACACGAGTTGCATCGGGCCTATCTGCTGGGTGTCGGTACGGAAGGAGGTGTCGATGGTGTACAGCATCACGATGTCGGCCTGCAGTTGCGCCGCGGCGACGCGCAGGTCATCGGAGCTGTTCAATGTCTCCGGTAGCAGCAGGCGATTGACCGGGCCCACCGCGCTCACCTCGGGCATGGCCGCGAGGCGCGTGAAATCCGCCTCGGTCTCTATGTCGCGGTTGGTGATGACGCTGTACCTGCCGCGGCCGTAGCCGCGATTCGAATACGACTCGTAGCCCGCGCCTTGCACGCGCACGACCGCGAGCCGGGCCGGGAAGACCGCAGCGGGCTGGCGCGACATGGCATCGGCGACATTGGGCGTGGTGATCTCGGGGATCGACACACCGCCACCAGGCGTCATGTAGCTGGCGCAACCTCCCAGGAATCCCATCACGAGCATTGCACCGGCGAATCCGGCGATTGAATGGATTTTCATGCGAACCTCCCGTGGTTCGCTGGTCAACGCCTCTCGCCGCCCGGTGGGGTTAACCGCGGACGATCGCAGCCGCAAAATAAAAAGAGGGGCGGCACGAGACCGCCCCACCATCTTCACCTTGACCAGGAATCCCCGTCAGAAGTCCTTCTTCACGGTGATCGCCCAGGTACGCGGCTTACCCGGCGAGCCGTAGACATGGCCGACGGCGTAGGCGTCGTTGACCTTGGTCTGCAGGTAGTACTTGTCGGCCAGGTTCTGCACCTCCAGGGCAAACATCCACCCGTCTTCTTCGGCGGACTGCCACCAGATGCGCGCATTGGCGAGCGTGTAGCCGTCGATGAGATTGTCGGCCACCAGGGTCGCAATGGGCCCTCCGCCACCCTGCTGGCTGAACGGCGCGCCCCGCGGGTTGGTGCTCGACACCAGCAATTCATCCACGTTGCCCGCCTCAGTGTAGATCTCCGACTGGTAGGAGGCGTCTACTCGCATGGAAAGCTTGCCACCCAGGACTCCGTCGAAATCGTACTGCATCCCGATGCTGGCCTTTTCTTCGGGCGTGTAGGGCGTGATGTCGTCGATCGCCACACCGGTGCCCGCAGTTTCGTTGATCTCGGTGTATTGAAAATCGAGATAGCTGAATGCGGCATCAATGCTGAAGTTGGAGGTCACAAACCAATTCGCTTCGAGCTCGAGGCCCTTGACCTCGGCGGACCCGACGTTGCTCGGGCGCAGGCACGGCACCTGCTGCCCCACGGGAAGGTCCGCGCAGAAAGTAGACAGGAGCACGATGTCCTCGTAGTCGAAGAAGAACCCAGCCAGGTTCAGCCGCAGCTTGTCATCGAGCAGGTCGGACTTGAAGCCGAGTTCGTACGAAAGGATGGTCTCCGGGACATGCGGTGTTGCCTGGCTCGGGAAGTACGGCCGCGCGTTGAAGCCGCCGGCGCGATAGCCGGTCGCAGCCTGTCCGTACAGCATGAAGTCTTCCGTGAATCGATAGTCGAGTGCCACTCGCCAGTCGGTCTGGTCGTTCTCGAAATGCGCAGTCGTGCCGTTGATACCGAACAACAGGCAGTTGGGCTGGTTGCCGACGTCCGTGGGACCCAGCAACCCCGGAGGATTACCCAGGAAGAAATTGCAAGGTCCCTGGATGTCGGTGTAGTCCGGGTTGTGGCGGAGGTACTCGTAATCTTTCTCGTCCTCGGAATAGCGGATGCCAGTCGTCAGGTGGAACGCGTCGGTGAAATTGAACGTGGCGTTCGCGAACAGCGCCTGGTTCTTCGAGGGCGTCGGATCGGGACCATGGATGAAGTCGAGGCCACCGTACGGGATGTCGACGCGTGCGGTGTAGAAGCCATCCGAGTCGAAATAGAAGGCGCCGAACGTGTAGTCGACCATTCCGGCCGTGCCATTGAGGCGCAGCTCCTGGCTGATTTGCTCGTTCTCCTGGGTCTGGTTGAGCAGGTTGGACGTCAGCGGGGCGCCGTCGACGTCGTACGACCAGTCGGAGGTGTAGTCGCGATAGGCGGTGATCGACTTCAGCGACAGCGTTTCATTGATCTGCCAGTCGATGGTCAGCGCGACGCCCATGTTGTCCATGTCGCGGTGCGGACTCAATGTCAGCGGTTTGTAAGGCATCTGCGAATCGCCGGGATATAGATCGGCGAACGTGCCGTACGTGACGTAGCGCCGGTCGTAGCCTTGGAGCGTGTCGCAGCTGTTCTGGCCCGAGGGCACGAACTGGCAGTTGTAGGGTATGCCCTCTCCGTCAGTACCCCTGAGCCACGGCCGATTGGGATCGTTGTTGATGCGGCCGATCGCATTGGCGTACAGCAATGTCGAGACACCCGCATCATTGCGCTCGCGCGTGAAATCGCCAGCCAGGTTGATGTCGACCGAGTCATTGGGCTGCCAGCGAAAGGCGATCTTGCCGGCCGTGATGGCCGTACCGCCGTCGTGGCCGAGCACGGGATTCAGACCCTGCGCCTGGGTCGGCACGTTGGTACCCGGGTGCGTGAGGGCGTAGTCGAGTCGCTTGATGTAGCCCGTCTCGCTCTTGCTGACGCCCGAGACGCGCATGGCGACGGTGTCTGAAAGCGCGACGTCGTAGATGCCGCGCAGGTCGAGCCGATCGTAGGTACCGTAGGTTGCCTGGAAGGACCCGGAGCCGTCGCCCTGCGGGCGTACCGAATACATCTTGATGGCGCCACCGATCGAATTGCGGCCCGCCAGGGTTCCCTGCGGACCACGGAGGATTTCCACGCGTTCGACGTCCATCAGGTCGAGCAGCGATCCGGTCAGGGTCGGCAGGTAGACGTCATCGACATAGATGCCGACGCCAGGCTCCACCGCGAAATTGGGATCGTTCTGGCCGATGCCGCGGATATAGGCGATCAGTCCGGAGGCGTATTCCTGGTTCTGCGCCGCCAGGGTGACGTTCGGCGCCTGGCGCGCGACCTCGGCGATATCGGTCTGGCTGCGCCGTTCGAGCATGTCGCCGGTGACGGCGGTGATGGCGAGCGGCGTCTCCTGCAGGTTCTGTTCGCGGAACTGCGCCGTCACCACCACCTCTTCGAGGGTGTCACTCGTCGGTGTCTCCTGCTGGGCCAGCACCGCTCCACTCCCCGACATCGTCAGCGCCAGCGAAATCGCCCGCGATAGGATCCCGTTCTGCATGATTCCCCCTGAAAGTTTTGGTGCTCGTGCGCGTCCCCGGGAGGCGTCGTTGGAAACACGCGTGCGTGCCGTCCAACTACCGCTCCCGCTGCCCGGGCTGTCCGCACCGGGCGATATTCGAACGTAGGAAAATCCGGGTCTCGACGGTATTCCGTCTGGTTCTCGACTATCCGGGAAATGTGTACTGGCCCCGGACTGGGCCTGCATCGGGCCGGCACCCAACTGTTGTGTATACCTGTCATCCGTGACAGCCCCATCTAACAACTCGCGCGCGCTTTCCCGACTATGAGTTCATTTCACTGTCCGGGCGGCGGGCCGCTGGACTCGAGTGAGCCGGGTGGTTTTTTCTCCGGCGCGGCAGTTTCCGGCTCCTGCGCTTCCGCGGGCGCGGCCTCGGGCGGCGGCGGCGCGACGCCATCGGGCCGCGTGGCCAGCCGTGCGCGGTAGCGGATGTAGTGCCGCAGTGCGTCGAGCTCCCGGTCGTTGAGCTCGGTGAACTTGGGCATGCCACGCGCCTCGTTGCCGGTGCGCACCGTCAGCGAGAACAGCGCCGGGTTCAGCGGCACCGTGGAGGCGCGCAGGTCGGGCGCGGTTCCACCCGCGACGGCGCCCGGACCGTGGCAGAGCTGGCAGCGCGACCATTGCTCGATGCCCTCCTTGACCAGGGCCTCGTCCACTTGCATCTCCGGGCCGTCGAGCGGCTGGGCGAAAACCGGCGGAGGCGTCGGCGGTAGTTTGGCCTTGCCGTCGAGCACGAACGCCAGCAGGCGCCGCGGGTGGACGCGCGAATCCCAGCCGAACCGCGCGGCCATCGAGCCGAAGCCGCCCGGCGCGCCATGCAGTGGCCCGGTGAGGATGGCGATGTATTGGGTCTTGCCCACTGCGAAGGTGATCGGCGTACCCAGGGCCGCCGTCGCCGCGTAGTACGACCAGACGCGGCGGCCATCCGACGCGCCATACGCATTGATGTAGCCGTCGGCCTGGCCCTGGAACACGAGGTCACCGGCCGTGGCCAGAGTACCGCCGTTGTGCGGGCCGGGAGTCGGCTGCTGCCAGGCGGCGCGCTGCTTCACCGGGTCCCAGGCCACCAGGAAACTCTTGCCGCCATCCGCCGGCGCATCGCCATCGGCGGTCGGGAAGCCGGTGAACTGGATGGACGACGGCAGCGGGCGCCAGTTCTTGTAGTCGACGTCGCCGCCGAAAGTGGCCGGCATCTCGATGGTGGGCACGTAGACCAGGCCGGTCTTCGGGCTGAAGGACTGCGGATACAGGTTGTGCACGCCCTGGAAACTCGGCCACAACGTCACCGGGCCGTTTTCGTAGCGGGCGTTGGGCGCGAGCACCGGCCGGCCGGTGGCGAGATCCACCTTCGTGGCCCAGGTGACCGTGCCTAACTTTTCGGCCGAGATCAGCTTGCCGTTCTCGCGGTCGATGACGTAGAAGAATCCATTCTTCGGCGCGTGCAGCAGGACCTTGCGCGGCGCGCCGCCGATGTTCAGGGTGGCCAGCGTCATGTCCATGGCCGAGTTGTAGTCCCACGAGTCGCCCGGCGTGGTCTGGTAGTGCCAGACGTACTCGCCGGTATCCGCGTCGAGTGCCACCACGGAACACAGGAAGAGATTGTCGCCGCCGCCCGGCGAGCGGATCTTCCAGTTCCAGGGGCCGCCGTTGCCGGTGCCGAGGTACACCCGGTTGAATTCCGGGTCGTAGGTCATGGCGTTCCAGACCGTGCCGCCGCCGCCGTATTTCCACCATTCGCCGGTCCAGGTCTTGGCGGCCATTTCCATGGCCTTGTTCTCGAAGCCCTTGGCGGGATCGCCCGGCACCGTCCACCAGCGCCACACCTGCTTGCCCGTGGCCGTGTCGTAGGCAGTCACGTAACCGCGCACCGCGCCGAAATCGCCACCGCCGAAGCCGATGATCACCTTGTCGTTGAACACGCGCGGCGGGCCGGAGATGAACGAGCCGTCGTTCGTGTCGATTGTCTGCACTGTCCAGACCGGTTGGCCGGTCTTGGCATCGATGGCGATGAGGCGTCCGTCATGCGTGCCGACGAACAGCCTGCCCTTCCAGAACGCCAGTCCGCGAATCCCCCAGCCGGTGCGCAGCTTGGCGCCCGCGGCCTTGGCGACCTCGGGGTCGTACCGCCACAGCAGCTTGCCGCTCCTGGCGTCCACCGCGTGCACGAAGCTGTAGCCGGAGGCCACGTAGATGACGCCGTCGACGGCCAGCGGCGTCGAGAGGTTGTTGGTGACGTCGAGATCCAGGGTCCAGGCGAGATTCAGGCGCGAGACGGTTTCGCGGTTGATTTCGGTGAGCGGGCTGTAGTGGGTCTCGCTGAAGGTGCGCCCGTAGGCCGCCCAGTTGCGGCCGTCGGTCTCGTTCCTGAGCGCGGCGTTGTCGATCGTGGTGGCCGCGGCCGCAGTGACGGTCCACAGGCATGCCAGGACGGCGGCGATGGCGCACGAATGACGCATGGGCGGAAATCCCCTCTCCGTGATGCGAATCAGGGTCGACTTCAGCACGATTCGCCACTCGACTCAAACGGAAGCCCGACTCGCCTATCGCGACAACGAGCGCCGGACTGGCGTGGTAATTTGCGGCGCCCGGACGCCGGGTGTGACGCGAGGAGAACGACCATGCGGATGACCAGAAGGAAGGCCGTGGGTAGCGCGTTGGGTGGGTTGGCCGCCATGACCGCCGTGTTGTCGTCAGCACACGCCGCGAAAGCCGCGGGCACGCGGCACTGTTTGACGGTGTTGTATCCCTGGAAGAGCGATGCGCGCTTCGATTTCGACTACTACGTCGACAAGCACCTGCCCATGTTGCGCCAGCTCTACGGCAAGTCGGTGGGCAAGATGGATGTGCACAAGGGCCTCAACCGGAGCGACGGGTCGCCCCCGGGCTTCGTCGGCGGCGTGACGGTCGAGATCACGTCGATGGAGGCCTTCGATGCAGCGGCGAACGAACACCGCGCGAAGCTCATCGCCGACGTGCCTGACTTCTCGAACATCACGCCCATCGCGCAGATCGACGAGATCGTCGACGTTTGATGGGAACGACTCAAGGAGAGCCGCCATGCGATTCGTCAGTGATGCAGAAATCGCCACGCTCACTCCCGCCGAGCAGCGCGACGTCGCCTCGCCCATCCCGACCCAGGTGGTTTCCAACGGCGAGTTCACGCCGCTGCCGCAGAGCGAGGACCAGCGGCGCGTCGAGGCGCGCATCGGCGACCTGGCCGAGGAACTGGCGCCCAGGCACGGCCTGAGCCGCCGCGGGTTCCTGTCGTCGGCGGCCGGCATGTCGGCAGCTTTCCTCGCCATGAACGAAGTGTTCGGGCCGCTGTTCGCCGCCTCGCGCGCCGAGGCCGCGACGCCCGGCGTGGCCGACGCGCGCGCCGACGCCCTGAAGAAACAGTTCATCGTCGACTGCCAGACGCATTTCGTGCGCGACGACTACAACCAGCAGCTGCTGGTGTTCTCCGCCGACTTCGCCAGGAAGCACTGGAACCCCGACATCCCGGGCAGCGAGGGCCTCACGCGCTACAAGTTCCAGAACTACGTGAAGGAGGTGTTCATCGACAGCGACACCAAGGTCGCGATGATCTCCGGCACGCCCACCGACGACTACGCCTACCTGTTCCTCACCAACGACCAGATCGCGAGCGCGCGCGACGTGGTCAACAAGGTGGCGGGCTCGCGCCGCACGCTGGCCCACGGCATCGTCACGCCGGGCACGCCCGGCTGGTTCGAGGAAATCACGCGCGTGATGACCGAGCTCAAGCCCGACAGCATCAAGGGCTACACCATTGGCGACCCCATCTACCAGACGAAGAAGAAGACGAACTGGCGCATGGACGACGAGAAGCTCGTCTATCCACTGTACGAGGCGATGCTCGAGAACGGCATCAACACCATCTGCATCCACAAGGGGCTGATGCCGGCGGACTACATGACTTCGTGGGCCGACATGTGGCAATACGCCACGGTGTGGGACGTGGGCAAGGCCGCCAAGGACTGGCCGCAGATCAACTTCGTCATCTATCACTCGGCCATGCGGCCTTTCCTCGAGCTGCCGGACCGCGAGCTCGCACAGTTCGAGAAGACCGGCCGTTTCGACTGGGTCTCGGACCTCGCCGACATCCCGGCGAAGTTCGGCGTGTCGAACGTCTACGGCGAGCTCGGCGCCTGCTTCGCCAACACCTGCGTGACGCACCCGAAGCTCGCGGCCGCGCTCATGGGCACTCTGATCAAGGGCCTGGGCGAGGACCGCATCATCTGGGGCACGGATTCGGTGTGGTGGGGTTCGCCACAGTGGCAGATCGAAGCCATGAGGCGGCTCGAGATCCCCGCGGACATGCAGAAGAAGTACGGCTACAAGCCGCTCGGCGCGGCGGATGGTCCGGTGAAGACCAAGATCTTCGCGGGCAACGCGTCGAAGCTCTACAAGATCGACCCGGCAGCCGCGGCGAAAATGTCGGCCGACAACTTCGATGCCATCAAGGCCGAGTACCTCGCGATGGGCGGATTACCCAGCAACCTCCGCTACGGCTATCTAAAAATGGGGTCAGACCCCATTTCCTAGCAAATGGGGTCTGACCCCATTTTCACGAGCCGATGGCGCGGCGGATACCGGAGGAGGCGGCGTCGAGGCTGGCGGCGTCGATGCGCACGATATTGCGGCCATCGTGCTTGGCGCGGTAGAGCGCGATGTCGGCGCGCGCCACCAGCGCTTCGAGCGACTGCACCTGTGACTCGTTGACGGCGAGGCCCGCGCTCAGGCTCACCTTCATGCCATCCGGGCCATTCGGGATGCGGATGGTCTGCGCCACGGTGCGCAGCCGTTCCACCACCGACAACGCCACGTCGAGCGTGGCGCCCGGCATCGCCAGCAGGAATTCCTCGCCGCCCCAGCGGCCGAAAGTATCCCCGGCGCGCAGTGTCTCGCGCGCCAGCCGCGCGAAGTCCTTGAGCACCTGGTCGCCGCTGGCGTGACCGCAGCGGTCGTTGATGGTCTTGAAATGATCGAGGTCGATGAGCGCGATGGTGAGCGCCTCGCCCGCGCGCGCGGACCGGTCGAGCGCGTCCTGCACCCGCTGGGCCGTGTGCCGGCGATTCGGAAGCCCGGTCAGCGAATCCAGGTTCGCCAATGCCGCGAGCTGGCGCCGATGCGAGCGCGCGCCGATGAGCAAGGCCGTCAGCAGGGCCACGGCCAGTGAACCGGCGGTGATGGCCATCAGCGTGCGCCGCTGCAGCTCGTCCTGGCGCAGTTTCGATTGGCTGAGCTCGCGTTGCAGCGCCGCGTTGCGGTCGATCTCGCGGTCGATCTCGAACCTCGCGTGCAATGCCGCCACCTGGCGGATGCGGCGCGTCTCCATGGTGTTGGTGTAGCGGCGCATGTACTCGTCGAGGTCGGCGTAGGCGGCCACGGTGTTGCCACGCGCGGCGTTGGCCTCGGCGCGCAGCTTGTACAACGGCGTCACTTCGCGCGGAGGCATGTCCACCGCGCCGTTCGCCAGGATCTCGTTGAGCGCCGTCAGCGCCCTCCCCGCGTACCCTTCGGCGAGGTCGATCTCCGCCAGGTAGGAGCGCGTCTGCTTGACGACGTCGACCGTGCCCGAGGCGGCGAAGATCCGCAGCGCGTCGTTGCAGCGCGTCCTGGCATTGCGTGTATCGCCGAGGTCGAGCATCAGGTCGCAGATGCGCATGTCGGCGAAGGCGATGCCTTGCTCGTCACCGATGGTGACCGACAGCGCACGCGCGTTGAGGAATGCCAGCAGCGCCGCGTCGTATTCTTGCATCTCGTGCAGGATGATGCCGCGCAGGTAACGCGTCACGGACAGCGTCAGTGTCTCGTCGTGTGCCGCGTTCCACTCCAGCACTTCGGAATTCAGCGCCAGCGCCTGGCGGTAGTCGCCGAGCTCGCGCATCACTTTCGACAGGGCGGACGCCACCAGCATCCGCTGGCGGCGATCTCCGGCGGCGTCGCTCATCTGGTAAGCCTGGGTCAGCGACACGACGGCCTGGTCCGAGCGGTTCTCGCGGAACTGCAGGGTGCCCAGCGTCAGCAGCAGGCAGCGCTCGACCTCCGGGCTGACGCCGCTCGCGCGCACTGCCTCGACGTTGCGCTTGGCCTCGGCCATGTGTTCGGCGTCGTAGATGTTCTCGGCGTCGGTGAGGAACAGCGCCAGGTGGACCGGCGCGCGCGTATCGGGCACCAGCTTCATGCCCGCGAGGGCCGCCGTGCGCGCTTCGGCATCGAGCTCGAGGCCGCTGTAGGCCTGGGCACGCACCGCGTACATCCAGGCGATGCTTTCTGCCGGCGCCTTCGCGGCCGTGGCGGCATCGAGCAGCTTTTCCACGCGGGCCAGTGCCTGGTTGGGATTCGCCATGGCGAGCGTCTGCAGCCTGTTGATCACAGGATCGGGGCTGAAGATGCAGTTCGCGCGCGCGGGGCCGCACGCGATCAGCAACGAGGAAATTATGAGCAGGCGCGCAAGGACACCTGCTCGCCGCAAGCCGAGCATTAACCGAGGTTACGTTTTCAGGCCCGACAGCGGGTTACGGCGCGTCACGCATTTGTGTCACGTCGGACCCGGATGACTCACCTGGCGGCAATTTTCCGCCGAATGTGTGACGTGCGCCCGCGCGGCAACGGGGCGGTGACTAGGAAGGACCCGCACCGCTGCGGTGCGTACCGCCCTGGCGCTCGACCGGGAACTGCATCTCCACCACCGATTCTTCCATTCGATCCGGCCGCGGTGGACGCAGGAAAACCTCGCGACCCGGCCCTGCCAGGCGATAACCGTTGGCTTCCACGTAGCGGCCGACTCTGCCCGTGATGAGGTGCGCGTGTTCGGGCAATCCGACGCGCACGCAAACCGCCATGTGTGCCACCGCCGGCAACTCGCGCACCTGCAAGGTCCGCTTGCCCAGCGACGGCAACTCCAGCGGCGGATCGCCGGCGAGCACGAAGCCCAGTTCAACGTCGATGGCGTCCGGTTCGAATTCCGGCGAATGCGCGATGCCCACCAGGTTGCCGAGCACGCCACGCGGCAATTTCGCGGGCAGCGTGCGCATCAGCTCACCGATGATGCCGCGAGCCACCGCGAAAGAATCGACGACCTCGCGCACCGAAAGAATTCGCCGCGCGGGCTCGGCGCGCATGAGCACGTCGTCCAGCTCCGCGTCACCGCCACCGTCGAGTTGCGCGATCCGCGCCTCGATCTGCCGCAGGCGCGCGGCCTCCTCTTCCAGCACGCGCTCCGCGGCGGCGCGGCGCGCATCCAGCATTCTGCGCAACTCCTCGGACGACGCGTTCTGGTCGATGACGTCGCTGATCTGCTCGAGCGAGAGGCCCAGTTCCTTGAGGACGAGTATCCGGTTCAGCCGCTGCAGCTGCGACGAAGTGTAGTAGCGATAGCCCGACACGGCGTCCACGACCCCGGGCTTGAGCAACCCCAGCTCGTCGTAGAACCGCAGCAGCCGCGCCGAAACGCGCGCAATGCGCGAAAACTCGCCTATCCGGAACATGGGCCCCTCGTCGAATCACGCGGCGATGTCGTCGCCGCCTCGGGCGGCGCAATCTTCAAATACGCGCATGTCCAGCGCGCCCACCGATCTTGCCGCCGGTATCTCCGCTTGCAAAGCCTTCTGGAACGCAGGCCGCGCCAGCGCACGCCGCAGGAACCGTGCCAGCTTCGGATAACGAGCGGCGTCCACCGTCTCGCCCGCGAAGTGGAAGTTCATGAGGATCGATGCCACCGTGATGTCGGCCATGGAAAACGCGTCGGCCACGAACCAGTTGCCGTTGAGCGCTTTCTCGAGGTAGTCGAGGCGCAAGGGGATCATCTCGGTCAGCGAGGTCCGGATCAGTGCCTCGTCAGGGGCCTTGCCGAGGAACTTGGGCGCGAACACGCGCTGCATGAGCAGGCCGCGCAGCACGTGCGGCGCCAGCCCACCGTCGACGAACTCCTCGATCCAGAGGACACGCGCGAACTGTCGTGCGTCACCTGGATACAGCGAAGGCCCGGGATACGCGCGCTCCAGGTACTGGCAGATCACCGAGGAATCCGCCAGCGTGAAACCGCTATCTTCGATGGCCGGAATGAGCCCAAGCGCGCTCAGATCCGTCCAGCCGGGGGGCGGCGTGAGCGGGATCACGGGAACGAGTTCGTAGGGAATGCCCTTCTCCAGGGCCGCGATGATGACCTTGCGGGTGTGTGCCGAAAACGGCACGCCGTGAATCTTCAGCATGTGTCACTCCTGATTTCGAAGGAGTGCGCACGCTGAAGCCTGACGTTACGTGAAGGTCAAGTCGCCCTGAAGATCGCGGCCATAAGGCATCGGGTCAGCGAATTTCGTAGCGGCAATCTCCGTCCGAGAACCAGCCGCGCCTCTCGATTAACACACGCGTAACTTCCCAGCCAGATAACTCAATGGATCCTGAATTGCTATCGATGCGAATGTAATTCAGCCCCGGCGGGCCGGCGATGGTCTCCGGCGGCCAGTGACTGCTGCACAGTTCGTTCAAGGCGATGTACGCGCTGCTCATGGCGGGCAGTGTGATCCGGATTTCGCAGTGTCCCGGGTCATAGGCGAATTGCGGCGCCTGGTGTGCCGAGTAACGCGCGATGGCCTCGGTGTCGACAGTGGGAAAAATTCCGGGCTTCTGCCACTCCCACTCACAGGATGGAGGCTGACCTTGCGGGGACGGGCCCAGCGCTGCGCGGTACGTAAGCTGCACCGGGTACGCACGGTAATTCACGACATACACGGGTTGGTCCTTTTGGCAACCCATGAGCGCCAGAAGTGCGAGTCCGAGATTCACACGCCTCATAACCTTCCGCCCGTAATCCCCTAAATCCGACATCCCCTCTCTGGCACGACCAACCATCATTTGAAGATGGGGTTGGAGAGGAGGAACTTGATGGCGTCGGCGCGGGGCTGGTTGATCGGCTCGTCCGGGAACGAGTCCAGTATCTTCTCGCAGCGCTCGCGCGCGCCGGCTTTGAACTCGGGGTGCGTGAAAATGTACAGGTCGTTGCGCTGGATGCCGCGCACCACGCGCTCGCCGCACTCCACCGGGTCCATCCACAACTCGCCCTGCGGGCGCTGCGCCAGGTTCTTCTCGAACTCTTCGAGCCCGGTGTCCTTCTTGTATTTCTCGGGGCGCAACTTGCCCAGCTCGCGGATGTTGCTGAGCACCGGTCCCGGGCAGAACGCCGACACGCCGATCTTGTCCGGTGCCAGTTCGCCCGCCAGGCACTCCGACATGCCCACCAGCGCCGACTTCGCGGTGATGTAAATCGAGCAATTGGGAATCGGCACGATGGCCGCCATGCTGGCGGTGTTCACGATGTGCCCGCCCTCACCGTGTTTGCGGATGCGCGGCAGCACGGTGAGCAGGCCGTTCACCACGCCGCCGATCATCACCGACAGGCCCCAGTCCCAGTCGTCGTATCGCGTCTTGTCGATGGTGCCCAGCAATCCCAGGCCGGCATTGTTCACCAGCACATGGATCTTGCCGAAGGTCTTTTCCGCCTGGTCGGCGATACGCGCGTATGCCTTGCGGTTGGTGACGTCGAGCTTGAGGCACTTCACGCGCCGGCTCAGGTGTTGCGAGACGAACCAGGCGCGGGCGTCCTTCAGGTGATCCTCGCGCACATCGGCAATCACCACGCGCATGCCCGCCGCCACCATGGCCTTGCTGATGCCGAGGCCTATGCCGCTCGCGCCACCGGTGACGAAGGCCACCTTGTCTTTCAGGTTTTCCATGCTCGGGATTCCACCACCAAAGAAAGAGGCGCGCTCGTTTCCGGGCGCGCCTCCTGTTTCTACACGATTACCGTCTCAGTTGAAGTTGCGGGTGAACTGGATGTACCACTCACGCGGGGCACCCGGCTGACCTTCCAGCGTCGGCTGGCCGAAGGCGGTGAGGTCGAACTTGTTGTAGAAGTACTCCTCGTCCGTCAGGTTGGTGGCACCGATCGCGACGCGCCAGGTGTTCTCCGGGCTGGCCCACTCGAGCCGCGCATTCAGCAGTTCGTATGCCTGCGAGCAGGCCTGCGCCTCGGTGGTGTCGATGGCCGTCGGCGTCACGTTGGTACGGATGCCTGAGCAAATCTGGCTTTGCCCGTAGTAGTCGAGACGCGGCGTCCAGCTGCCATGATCGCCGCTGCCGCCGAACTGGTAGGCAAACGAGATGCTGTAGTTGTCGGTCGGCACGTAGATCGGGTTGTCGCTGGTGATTTCCGTGACCGCCGGGTTGCCGAGCAGCGACGGATCGTCGAACTCGTCACCTTGGAAGTCCGTGTAACCGTACACGCCGCTGATGGTCAGGCCATCGATCGGCACCCACTGCACTTCCAGCTCGGCACCCTGGATGGTCGCCGGGATGTTGTTGTAAAAGGTGCGCGAAGTCGTGGCTCCGGGCGGCGGCGGACCGTTCTGATCCAGGCACCACTGGCCGAGCGAATCCTGCACCGCGTCCGGCGTGCCTTCCGGCACCACGTTGATGTAGTTGCCGTTGCTGTCCGCCAGGCACTCCGTACCACCAATCGGCAGGATGCGCTGGTTGTAGTCGACATAGAACGCCGCGACGTTCAGGCGCAGGCGGTTGTCGGCGAGGTCGGTCTTGAAGCCGATTTCGTACGAGGTGGCCTCTTCACCATCGACGCCCACGAACTGCGTGACCTGGAACGGCCGCGGGTTGAAGGCCTGCGGGCGATAGCTGGTCGCCGCAGAGATGTAACCCATGAAGGACTCGGTGAACTTGTAGTCGATGCCGGCCTTCCAGTCGAAGTGATTCTCGTCGGTGGTCAGCTGCGTCCGCACGATGGAGTTGTCGAAATCTTCCGCCTTCTCATCGGTCGAGTAACGCACGCCGGCCGTAAGCGAGAGCTTGTCGTTCACGTGCCAGACCCCGTGCGCGAAGCCCGAGAGGTTCTCGGACGTCGTCGTGTTCTGGCCATTGACCAGCAGCGCGGTCGGCACGAAGGCCGGAATAGACACTTGCTGCGAGTTGGTGAATTCACCGTCATACCAGAATGCGCCCACCGTCCAGTCGACCGGGCCGGCTGTTCCGGAGAGACGTGCTTCCAGGGTCTTGGCCTCGACATCCTGGATGCCGTCCACGAGCTGCACGCTGTAGGGCGACTGGTCGGAGTCGGTGGCGAAGGCGCCGTCGAACTTGCTCCACGAGCCGATGATCTCCAGCAGCGTGTTGTCGCTGATGTGGATGTTGGCCTTGGCGCTCAACGCCTCCTGTTCGAACGAGGTCTGCGGGTTCGTGGTAAAGCCCGTCACCGGATCGCGATAGGTCGCGTAGCTGGTGTAGATATCGTCCGGTACGAAGCGCTCATCGAAGGGCACGCCGGTGCGCGCCACCTGAGCGTCACTCCAGAAATTGAACGGCACCGGAATCTGGCCGGCAAACGGTCCGCCAGGAAGGCGGCCAATGTGCACCAGGGTGTCCGCGCGAGCCTCGGATTCATCATCCATGTACTCGCCGGTGAACGTCAGGTCCCACTTGTCGCTGGGCGCGAATCTGATCGCGGCGCGCGCACCCGTCACGTCCTGGCCACCCTGCGTGCCGAGCTTGCAACCGCCGCCGCGGTTCTGCGTGCTGCGCGGGATGGCAAAGGCGTTGTCCGCGGCACTGCCGGGGGTGACCGCGTCAGGCAGCGTATCCGCGTCGGCGCCGTCGGCCGCGAGGCCGTCGCCGTAACCTGCGAGTTGCGGGAACTTGCAGGCGAAGTCGTAAACGGTCTGGTAGCCGTCGCGCTTCTTCGCGACGCCGGTGACGCGTGCGAACACCGTCTCCGACAGCTTGAAGTCGTAGCTGGCGCGGACATCGATGCGATTGAAGTCACCGTAGGTGACGGTGATCTCGCCGGTGTCGTCACCCCTGGGTTCCTTGCTGACGTAGCGGATGGCGCCGCCGATGGAGCCGCGGCCGAACAGCGTGCCCTGCGGGCCACGCAGCACTTCGACGCGCTCCAGGTCCATGAGGTCGATGGACGAGGCGAAAGTCACCGGGTGCAGCACGTCGTCGAAGTAGATCGCGACGCCGGGCTCGAATTCGGGCAGGAAGTCGTACTGGCCGATGCCGCGGATGTAGGCGCTCATCGAGGCGCCGAAGGCCGCCTGCGTGGGACGCAGCGAGGCGTTCGGTACCGTGTATGCCACCTCGAACGCGGACTGCATGGCGCGCTGGTCGAGTTCGTCCGACGTGATCGCCGTGATCGCGATCGGCGTCTCCTGCAGCTTTTCCTCGCGGAACCGTGCGGTGACAATGATTTCGTCGAGACCGGTTGCGGCCGCCTCCGGATCCTGCGCAAACACCGGCGCCGTGCCGGTGCCGCAAGCCGCCGCAACTGCGAGCGCCAGTGCGACGCGGCCATTGATGGAGGGCCTTTCTTCTGATTTCTTGTCAACGCCAGATGGCTGGTTCATTGCGAACTCCCTATGGCCAGGTTGATATGGCATACCCCTGGGAGCTCGCAACGCCGACGCATCAGCGCCACAGTTCCCCCTCTTGCCAGCGATAAGACCGCTTTCGCCCCGGCGGGACTCCACCCACGCCGAATGGGGGCTCAACTGATCGGGAAATCCCGTGAGGGCTGCGCTTGTCCGTTATGATTCACGGACATGCAGCTCAATCGCTTCGATCTCAACCTGCTCATTGCGCTCGACGCATTGCTCCGCGAGAAGAACGTGACGCGCGCCGCCGAACGTGTATTTGTTTCGCAACCGGCGATGAGCGCCGCGCTGCACAAGCTGCGCGAATACTTCAACGATCCGCTGCTGGTGCGCGTCGGCCGCGAGATGGAATTGACCTCGCGCGGCGAGTCGCTGGTCGAGCCGGTGCGCGAAGCACTGCTGCGCATCCAGATGATGCTGGGCACGCAGCCCACCTTCGATCCCAAGACGGCGCGCCGCGATTTCACGGTCATCATGTCCGAGGAAGCCGTGCCCGGCGTGCTGCCGCCCCTGCTGCGCACCCTGGCCACCGAGGCTCCCGAGCTCGACGTGCACATCGAGATGGTGTCGCCGACCGCGCTCTCGCGGCTCGAATACGGCGAGGCGGACCTGTGCCTGTGCCTCGAGAGCCTGCACATGTTCGACCTGCGGGCATATCCCGACAGCATCCGGTCCCTGCCGCTGCGTTCGGTGAGATGGGTGTGCGCGGTCAGCAAGGATCACCCGACGGTGGGCGACTCGCTCACGCTCGACCAGTACGTGGGGTTGCAGCACATGTTCGGACGGCCGGGTGGCTACACCGGCGCCGCGGACCAGCTGGTGCGTCACCTGCTGAACATCGACATCCGCATCCACCTGACGCTTCCCAGCCTGCTGCAATTGCCGCTGGTGCTGCCCGGCTCGACGCTGGCCGCGACGCTGCCGGAGCGCGTCGCCCAGCTCTATCTCGACGCCCTGCCCATCCGCGTGTTGCCGCTGCCCTTCGAGGTGCCGCACACGCAGGAAGTCCTGCTATGGCACAAGCGGCACGAGGCCGATCCCGCGCATACCTGGCTGCGCGAGATGATCGTCAAGCTGACGCGGGAAATTTGACGGGGCACTTCGGGCCCACAAATGAAAACGGCGCCGGGGACGGCGCCGTCATCATCAACCCGCGTTTCTTACGCTGCAGCCGGTTCCGGGAACAGCGGCGCCGCCGTCACGTGGCCCTTGAAGTCCATCCAGCGATGGTTGGCGTAGTCGTAGATCTTGCAGGTGCGCACCGTCGCCCAGTAACGCTTCCAGGTGAGCACGTAGACGCGCGCCAGCTGGGGCACCGCGTTCTTGAGCGCGGTCTGCGCCGCGCGCAGGCGATACAACGGCACGCCGGTGTTCACGTGGTGCGCGCCGTGTTCGAGGATGTCGTGCAGGATTTCGCCCATGCGCTTCGGCACGACGACGTTCACGGTGGTGGTGATGAAGCCGAGGCGCTTCTGCCACTCATCGCGCTTGTCGAACCAGGCGACTTCCGGATGCGTGTGCTGCACGTAGATCACGAAGCCCATGATGCAGTTGAACGCCAGGAACGGCAGTACGAACCCGCACAGCAGCGTCCAGGTGATCGAGTGATCGCCGTACACGGCCCAGAGCACGAGGCCGGTGATCCACACCGCGCCGACGCCCAGCACGAGCACGTTGTCCCAGTAGAAAATCGCGCGGCGCACGCCGACGTGTTTCTTCGTCGGCAGGATGAGCTTCTTCCACCACATCTCGATGGTGTAGTAGAGGCCCTGGCCCCAGCCGGAGCGGTAGATACGCTCCATGAAGCGGCGGAATTTCGAAGCGGCCTGCCACTCTTCCGGTGACATCGGCACCCACACCTGGTCGCGGCCCTTGAGGTTGGTGAAGCCATGATGCGCCACGTTGTGGCCGACGTCCCAGAGCGAGAACGGCGTCAGTGACGGCAGGAAGGCGATGCGCCCGACGAGTTTGTTCAACCAGTCGTAACGCGTGTAGCTGCCATGGCAGGCGTCATGTCCGATGACGAACAGGCGCGCGATGGCGACCGAAGCCGGCACCACCATGAGGGCCTTGGCCCACCAGGCGCTGAAGTAACACGCGCCGGCGATGCACACGCCGAGGAATGCGAGGTCCAGCAGCAGTCGCAGGACGGGCATGAAGGAGTCGCGGCGCAGGAATTCCTGCATCACGATGCGGACGGTTTTGCGGGCGTCGTTTCGGCGGGGAGGAGTCGTTTCCGCGGTCGCGGGAGTCGGGTCTGTCATAGGGCGGCAAGCCTATACGATTCAAGGCCTTTGACCAATAATTTCGGTGTCATTTTCGACCTGCGTCGCAGGCGGATAACGCTCACCTAGTGCTCTGCCGGGGGGCAGGAGCTCGTCGAGGCGCCGAAGCGTTGCGGCATCGAGACGAATCGCGTCCGCACCACAGTTTTCGACCAGGTGCGACTCGCGCGTGGTGCCCGGAATGACCAGCGCGTGCGGGTGCCGTTCGAGCACCCAGGCCAGCGCCAGTTGCGCGCGCGTGCAGCCCGCGGCGGCGGCAATCTCATCCAGCGGCTGCATCAGGCGGCGGTTTTCCTCGAAGTTCGGGCTCTGGAAGCGCGGCATGCCGCGCCTGAGGTCTCCATCGGCGAGTTCGGCAGGATTGCGCAGTGCGCCGGTGAGAAAACCTCGTCCCAGCGGGCTGAAGGCGACCAGCGCGGCGCCGATCCGCCGGCACTCCTCCAGCACGGCGATCTCCGGATTTCGGGTCCACAACGAATATTCGGACTGCACCGCGACGATGGGATGTTCGGCGTGCGCCTTGCGCAACGTGGCCGCGCCCACTTCGGAGAGGCCGATCGCGCGGATCTTGCCGGCCCGCTTCAGGTCCGCGAGCGCGCCGACGCTGTCTTCGATGGGCACGACCTTGTCCCAGCGATGCAGGTAGTACAGATCGATGCGATCAGTGCGCAGGTTGCGCAGCGATTCATTGCAGATGGCGTGGATGGCCTCGGGGCGGCCGTCGATCACGCGTTTGCCGCCGCGACCGAACAGGCCGCACTTGCTGGCGACGATGACATTGTCGGGGCGCTTGCCCAGCACCTCGCCGACCAGCTGCTCGTTGGCACCGAAGCCGTACAGCGCCGCGGTGTCGAAATGCGTGACACCCAGGTCGAGCGCGCGGCGGATCACGCGCTCGGCCATCTCGCGCGGCAGCGGCGGCCCGTAACCATGCGAGAGGTTCATGCAACCGAACCCTATCGCCGTGACCTCGTAAGGCCCGAGCTTGCGCGTCTGCATCCTCGGGACAGATTTCAAATCTGTCCCCTCCCCAATCGAGGAAACACGCGGCGGATGTTGCCTTCGAAGATCTTCTGCTTGTCCGTGGCGCTCAGCGAAGAGCCGTCGATGTAGCGCTTGGTGTCGTCGTAGTAGAAGCCGGTCTCGGGATCGATGCCGCGCACGGCGCCGACCATCTCGGAGGCGAACAGGATGTTGTCGATCGGGACGACTTTCAGCAGCAGGTCGATGCCGGGCTGGTGGTAGACGCAGGTGTCGAAGAACACGTTGTCCTTCATGAGCTCGGGCAGCGGCGGGCGTTTCTGGTCCTGCGCGATGCCGCGGAAGCGGCCCCAGTGGAATGGCACGGCTCCGCCGCCGTGCGGAATGATGAAACGCAGCTTCGGGAAATCCTTGAACAGGTCCGACATCAGGAGCTGCATGAACGCCACGGTGTCGGCGCTCAGGTAGTACGAGCCCGTCGTGTGGAACGCCGGGTTGCAGGCCTGGCTCACGTGCACCATTGCCGGGACGTCGAGCTCGCAGAGTTTCTCGTACACCGGGTACCACCAGCGATCGGTCAACGGCGGTTCGGAGAACTTGCCGCCGGAGGGATCCGGGTTGAGGTTGCAGCCCACGAAGCCGAATTCCTTCACGCAGCGCTCGAGCTCCGGGATCACGCCGCGCGGATCGGCGCCGGGCGACTGCGGCAACTGGCACACGCCGACGAAATTCTCCGGGTAGAGCTTGCAGACGCGATGAATGAGCTCATTGCAGTGCTCGGTCCAGTGCCGGCTCGTGGCTTCGTTGCCCACGTGGTGGCCCATGGCGCTGGCGCGCGGCGAGAAAATCGTCACGTCGGTGCCGCGCGAACGCTGCAGCTTCAACTGCGCGTTCTCGAGGCTGTCGCGGATCTGGTCGTCGCTGATGGTGATGCTGCCCTTGGCCGGCGCCAGCCCTGGCGTCTTCAACGCCTCGGTCTGCTGCTTGCGCCAGGCGTTCAGCGGTTCGGGTGCCGTGGTGTAGTGCCCGTGACAATCGATGATCATGGTGAAGAAGGGGACGGATCTATTTTCTGCCGCGGCCGGCGGCATCGGTCGAGACGAGCATCTCGTCGGCGCGCTGGCGCCAGGGTTTGAGGCTGGTGGGTTCGGCAAAAGCGCCCGCGGCACGTCGTTGGGCCACGCCGGCCTGGCGTTGCGCAATGGCTGTCGCCATGACGCCGCCGACGCCAGTGGCGTCGATCATCTGCGCACTGGCGCGCATCTCCTCCGCGCGGCGCTTGCCATGCTGTATCACGCGCGAGAACAGGTAGTCGCCTTGCTTCTCCCAGTCGAACTGCGGATACGTCTCCTGCAGCGAGGCCAGCACGCGTTCTTCGACTCCCAGCGTGCGCGCCGCGGTGAAGCTCTCGATCACCAGGGACTCCAGGCCCTTGATGATGACGCTGCGGCACAGCTTGATGGCCGACGCCACGCCGAGATCTGCCGACACCGTCTCCGCCACGAAACCGAGCCCGCGCAGCATTGCCTCTGCCTCGGCGGCGTGCACGCCTCCCAGCAGCATCGGCACGCGTACGCCGTGCGGAGGCACCGAGGTCATGACGGCGGCTTCGACGTAGCGCCCGCCTGCCTCGCCAATCAATTTCGCGCACTCGATCTTGGTCTGCGGTGCGGCGGAATTCACGTCGACCACCCACGCATCCGCGAGCGGCCGGGACGCGAGCGCACGCGCGGCATCCAGCGCCTGGTCGGCCGTCACCGCGCTGAAAACCAGCGTGCTCGCCGCGGCCAGCATGCCGGCATCGGCGGTGAGCTCCACGCGCTGCGCCGACGCGTGCCGGCGCATCGCCTCTCCTGCCGCTGCCTGGTGGAGCAACAAGTCGAAAGTCGCGAGCTCGATGCTTGCGGATGCCTTGCGCAGGTCAGCCGCGAACCGCTGCCCCACTTCGCCGAAACCCAGGAATCCGATGCGCGGCGCCGTCATGTTCGCAACCCGTGCGTTATGACCAGTACATCCGGGTCGGATTATCGACCAGTATCCGCCTGCGCACCGCCGCATCCGGGCACATCTCACCCAGCAGGTCCACCAGTTCGCCGTCGTTTGGCATGTCCTTGCTGATGTTGGGATGCGGCCAGTCGGTACCCCACAGCAGCCGGCCCGGATCGATGTCGATCAGCGCCTGCGCGAAGGGCACGGCATCGCGGAAGGGGCGTTTTCCCACGGACACGCGCTCCGCGCCGCAGATCTTGATCCAGGCCAGCGGATTGCCGCGGAACAGCGCCAGCAATTCCTGGAACGGCTTCTGCTGCAGGCCATCGACCGCCTTCACTCGGCCCATGTGATCGATGATGAACGGCACGTCGATGCGCTTGAGCAGCGCCTGCTGCTCGATGAGATCGCCCGCGTCGAAGTGCAGCACGATGTGCCAGCCCAGCGGCTTTATGCGCGCCAGCAGCCGGTAGAACACCGCGAGGTCGGGCACGCCGCCCAGGTGCTTCACGAAATTGAAGCGTATGCCGCGGATGCCACCGGCATGCAGCCGCTCGAGCTCGCGGTCCGTCACCGCATCTTCCACCACGGCGACGCCGCGGTACGTGTCGTTGCTGGACGCGATGGCGTCCAGCGTCACGTCCATCTCGCTGCCGTGGCAACTGGCGTGCACGATCACCGCGCGGCTGATGCCCAGGTGCGCATGCAACTTGCGCAGATGCTCCACCGGCGCATCCGGCGGCGTGTAACTGCGGTCGGCCGCGTACGGGAATTTATGCGCCGGCCCGAACACATGGCAGTGCGCGTCGCAGGCGCCCGGCGGCAATACCAGCGCGGGTTTCACCGGGTTCGGGTCCGGCGGCAGGCAGCTCTTGTCGGGGTTACGTGTCATCGCGGCCAGTGATCATTTCACGTCTTCGAGGTTGTCGTAGTACACCAATCCGGCGGCCGCGAGCTTGTCGCGCATGCCGTAGATGTCGAGCCCCAATTCGCCAGTCTTGAGGCGCGCACGTGTCGCGGCCTCCTTCTCCTCGCGTGCCTGCGAGGCCTGCGCGACCTCGGCCGCCTTCGCCGCGGGCACCACCACCACGCCGTCGTCGTCACCCACGATGACATCGCCCGGGTTGACCAGCGCGCCGGCGCAGGTCACGGGCACGTTGACCGAGCCCACCGTGGCCTTGATCGTGCCCTTGGCATGCACGGCCTTCGACCACACCGGGAAATTCATCTGGTGCAGCTCGGAGATGTCGCGGACACCGGCATCGATGACGAGGCCGAGCCCGCCGCGAGCGCGGAACGAGGTTGCGAGCAACTCGCCGAAGAACCCATGATCGTCAGGCGACGGCAGCGCGAACACCACGAGGTCGCCCGGCCGGAGCATCTCGGCCGCCACGTGCAGCATCCAGTTGTCGCCCGGATGGCCCAGCGCCGTCACCGCCGTGCCGCAGACACGCGCTCCCGGGTAGATAGGACGCATGTACGGCGCAAGCAGCCCGGTGCGCCCCATGGCTTCGTGAATGGTCGCGACGCCGAACTTCGCGAGCTGCGCCACGGCCTCGGCGGGAGCCCGCCGGATATTTCGCACCACCACGCCGGTCTTGCCCATCTTCGTCCTACCTCACTGGCCGGGCCAGATGTTCCCGGGAATGAAAACCTCGCCGCGCATCAACAGCCGAGCGGTGCGCAGCAGCGAGGCGCGCGCCACCTCGGCGGGATTCGCTGCACTCATTTCGAGCACCACCGTGAATTCGCCGGTGGGGTGCTGGACGGAAAACGTCTTGCGCGCGCCTGGCGGCACCTGCGCCACGCGATGCGCCACGGTACCCGGCGTGACCGCGGCCGTGGCCACCGTCACCGCGCCGAGCACGCCGACCGCGGCATGGCAGTCGTGCGGAATGAACGTGCGCGTGGTGATGTGCCCGCCTTCGGCCGGCTTCGCCACCAGGCACATCTTGGGCACCACTTTCTTCGTCACGTCGCCCAGCTTCATGACGGGCCCGGCCTGCAGGCGGATCGACTCGATGCGCTTCTTGAGCGCGCCGTTGGCATTGAGCTCGTCGCGTGTCTCGTAGCCGCTCACGCCGAGGTCGGCGGCCTGCATCACGACCACCGGCATCCCGTTGTCGATGCAGGTGACGTCCACACCATCGAAGGTATCCACGGGATTCCCGGTCGGGAACAACGCGCCGCAGACCGAGCCCGCGGTATCGAGGAAGCTGATGTTGATGGGCGCCGCGGTTCCCGGCACGCCGTCGATGCGCGCATCGCCGGAGTACTCGACGCGGCCGCCCGGCGTTTGCACCTCGATGTCGCACAAGGTGCCGGTGTTCTTCGTGAGCACCCGCAGCGTGGTCACGTCGCCGCGCGGCCCAGCCAGGCCGCTCTCGAGCGCGAACGGCACCACCGCCGCGAGCATGTTGCCGCAGTTCGGCGTGGTGTCGACCAGCGCTTCCCGCACCGACACCTGCGCGAAAGTCCATTCCACGTCGATGCCATTCGATCCCGGCGCGACGATTGCCACCTTGCTCGTGAGCGGATCCGCACCGCCGAGGCCGTCGATTTGCCGCGCATCGGGCGATCCCATGACGGCGAGCAGCACGCGATCGCGGGTCGCGACGTCGGCCGGCAGGTCCGTGGCCTCGAAGAACGGACCGCGCGAGGTGCCGCCGCGCATGAATAGACAAGGGATGGAGCGCTGCCTGGGCATGTGGGACGCATATACTAACAGCGCCCGGTGGGTATCCTGTTGCGCTCGGAATCGAGACGATTTCGGTCATCATCGAGCAGTCGCGGCATGCCGCGGGCATCTTGCCGCATAATCCCTGTCGAGAGGAAATCATGAGCGCGCCGCGCGACTACGAAACCATTCCCGGAACCTACGTCTACGACGCGGAACGCGGCCGTGTCGGATACCACCTCAACATGTTCTGCATGTCGCTCAACGACCCGGAGAACCGCAAGGCCTTCAAGGCCAACGAGGCGGCCTACCTGGATCGCTTCCCGCTGACGCCCGGGCAGAAAGAAGCGGTGCTCAAGCGCGACTGGTTAGGCATGCTGAAGGTGGGCGGCAACATCTACTACACCATCAAGATCGCCTTCTGCGACGGGCTCACCTTCCAGGACGTCGCCGGCATGATGTGCAGCATGCCCAAGGAGGAGTACGCGAAGATGATGCTGGCGGGGGGACGTTCTCCCGAGGGGAACCGGTTCAAGCCGGGCACCGGGGAGGAAAAATAATGGCGCGCATCGTGGGAGGCATCGCGTGCTCGCACGTGCCCGCCATCGGCGCGGCACTCGACAAGGGCAACGCCGGCAATCCCTATTGGAAGCCCTACTTCGACGGCACCATCCCGGCGCGCGAATGGCTGGCGAAGATCAAGCCGGACGTGGCCATCCTCATCTACAACGACCACGCCAACGCGCTGTCGCTGCAGATGATCCCCACATTCCTCATGGGCACCGCAGAGTTTTTTCCGGTGGCCGACGAAGGTTTCGGGCCTCGCCCCGTCCCGCCGGTGTACGGGCACTCGAAGCTCGCGTGGCACCTGGTCGAGAGCCTCATCCTCGACGAGTTTGACATGACCATCGCCAACGAGATGCCCGTCGATCACGGTCTCACGGTGCCGTTGTCGGTGACCTGTGGCCAGTTGGACAAGTGGCCGTTCAAGGTGATTCCGCTGTGCGTGAACGTCATCCAGTATCCACCGCCCACCGGCGTGCGGTGCTTCAAGCTCGGCCAGGCGATTCGCCGCGCCGTGCAGGATTTTCCGGAAGACCTGCGCGTCGTGGTGTACGGCACCGGCGGCATGTCGCACCAGTTGCAGGGCGAGCGCGCCGGCCTCGTGAACCAGGAATTCGACGCCATGTTCCTCGACGGCATGGCCAACGATCCGCAGAAGCTCACCAGGCTCACGCACACCGAGTACATGCGCGAGTCGGGATCCGAAGGCATCGAGATGGTCATGTGGCTGGCCATGCGCGGCGCGCTGGGCGGCAAGGTGCGCGAGGCGTATCGTTTCTATCACGTGCCGACCTCGAACACGGCGTCGGGACTGCTCTGCCTCGAACCCACGGAGTGAAGGAATGAAGATCTGCGTCGCCGGACAGGGCGCGTTCGGTATCAAGCACATCGAAGCCATCCGGAACATTCCGGGCATCGAGATCGCGACGTTGGCTGGCGGCAGCCCGGACTCCACCGCCGAGGTCGCGAAGAAGTACAACATTCCGCACTGGTCGACGAAGCTCGCCGAATGCCTGGCGCAGCCCGGGGTCGAGGCAGCCATCCTCGCGACGCCGACGCAGATGCATGCGCGCCAGGGCATCGAATGCATGCGCGCCGGCAAACACGTGCAGATCGAGATCCCGGTGTCCGACAATCTCGAGGACGCCGAGGAACTGGCGCGCGTGCAGAAGGAAACCGGCCTCATCTGCATGGGCGGCCACACGCGGCGCTTCAATCCCTCTCATCAATGGATCCGCAAGAGGATCCTGGCCGGCGAGCTCAGGATCCTGCAGATGGACGTGCAGACCTATTTCTTCCGCCGCACCAACATGAATGCGCTGGGCAAGCCGCGCAGCTGGACCGACCACCTGCTCTGGCACCACGCCTGCCACACGGTGGATCTGTTCCAGTACCAGACGGGCGAAACCGCGAGCGTGGCGCGTGCCATCCAGGGGCCGATGCACCCCGAGCTCAAGATCGCCATGGACATGAGCATCCAGATGAAAGTGCCGTCGGGCGCCATCTGCACGCTGTCGCTGTCCTTCAACAACGACGGGCCGCTGGGCACGTTCTTCCGCTACATCTGCGACAACGGTACTTACATCGCGCGTTACGACGACCTGGTGGACGGCAAGGACAACAAGATCGACGTGTCGAAGGTGGACGTGTCGATGAACGGCATCGAGCTGCAGGACCGCGAGTTCTTCGCCGCCATCAAGGAGAAGCGCGAGCCGAACGGCAGCATCCACCAGATCCTGCCCGCCATGCGCACGCTCGACACGCTGGAGAAATCACTGCTTTAATCGGGGCCATGAAGCACCCGAACTACTGCAAATACTGGCCGCTGCTCGCGGCATTGCTCGCCGCGCCGGCCGTGCCGGCCGAACTGGTTCCCGACCCGCCGCACGAATGCGAACCGTGCGCCACCTGGAGCCAGCCGCGCGAGCCGTTCCGCATCTTCGGCAACACCTGGTACGTTGGCGGCGGCGTTTCGTCGGTGCTGATCACGACGCCGAAGGGCCACATCCTCATCGACGGTGGCCTGCCCCAGACCGCGCCGCAGATCGCGGCCAACATCGCCAAGCTCGGCCTCCGGCTCGAAGACGTGGAGGTCATCGTCAACTCGCATACCCACTACGACCACGCCGGCGGCATCGCGGCCCTGCAGCGCGCCAGTGGTGCGTCGATCGCGGCCAGCCCCGAGGCCAGCCGCGCGCTGACCGGCGGTGGCCCCACCGAGAACGATCCGCAGTTCGGATTCGGACCGGCACACAACAACTTTCCGCCGGTCGCCAATGTCAGGATCATCACGGACGGCGACACGATCAAGCTCGGTGGTGCCGAAGTCACGGTGCATTACACGCCCGGGCATACGCCGGGCGGCACGTCCTGGACCTGGAAGTCCTGTGAGCAAGATCGCTGCCTCGACATGGTGTACGCCGACAGCCTCAATTCGATTTCGGCGCCGGGATTCAAGTTCACGGGTACGCCGGGCCGCGTGGCGCAATTCGAGAAGTCGATCGACACCGTGGCAGGACTGGCCTGTGACATCCTGCTCACGCCGCACCCGGAAGCCTTCGATCTCGATGCGAAAGTCGAGGCGCGCGAGCGCGATCCGAAATCCAATCCCTTCATCGATGCCGGTGCCTGCAAGGCCTACGCCGCCGGCGCGCGTGAGCGCCTGGCCAAACGCGTCAAGGAAGAACTCCCTCCGGATTGATTGCAACAGGATTGCCGCCGCCTCGCCATGCAGCTCGACGCCCCCGTGACCTTCCGCAGCCGCACGCGCAAGCCCGCGCGTTACATCGTGGTGTTGTCGTCATGAGCCCGCCGCGGGTCCGGCGGCTCGAATCCATCGGCGCGCGAGAGATGGCGGGGCTGTGCGACGTGCTCATCGACTGCGTCGAAGGTGGCGCCTCGGTGAACTTCATGTGGCCGATGACACGTGCCAAGGCGGAAACCTACTGGCGCGGCGTCGCGGGCGGCCTGGCACGCGGCGAACGCGCGCTGGTCGTCGCCGAGGACGAACGCGGCGAAATCCTCGGCACGGCGCAGGCGGTGTGGGCGCCGCAGGAAAACCAGCCTCATCGTGCCGACATCTCGAAGATGCTGGTCCGGCGCAGCGCGCGCCGGCATGGCGTGGGCGCGCTGGTCCTCGCCGCCGCCGAGAACGCCGCACGCGACGCCGGCCGCACGCTGCTGGTGCTCGACACCGCGAGCGCCGAGGCGGAGCGGCTCTACGAGCGCGGCGGCTGGCAACGGGTCGGCACCGTGCCGCGATTTGCACTGATGCCCGATGGGCCATACTGCAGCACCGTCATTTTCTACAAGGACCTGGCCCCATGAGACGCAGGGATTTCCTCCGGCACCTGGGCGCGGGATCGGCGCTCGCCTGCCTGCCCTTCGGCCTGCGCGAATCGTTCGCCGCGTCGATGAACCTGCCCGACCTCGTGATCACCGAGGTCGAGGTGCTGCGGCTCAGTGGCCCGCGTACCGTGACGCGCGGCGTCACGGGGCAATTCCAGGTGCAGCCTTCGCACCTGTACGCCGATCGCCGTCCCCCGGTGTTCAAGGAAGGCGAGCCGAAGCAGGAAACCTACACCGCGCGTCACCACTACGTTCGCATCCTCACCCGCGGTGGCCAGGAAGGCATATACGGATACATCGATGCGGAGGCGCTGCCGACCATCCTCGGGCCGCTGCGCCGCCTGCTCATCGGACAGGACGCCTTCGCCATCGAAAAGCTCTGGGACCAGATGTACCGCTCGAACCGCCATTCGCGCGCCGGGCACTACCTGATGGGCATCAGCGCCTGCGACAACGCGCTCTGGGACCTGCGTGCACGGCATCTCGGCGTCCCGGTCTTCAGGTTGCTAGGCGGCCCCACGCAGCAGCCGGTGCGCGTCTACGGCAGCTGCCTCGGTTACTCGATCGAACCCGCGGCGGCCGCCAGGCGTGCCGCCCAGCTCAAGAAGGACGGCTTCGTCCACCAGAAGTGGTTCCTGGGCTACGGGCCCGGCGATGGCCGCAAGGGTATGGACATGAACGTCTCCCTGCTGCGCGAAGTGCGCGCCGCGGTGGGCGACGACGTGGAGCTCGGCTTCGACGCCTACCAGGGCTGGGACCTGCAATTCGCGCTCGAGTGGTGCCGCAAGGTCGAGCAGTACCGTCCGTGGTTCCTCGAGGAAGCCTTGCCCATGTCGGACCTCGAAGGTTTCATCCGCCTCGCGCAGTCCACGAGCGTGCCCATCGCCACGGGAGAACACGTGTACGGCCGCTGGGAAGCCGGGCAATTCTTCAAGGCCAACGCGCTGCAATACATCCAGGCAGATCCCGAGTGGTGTGGTGGCATCAGCGAGACCATGAAGATCGCGCACCTCGCCTCGGTACACGGCGTGAAACTGCTGCCGCATTGTCACAACGTGCACGCGGCGCTGGCCGTGGTCGCGAGCCAGTCGCCGTCCGTGTGCCCGGTAGGTGAATACCTCATCAACCACGTGCCCGAGAAACTCTGGTTCCTGAAGGACCCGCCCCTCGCGGTCAACGGGATGGTTCAGCTTCCGGAGAGACCCGGCTTCGGCATCGAGTTCGATGCCGCCAAGGTCGTGAAGCAGGAAGTCCTGACCAGCCCCTAACTACCATCCGCGCCGTAGAGCGCGAACGTGCCCAGCCAGTGGCTGCCGACGTAGTGCTCGCGGGACACGGCGCCGAGCGAGGCTTCACGGTGACGCGCGGCAGTGGCCTGCAACGAGCGCACGCGCTTGTCGACCGCAGGCAGGCCGCGCGCAATGCCTTCGAGCATCCAGGCGCGGCTGAGGTTCAGACCGTCGAGGTGGGCCAGCTTCGGGTCACTGCGATCCGTCACCTCGGCCGGCGCCAGCCATTGCGTCGAGCCATCCCGCGGAATCGACGGCAGGAAGGCCGTCAGCCAGGCCGCGAACTTCTCCGGTGCCAGCACGCGGCGCACGAAGTCCGCTTCGGCCAGGCACGGCGAGAGGAAATCCTGGCCCGAGGGTTCGTACGCCAATGGGCAGGCGACGTCCCGCTCGTAGAACTCGGCCGCCTTGGTGCGGAGCAGCTGCTGCATCGGCGCGTTGTTTGTCACCATGGCCCAGTCCCAGATGAGGCCGAAGGCGAACGCCGTCTGGTCATGTTCACCTTCGCGGATCGGGTAGCGCAGTCTGGGTAACCAGCTCGAGATTCGCCCCGCGGCTTCCTGCTCGAGTGGAGCCAGCGTGGCCGCCCAGGCTTTCGCCTGCGGGTCGTCCCAGCCGCGCAACTCGGCCGCCAGTTGCAGCAGCCACGCGAGGCCGTAGGGGCGTTCGAATGACGCCCGCCCCTCGCCTTTGAGATAGGCGACTTCGACCGCGATGTTTTGCGGCGTCAGGCTGCGTGCCAGCGCCTCACGGGCCGCGGCCGCGTAGCCCGCCTCCGGATGCGTGCGCACGGCGCGCACCAGCAGCCAGTGTCCGTGCACCGAGGAATGCCAGTCGTAACAGCCATAAAAGGCCGGCGTAAGTTGCCGCGGCGGCTGCGCGTCGGCATCGGCGCCCATGACGTGCGCGATCTTGTTGGGATATTCGCGGTGCACGCACTCGAGTGCGAGTCCGGCAAAACCTTCCACCACTTTTTCGGGCAACGGTGTCGCCTTTGCGGTGGCGGCGCAGGCGATCAGCGGCAGGATGAAGCAACGCATCGAATGACCTTAGCGCAGAATCCCCGTCGGAGGGCGCCGACTTCACCGCCACCGGGAAACCCCGGTCGGCAAATGCGGTATCTTCGCGTGCAGCCAAAACTTCCCGAGAACAACATGACCCCGCGAATTCTCATCGCCCTCACCGCCCTGCTCTCGTTCACCGCCGCCCAGGCCGCCGGCATCAAGGAAAGCCGGCAGACCAGTGCGTCGAAAGCGGCGCGCGCCGGTGAGGCCGAGTTCCGCGATCTCTACAAGCAACTGGTCGAGATCAACACCACGCTGTCGGTGGGCTCGTGCACCGACGCGGCCAATGCCATGAAGGCGCGGCTCATCGCCGCCGGTTACAAGGACGACCAGGCGCAGGTAATCGTGCCGAAGGATTTCCCGCGGCAGGGCAATCTCGTCGCGCTGCTGCCCGGCAGCGACCCGAAGCTCAAGCCCCTGCTGCTGCTGGCACACATCGACGTGGTCGAAGCACGGCGCGAGGACTGGGTGCGCGATCCCTTCAAGCTCGTCGAAGAGGACGGTTTCTTCTACGCGCGCGGCTCCGCGGACGACAAGGCCATGGCCGCGGTGTTCGCCGACATGATGGTGCGCTTCGAGAAAGACGGTTATCGCCCGAAGCGAGGCATCAGGATGGCGCTCACCTGCGGCGAAGAGACGCCGAACGTCTTCAACGGCGTGAGCTACCTCATCGAGAACCACCGGGATCTCATCGACGCCGAGTTCGTGCTCAACGAAGGCGGCGGCGGACGCTACGACCAGGAAACCGGCGAGTACAAGTACGTCGCGGTGCTGGCGTCCGAGAAGGTCTACCAGGACTTCACGCTGACGGCCACCGACAAGGGCGGCCACTCCTCGCGCCCCACACCGGAGAACGCGATCTACCGGCTCACGCGCGCGCTCAACAAGATCGAGCAGCACCAGTTCAAGGTGGAGTTCAACGACGTGTCGCGCAGCTACTTCGCGAAGTTCGGCGCCATCCAGGGCGGCGACAAGGGCGCGGACATGGTCGCGGCTTCGAAGGACGACGCGGCCGCGATCGAGCGCCTCAAGAAGGATCCATCGGCGAACGCCATCCTGCGTACCAACTGCGTCGCCACGCAGATCGAAGGCGGCCATGCGCCCAACGCGCTGCCGCAGCGTGCCACCGCCAACGTGAACTGCCGCATCTTTCCGGGACACGACCAGGAAGAGATCCGCCAGGAGCTGATACGCACCATCGACGATCCGAAGGTGACGGTGGAATTCCAGTCGCCGCCCGAAAAAGTGGGTGCGCCGCCCACCCTGTCACGCAACATCATGGGACCGATCGAAAAGCTGGCTGCGGACATGTACCCCGGCGTGGCCGTGGTGCCCACGATCGCCTCCGGCGCCACCGATTGCCGGTTCCTCACGCCCAGCGGCATTCCCTGCTACGGCGTCTCCGGCATGCTGGGCGACGGCGCCACGTCCAATGCGCATGGACTCAATGAGCGCATCCGCGTGCAGACGCTCCTGGAAGGCCGCGAGTTCCTGTACCGGCTGACCAAGAGTTACGCCGGCGGCAAGTAGTCCTCAGGCGGCGCCGGGTCCGGGATTGCTGCCCTGTTCCGACGCCGGTACCAGCAACACGTCGCTCTGCGCCTCGCCAGCCACTCGACTGCCCACGCTACCGAGCAGTGTGCGCAGCACCGGCCCCTGGGCGCGCGTACCCAGCACCAGCAGGTCCGGCTGGATTCTCTCGGCCACGCCCAACACACCCGGCACCGGGCGATCCTCGGCGAGGATCAGCCGATACCTCCAGGGATCCCGGCTGTGGCGGCGAAGGAAGGTGCGCACACCCGAGGCAAATGTCTCGCGCCACGCCTGCGCATGTGATTGCAGCTTGTCCATGGCGACACCGACCGAGGCGAGCATGCCCTCATAAGGCGGGTGATAGGCATGCACGACGAAGTTGATCTCCTCGCCTGCGAACGACAACGCCTCGCAAAGCTTCAGCGCGGCAGCGGATTCGGAGCTCAGATCGAGCGCCAGCAGGGTTCGCGCATATTCGAACTGCGCGTCCTGCCTGACGATCAGCACCGGCCGTCGCGCACCCGCGAGGACGCGGTCGGCGATGCTGCTGCCGATGCCACCGGAGCCAGCGGCCAGAGTCTCCGGGCCGAGCACGACCAGGCCGGCCGAAATCTCCGCGGCGTGTTCCACGATACGGCGTGCTGGATTACCCACGCGCACCCTGACCTGGGCATCGGCTGCATCGTCCGGCAGGGCGGCGCGCGCGTGCGATTCCGCACGCCAGACGCGTTGCTCCAATGCCAGCCCGCGCGGTTCATCCGGCGAAACGACATGGAGCAAGGTGAGATCGGCCTGCAGCTTCTTCGCCAGCCAGGAGGCGCGCTGCAGTGCATTGCGGCTGCCGGGCTGCAGGTCATTCGCGCACAGGATCTTCACGCATACCTCACGGCGCGCTCTCCGGGCTCGGCGGGCACGCCGGCGACGCGCGCATCCTGCAACACCCGTTCGATGCGGAAGCAGCGGGTTCCACCCGGCATCTGCCATTCGACGACGTCGCCGGCCGAATTGCCGAGCAATGCCGTGCCCAGCGGTGCCAGAACCGAGACCCGGTGAGCTGCCGCGTCGGCTTCACGCGGATACACCAGCTGGTAGCTCTCGATGCGATCGTTGATCAGGTCGCGCACCTGCACCGTCGCGCCCATGGTCACCACCCCGTCGGGCACCTCGTGCACGGGCAGCACGATGGCGCGTTCGAGCTCGATGCGCAATTCAGCCAGGTGCGCGTGGTCCAGCACCGGCCCGCCGTGCACAGAGCCCAGCAGGCCTCGCAGGCGCAGGATGTCGCTGTCGGAAATGATGATCGGGCTGTCGCGCATCTGACTCTCCTTGTTTCTGCACGGTGTTTTAGCCGAGGCCCCGACTTAGGACAATTTGAATTACTCTCTGCAATTGTTCGTTTTTTCGGAAGCATCGACATGAGCCGGCATCGCCGCTTCAACTACCAGCACCTGCTGTATTTCTGGGCCGTGGTCCGTACCGGGAGCCTGAGCCGCGCCTGCGAGGAACTGTCGCTGTCGGCGCCCACGGTGAGTGCCCAGCTGCGCACGCTCGAGCTTCGGCTCGGCGAGAAGCTCCTCGCCAAGTCGGGGCGCACGCTGGTACCCACCGAGATCGGCAAGATGGTGTTTCGCTACGCCGACGAGATCTTCACCATCGGCCGCGAATTGATGGACGCGCTGGAGCACCGGCCATCGAAGCGGCCCCTGCGCCTGGTGGTCGGCATCGACGACGTCGTGCCGAAGGAAACCGCGCAGCGCCTGATCGAGCCGGCGCTGCGCATGGAGCACGCGGTGCGCATCGTCTGCCGCGAAGGCACGCTCGAGCGGCTGGCGGCGGACCTCGCCGTGCACGAAATCGACGTGGTGTTGTCGGACGCGCCGCTGACGCCTTCACTCAACGTGCGCGCCTACAGCCACCACCTCGGCACCTCGCCCATCACCTGGATGTCCATGCCCGCGATCGCCGGGACGCTCAAGCGTGGATTCCCCAGGTCACTGGACGGAGTGCCCCTGCTGCTGCCCACCGAGGACACCGCGATACGCCGCGCCATCGACCAGTGGCTTGCGCGGCTCGACATCCACGCGCTGGTGGTCGGCGAGTTCGAGGATTACGCGATGCTGCGGGAATTCGCCCATGCTGGCCACGGGCTGATCCCGGTACCCGCGCTGCAGGTCGACCAGCTGCAGGAGGTCTCGGGACTGGTGCCCATCGGCACGGTGGACGAGGTCACCGTGCAGTTCCATGCCATCACCGTCGATCGGAAGATCCAGCACCCCGCGGTGGCGACCATCGTGCAGAACGCGCGGCAGACCCTGGCTGCGCAGCCCTCTTCACGGCGAGCGCGCGGAAGGCGGAAGACTCGCCAGTAGTCGCGCTCAGCCCGTGAGCTGGTTGCCAATCGGCAATTGGCGGATCCGCTTGCCTGTCGCGGCGAAGATGGCGTTGCACAGCGCCGGCGCGATCACCGGCAGTCCCGGCTCGCCCACGCCGCCCAGCGGTGCGGACCAGTCGGTCACGGGCGCGAGGTGCACACGCACCTCGCGAGGCGCGTCGGTGATGCGCGTCAGCGGGTAGGTGTGGAAATTGTCCTGCTGCGCGCGCCCGTTCTTGAACGTGATCTCGCCTGATGCCGCGAGGCTCACGCCCATGTTGGCGGCGCCTTCGAGCTGCGAGCGGATGCGGTCCGGGTACACGGTCGGGCCGCAATCGAAGGCGATATCGACACGCGGAATGATCAATTCGCCCTGCTTGCCGACTTCCACCTCGACCACCGCGGCCGCATAGCTCACGAAGCTGTAGTGGGCGGCGAGCCCCAGGCCGCGCCGCTTGCCATCTCCCTGGGGCAGCTTGCGTCCCCACTGCGCTTCGCCCGTGGCCATCTCGATCACGCGCCGCAGGCGCGACGTGTCGAAGGGATAAAGCCGCGGCGACTCGTCGTGGTTCCAGCTGTCCTGCAGCGTGCCCGGATCGATGCGGCGCCCGGGCCCGATGAGTTCCAGTAGATAGTCGCGGTGATCCCGGCCGGCTGCCGCCGCCAGTTCCGCGACGAAGCATTGGACGGCGAAGGCATGCGGGATGTTGGACACCGAACGGAACCAGCCGATGCGCGTGTGCGCGGCGGCCGGCGGGTTCTCGATACGCAGGTTTGGAACCTGGAAAGGCACATTGAGCAGGCCCATGCCCTGCTCGAACGGCGCCTGCTGCTTCGGATCCGGTGCGAAGGTGGAAATGATCGAAGGCGCGGCGCTGCGATGCAGCCACGCCGTGGTCTTGCCGTTGGCGTCGAGACCGGCTTCCAGCCTCTCCACCGACACCGTGTGGAAGAAGTCATTGTGCAAGTCGTCGTCGCGGGTCCAGGTGACTTTCACCGGCTGGCCACCCATCTGCTGTGACAGCAACGCGGCCTCGATGGCGAAATCGCCCTTGGATTTGCGCCCGAAGCCTCCGCCCAGCAGCGTCACGTGCATCGTCACCTTGTCGACGGGCAGGCCGAGGCGCTTGGCGACATCTTCGCGTGCGCCCTGTGGCGCCTGCGTCGGCGCCCACACTTCGCAGTGGCCATCGACGATCCGCGCCGTGGCATTGGGCGGCTCCATGGTCGCGTGCGCGATGTGCGGCAGGTAGTACTCGGCTTCCACCTTGCGTGCCGCCTTGGACATGGCGGCGGTGACGTCACCGACTGCGCGAGATGGCTTGCCGGGCTTGCGCACCGCGGCTTCGAGCTCGGCGCGGTAGGCGACAGAGTCGTAGCTGCCGTGTTCGCCGTCATTCCATTTGATCTTCAGCGCCTCGCGCCCCTTGAGGGCGCTCCAGGTGTCGCGCGCGATGACGGCCACACCGCTCTTGGGCTGGAACGCCGAGGGCAAGGGCGTGAACGGGATCTCCACCACCTTGACGACGCCTTTTACCTCGAGTGCTTCGGTGGCGTCGAAACTCGCCACCTTGCCACCCAGCACCGGCGCACGCGCGATCACCGCGTACAACATGCCGTCGAGGCGCACGTCGATGCCGTACTGCGCGCGGCCGCTGGCGATGTCGGGTCCGTCGAGCAGGCGCGCGCCTTCCTTGCCGATGTAGCGGAACTGCGCCGGCTGCTTGAGGCGCAACGACTCGCGCGGCGGCACCGGAAGTTTCGCGGCCGCCTTCGCCAGCGCGCCGTAACCCAGCCTGCGCCCGCTGTCGGCGTGCACGACCTCGTGCTTGACCGCGCGCACGGAACTCACCGGGACATTCCACGCCGCCGCGGCCGCGGCCTCCAGCATGGCGCGGGCCGCGGCGCCGCAGCGGCGCATGGGTTCGAAGAAATGCCGGACGCTCCGTGAACCGTCGGTGTTCTGGTTGCCGTACTTCGGTTCGTCCCCGGGTGCCTGCTTCACGCGCACCCGGCTCCAGTCGGCTTCGAGCTCATCCGCGATGATCAGCGGCAGGCCGCTGCGCACGCCCTGTCCCATCTCGGAGCGGTGCACGACCACCGTGACGATGCCATCCTCGCCGATCGCGACGAAGGTCAGCGGATCGTCGACGGTTCCATGCGGCATGGCGTCGGCCCCGTATTTCCTCGCGTCCTGCGCCTTGGCGACACCGGAGATGCTGGCCACCAGCACCAGGCCACTCAAACTACCGAGAAGCTGCCGGCGGCTGATGGAAATGCTCGTTGGAATGTCCTGGAGCCGTGAGCTCATGGTTCTCCCCCTGACCCGCGTCTCAATAACCCTTGGAGAAATCGACCACCGAGAGCAGCTTGTCGCCGGTCACGAAGCGGCGCAGCTGCTCGCGCAGGATCAGGATGCGCGAGCCCTGGCCGAGATCCGACTGCCCCGACATGTGCGGAGTGATGATGATGTTCTTCGCCTTCCAGAGCGCGTGATCCCGGGGCAGCGGCTCCGGATCGGTGACGTCGAGCCCGGCGCCTGCGATCGTGCCGTTGTTCAGTGCCGCGACCAGGTCGTCCGTCACGACGCTGCCGCCGCGGCCCACGTTGATGAAATACGCGGTCTTTTTCATGCGCGCGAACATCTTTTCGTCGAACAGGTGGGTGGTCGACGGCACCAGCGGCAACGCGGCCACCACCACGTCCGCCTGCGCAATCAGGGTCGGCAGTTCGTCGGAGAGGCCGACGTAGCTCACGTAGTCCGGCTTGTCGCGCGAACTGTTTCGGGTCGCGATGACATTCATGCCCAGCGCATGCGCGCGCTTGGCGACTTCCAGCCCGATGCCTCCGAGACCGGCCACCAGCACGGTCTTGCCCGTGAGCGCCTGGGGCTGCGAGCCAGCGAAGCTGCGGTTCCAGCCCTCGCCGGTCGCCTGCCGGCCCACGGACACTTGCAAGGAACGCGACAACGCGAACATCAACGCAATGCTGTGCTCGGCCATGACCGGGCCCGAGACCGCGCGCATGTTGGTCACGGTGATGCCGGGCTTCAACAGCGCCGGTTTGCCGAGGCAGGCCTCGACGCCCGCGGAGTACACCTGGATCCAGCGCAACTTCCTCGCGGCGGCGAGCACGCGGTCGTCGCAAGCCACGTCGTCACCCCCGATGATGGCGTCGGCGTTCGCCGCCTGCGCCACCATGTCGTCGAGGTTTTTGGCGCTGACGAATTCCACGCCCGGCGCGTCGATGGGCGGCGCAGCGCCCAGCGGGCCCGCGGCGATCATCACGATGCGCTTCGGAGGCTTCCAGCCCTTCTGGTCGCGCAGCGCGGTCGGCGATTCGACCAGGCCGAGTTCTTCGATGAGGGCGGCGGCTTTCGGGTCCGCGGGCGGCACGGCGGCCGGTGCGTTCTTGTCCTTCGCCTGGGCTCCGCCCAACAACAGTCCGGCCGCAACCAGCGGCATTGCGAATCTGAAACCGCGCATCGCCTTCTCCTTCGCCTCGGCCAGGGCCGATCTTGCCACGAAGCAGGCCCCGAGGGAGCGTATGCTTCCGGCGCGCGGACCCTCACAACAGGAAAAGTCATGGGCAAGGCACGCGGACGCCACTGGACCCGACTCATCGGGACGCTGCTCGCAGCTTTCTCCGTTACTCAGGTCTGTCCACAAACCGCGGCGGCGAAGCCCGCCGTGCCGCTCGACCCGGTCGACGGCATCATTGCCGCCTTCAAGACCCACCAGGTGGTCGCGCTTGGTGAAGGCGACCACAACAACGAGCAGGGCAACGCGGTCCGCATGAGGCTCATCCGCGACCCGCGGTTCGCAAGAGTGGCCAACGACATCGTGGTCGAGTTCGGCAACTCGCGTTACCAGGATGTCATGGATCGTTTTATTTCCGGCGAGGACGTGCCGCGCGCGACCCTGTCCCAGGTGTGGCAGAACACCACCCAGTCGCACGCGATCTGGGACGTGCCTATCTACGAAGAGTTCTTTCGCGCCGTCCGCGAAGTGAATGCGGGGTTGCCGAAGAAACGCCGGCTGCGCGTGCTGCTCGGCGACACCGCGATCGACTGGGACCAGGTCCACTCACGCGAGGAACTGCGCGCGGTAGCACGCAGCGACAAATGGCCGGCCACCATCATCGAACGCGAGGTCATCGCGAAGAAACGCCGTGCGCTGGTCATCTACGGTGACATGCACTTCTTGCGCAGGAACAACTACTGGATGATGGAAGACAAGGCTGCTGCCGAGGCGCGGTTCATGAAGCCCGTCGAGACCATCGTTGCACTGCTCGAGAAGTCCGGCACGAAGGTTTTCTCCATCCGCACATCTTTCAACGATATGGCCTCCTTGCAGCCGGATGTCGCCGGCTGGAACCCGCCGAAACTTGCCGTGATCCGCGGCACGCTGCTGGGCGAGGCGTCGTTCCTGTTCTACTACCCCGACGACATCTACATCCGTCGCCCCGACGACTCCTGGGAGCAGGTCAAGGCCGACCCGAATCGCTCACCGTTGATGCAGGATCAGTTCGACGCGATTCTCTACCTCGGACCGCAGAGCTCGATCACCTACAGCACGCTGACGGCCAGCCAGTGCGCCGACCGGGAATACCTGGCGATGCGTATCGGGCGCATGAAAATCAATGCAGGACCCAACGCGGCCACTGCCGGCGCCGAACTGCAGGAATTCTGCGACAACAAGCTGGCAGGAAAGTAAGCGCATCGGCCGCTACTGCAGCAAGCCCGCCTTCACCTCTTCCTGCGATATGAGCTGCACGCGCACCGGCTTCGCCTGCCAGATGTCGTTGCAGTACTCGCGGATCGTGCGGTCGGAGGAGAACTTGCCCGAGCGCGCCGCGTTGAGGATGGACATGCGCGTCCAGCCTTCCTTGTCGCGGTAACTCTGGTCGACCGACGCCTGGCAGTCGGCGTACGACTGGTAGTCGGCCAGCACGAAGTACGCGTCGTGGTACAGGAGGTTGTCGATGAGCGGCTGGAATTGCGCGGAATTCCCGCGCGAGAAGAAGCCGTCGCGGATGAGCTGGATCACGGCCTGCAATTCTTCGTTGCCTTCCACGACTTCGGCCGGGCGATACCCCATGGCGCGTCGCGCCGCGACCTCGTGCGCTTCGAGGCCGAACAGGAAGAAGTTCTCGTAGCCCACCTCTTCGCAGATCTCGATGTTGGCGCCGTCCACGGTGCCGATGGTGAGCGCGCCGTTCATCTGGAACTTCATGTTGCCCGTGCCCGAGGCTTCCTTGCCGGCCGTGGAGATCTGCTCGGAGAGTTCCGCCGCAGGGTAGATGTGCTGGCCGTTGGTCACGTTGAAGTTGGGCAGGAACACCACCTTGATCAGGTCGCGCACGCCGGGATCGCGGTTGATGATCTCGGCGGCGGCCGTGATCAGCCGGATGATGAGCTTCGCGAGGAAGTAGCCAGGCGCCGCCTTGCCGCCGAAGATGAACACCCGCGGTTCCATGGTGAACTTCGGGTCCGTCTTGAGGCGGTGATACAGCCCGATGACGTGCAGGATGTTGAGGTGCTGGCGCTTGTACTCGTGGATGCGCTTGACCTGCACGTCGAAGATGGCGGCGGGGTTCACGGACACGCCGGTGCGCTCGGCGATCAATCCCGCCAGCGCCGCCTTGTTGGCATGCTTGATCTGGCGCCACTCGGCGCGGAACTCCGCGTCATCGGCCAGCGGCTCGAGCTTGCGCAGGTGCTGCAGGTCGCGGACCCACTCGTCGCCGATGCGCTGCGTGATGCAATGCGCGAGCCGCGGATTCGACAGCACCATCCAGCGGCGCGGCGTCACGCCATTGGTCTTGTTGGAGAACTTCTCCGGCCAGAGCTCGGCGAAATCCCTGAGCACGTCGCTCTTCAGCAGCTCGGAATGCAGCGCCGCGACGCCGTTGATGGCGTGGCTGCCCACGCTCGCCAGGTGCGCCATGCGCACGTAGCGCTCGCCGGATTCGTCGATGAGGGACAGGCGGCGGATGCGCTCTTCGCTGCCGAAGAATGCCATGCGCACCTCGTCGAGGAAGCGCGCGTTGATCTCGTAGATGATTTCCATGAGCCGCGGCAGCAGGCGCTCGAACATGCCCACCGGCCAGCGCTCCAGCGCCTCGGGCAGCAGCGTGTGGTTGGTGTAGCCGAAGGTCTGGCGCGTGATTGACCAGGCGCGCTCCCAGTCCAGGTTCAGCTCGTCGACCAGCAGGCGCATGAGCTCGGCGACGGCAATCGACGGATGCGTGTCGTTGAGCTGGATGGCGAACTTCTCGTGGAAGCGTTCCGGCGGAATCTTCTGCACGCGGCAGATACGCAGCATGTCCTGCAGTGAGCAGCTCACGAAGAAGTACTGTTGCTCGAGGCGCAGCTCCTTGCCCTTCACCTGCTCGTCGTTGGGATAGAGCACCTTGGTGAGGTTCTCGCTCGACACTTTCTGGTTGACCGCGCCGTAGTAGTCGCCGCGGTTGAAGATGCCGAAGTCGAAGGACTCGGGCGCCTCGGCCTTCCACAGCCGCAGCGTGTTGGCGGTGTTCACGCGGTAGCCGAGAATGGGCGTGTCGTAGGGAATGCCGTTGACGATGCGGCCCGGCACCCAGCGCGTGCGCTTGCGATGGAACTCGTCGTACCACACCTCGGTGTGGCCGCCGAACTTCACTTCGCAGCACCACTCGGGGCGCGCGATCTCCCACGGATTGCCCCAGCGCAGCCACTTGTCGGTTTTCTCGACTTGCCAGCCGTCGACGATCTCCTGCTGGAAGATGCCGAACTCGTAGCGGATGCCGTAGCCCAGCGCCGGCACTTCGAGCGTGGCCAGTGAATCGATGAAACAGGCCGCGAGGCGGCCGAGGCCGCCATTGCCGAGGCCGGGCTCGTCTTCATGCTCCAGCAGTTCCTCGAGGTCGAGGCCGAGCTCCGCCACCGCAGTGCGCGCGGTGTCGTAGATGCCGAGGTTGATCAGGTTGTTGCCAAGATGCGGCCCCATGAGGAATTCGGCGGACAGGTATGACACCGTGCGCGAACCCTGCCGGGTGTAGGTCGCAGCCGTGGAGATCCAGCGCTGCATGATGCGGTCGCGTACCGCGTAGGCCAGCGCCATGTAGTAATCGGTCTTGGTGGCGAGGGCCGGGAACTTGCCCTGTATGTAGAACAGGTTGTCGATGAAGGCGTGCTTGAGCGCGTCCTTGGACAACGCGACGCGGTCCTCGTCGTGGGCCGGTGGGCTCGCGACACTCGGCAGGCTGGTGATGGGAGTGCTCACGTGGGCGCCCTCTTCATTCTTGGATCCCCTTTCATACGGAAGCTGCAAGATTCGTGCAGCCTCCGGGCGCAGCTTTTACGCCAATTCGATTGCAGCTTGCACCGCGAAGAAGCGGGAGCCGGAATTCCGGCCCCGGCACGGTGCAGGCGGGACGGACCTGCCTCGAGGTCCGTCCCCGTTTGCTAGGAAACGAGGAATGTCCCCATTACGCCTTGGCGAGGTGGAGGGCGCCGTAGGGGGCGCGTTCGCTGCGGGTCAGCATGGCGTTGGCCTCGTCGTCATTCTTGAAGCGCTCGGCCTTGGGATCCCATTCCAGCGGGCGGCCGAGCTTCATGGCGATCCAGCTCACGATGCAGGCCGTATTGCTGCGATGGGCGACGTGCGCGGGCGCCAGCGGCTGCTTGCGCGAGTGCACGCTCTCCAGCCAGTTCTTGTGATGCGACTTGCTGACCGGCAGCGGACGCGTCACGCCGGTGGGATCGAGGATCTTCGGATCGCTGGCATCCAGCGGCGGCAGGTTGGCGCCCTTGGCCTGCGGATCGCTGGAGGTGGCGCCGGTGCCCTCGCGCGTCACCCAGAGCCAGCCCTCGTCGCCATAGAACTTGAGCCCGGTATTGTGCTTGTCGGAGACGTTCACCACCACGTTCTTCGGGTACTGCAGCGTGACATCGTAGGCGCCGTGCACGTTCCAGATGCGCTCCGGATCGGGGAACTCGCCCTTGCCTTCCACGCGGCTCGGACCGGTGTTCTCGAACTCGAGCGCCCAGTGCATGGTGTCGTAATGATGCGAGCCCCAGCCGGTGATCATGCCGAGGCAATACGCCTCGTGCCGCAGCCAGCCTGGACGGCTGTAGTCCGCCTGCGGATGCACGCGCATCTCGGTGTAGTAGGCGAACGGCGTTGGGCCTAACCACTGGCTGAAGTCGAGATTCTCCGGGATACCCTGCGGCGGCGCGTCCGGCGCCGTCGGGTCGGTGGGCAACCCGATCTCGACGCGCTGCACGTTGCCGATGCGGCCGGAGCGGATCAGCTCGGCGGCGCGGCGGAACTGCTCCCACGATCGTTGCTGGCTGCCCACCTGCAGGATGCGGCCATGGCGTTTCACGGCATCGCGCAGGATCACGCCCTCGGCATGGGTCATCGTGAACGGCTTCTGCAGGTACACATCCTTGCCGGACTCGATCGCCGCCAGAGCGACTTCCGCGTGCCAGTGATCCGGGGTGCTGATCACCACCGCGTCGATGTCCTTCCGTTCCAGCAATTCCCAGTATCTCTCGAAGGTGCGGATCTTCGGCACGTTGGTATAGCCGCGGTCCGTATAGGACTGCTCGACGATCTTCAACCCGTCCGCCACTCGGCGGCTGTCGAGATCGCAGATGGCCACGTAGTCCGCCATGTCTGATTTGATGACGCCTGGCATATCGTGGCTCTGCGCGATGCGGCCCAGGCCGATCTGGCCCACCCGGATTCGGCTGTTCGCGCCCCAGGCTCGCGATGAAATGAACATCGGCGCGGCAACCGCCGTCGCGGTCGCCGACTTGATGAGTTGGCGTCGGGAAATCATGACAACGATCTCAGTCGGAATGGAAGGGAAGCGCGAGTATACGCACGATATCGAAACAGACGCGCCTTGCGGCCTTCTACGTCACTCGTAACGCAGCGCCTCGATGGGATCGAGCTTGGAAGCCTTGCGCGCCGGATACAGGCCGAAGAGGATGCCAACGCCGGCGCTCACCGCCAGCGAGATGAACACGATCTGGGTCTTGGTCTCCATGGTCCAGCCGAATTTCGGCGCGATCACCTGCCCCAGTCCTACGCCGAAGATCACGCCCAACGCGCCGCCGATGGCCGAGAGCACCAGGGCCTCCACCAGGAACTGCATCATGATGTCGGTGGGCTGCGCGCCCACGGCCATGCGGATGCCGATCTCGCGCGTCCGCTCCGTCACGGACACCAGCATGATGTTCATGACGCCGATGCCGCCCACCACCAGCGACACCAGCGCGATGGCCGACAGCAGCAGCGTCATGGTGTCCTGGGTCGAGGTGAGCATGCTGGTCATCTCCGCCATGCTGCTCGTGGAGAAATCGTCCTCGTCGTCGGGACCCAGCCGGTGCCGCTCGCGCAGCAGCTGCTGGACTTCCTGGCGCACGCGCGGAATCGCCTCGGGCGACACGGCGCTGATGGAAATGCGCCCAGGCACGAACTTGCCGAGACCGCGCTGCATGCGCGTTTGGAAAGCCGACAGCGGGATGAAAATGCAGTCGTCCTGGTCCGTGCCCATGGCGTTCTGGCCCTTGCGTTCCAGTACACCCACGATGGTGAATGGCGCATCGCGGATCCGGATGATCTGCCCGATCGGATCCACGCCGGGCCCGAAGAGATTCTCGGCCGCGGTCTGGCCAATCACCGCGTTCTTGGCCGCGGTAGCCTGGTCCGACGCCGTGAACAGAGCGCCATCTGCGACCGGCCAGTTGCGGATGATGAAGTAATCCGGCGTCGTGCCCGTGATCTGGGTGTTCCAGGTGTTGGTCTCGGAGATCACCGGCTGCTGGCTGTTGATCTGCGGTGCCACCGCGCGCACCGACGGCAGCTCGGTCTGGATCGCGCGCAAGTCTTCCCAGGTGATGGTGGGCTGCGAGCCCCAGCCGCCGCGGCCGCCGGGTCCCTGGCTGGCGCCGGAGAACAACATGACGATGTTCGTGCCGGCGCTCTCGATCTGCGCGCGCACTCGCGACTTCGCGCCCTCGCCGATCGACTGGATGAAGATGACTGCCCCGACACCGATGATGATGCCCAGCGTCGTGAGGAAGGAGCGCATCTTGTTCCGGCGCAGCGCGCGCCCCGCGAGCCGCAGTGTCTCGCCGATGGAGATCATGATGCCGCCGCCAGGATGGGTTGCTGGCGTTCGTCGCTGATCACGGCGCCGTCCTTGAGCACGAGCTTGCGCGCCGCGTAGGCCGCGATGTCGGGCTCGTGCGTCACGAAGAGGATGGTCATGCCCGAGTGCTGGAGCTCGGTCAGCAGCTTCATGATCTCGCTGCTCGTGGCCGAATCGAGATTGCCCGTGGGTTCGTCGGCCAGGATCAGCGGCGGACGCGTCACCAGCGCCCGCGCGATCGCCACGCGCTGCTGCTGGCCGCCCGACAGCTGCGAGGGTGTATGCCCGGCGCGATGCCCCAGGCCCACGCGCTCCAGCGCCTCGCGCGCGCGCACATGCCGCTCCGCGGGCGGCACCTTGGCGTAGATCAGCGGCAGCTCGACGTTCTCGAGCGCCGTGGTCCGCGACAGCAGGTTGAAGTTCTGGAACACGAAGCCGATGAACTCGTTGCGCACCTTGGCGAGCTCGACGCGCGAGAGCTGGGCCACGTCGCGGCCTGCGAGCAAGTAGCTGCCGCGCGACGGCGAGTCGAGGCAGCCCAGCAAGTTCATCAGCGTCGACTTGCCCGAGCCCGACGAGCCGGTGATGGCCACGAAGTCGCCGCGATCGATGGTCAGGTTCACGTCGTGCAGCGCCGCGAACTCGGAGTCGCCCGACTGGTAGATCTTGGCGAGATTCCGCAGTTGGATCAGCGCTGCCATCAGAGGATCCGGAAGCCGCGTTGACCCTGTCCGCGCTGGTTCGGATTCTGCCCGGCGATGGAGACGATGACGTTCTCGCCTTCCTTGAGATCGCCGTCGATGACCTCGGTGACGCGGCCATCGGTGATGCCGACCGTGACTTCGCGCGGCACGGGCTGGCCGCCCTGGAGCACGTACACGGTGCGCCGCACCGGCTCGGGCGGCCCGCCTTCTTCGTTCTCGCCACCGCGATCGCGGCGCCAGCTTCCATCGCCGCCCTGGCCACCCTGGCCGCCACTCCACTGGCCGCGCTGCCCGGCGCCGCCCGCGCCACCACCGGCCGATTGCGCGCCACCCGACGCCTGCGCACTGCGCTGTCCTTGCCCCTGCCCCTGTCCCGCTGCCACGCCTTCGGGCCGGAACCGCAGCGCCGCGTTCGGAACCGCGAGCACGTCGCTGCGCCGGTCGGTCACCACGCTTACCGTGGCCGTCATGCCGGGCTTGAGCTTGAGGTCGTCGTTGTTCACGTCGATCACTGCGTCGTAGGTGACGACGTTCTGCACCACCTGGGGCGCATTGCGGATGTCGCGGATCGATCCGCGGAACGGCTCGCCGGGATAGGCATCCACCGTGAACGACACGCGCATGCCGGGCTTCAGGCGCCCGATGTCGGATTCGGCGACGTTGGTGTGCACTTCCATCTTCCGCAGGTCCTGCGCGATGGTGAAGATCACCGGCGCCTGCAGGGAGGCGGCCACGGTCTGGCCCACGTTGACCGCACGCGAGATCACCACGCCATCGGTGGGCGACAGGATGTCCGTGTACCGAAGATTGGTGCGCGCCTGCTCGAGTTGCGCGAGGGCCTGCGCGAGCTGCCCCTTGGCCTGTTCGACCGCGGCACGCGCGGCGCGCGCGGTGGCGACGGCGTTGTCGCGTTCGGTTTCGGAAATCAGCCGCTGCTCGAACACCTCGGAGGCACGCCTCGCCTGCCGCTCGGCGTCGTCCGCGGTGACTTCGAGGCGCGTGACATTGGCACGGGCCGCCATGACATTGGCCTCGGCCTGCACCACGGCGGCCTGGAACAGCGACGGATCGATCTTGGCGATCTTCTCGCCCTTCCTCACCTTGGAATTGAAGTCCGCGTACAGCTCCTGCACGCGGCCCGACACCTGGCTGCCGACGTCGACGGTGACCACGGCCTGCAGGCTGCCGGAGGTGCTGACGCGCGAAACGACGTTGGTCTTCTCCGCGGGCGCGGTCTGGTATTCCGGGGCGGCGTCAGCGCCGCCGGTGCAACGGTAAAGGACGAGCAGGATTGCCAGGATGATGAGGGCGAGCCATGTGAGGCGTGCGCGGGTAAGTTGTTTGAGCAAAGTCGTATCCGATCATTGGGCGCGTCACCAGTGTAGATCAGACCGGGGTCTCGAGCGTTCCCCCTCAAAAAATAGATATCGATCCGGTCAACCGCCGTGGACCGACATCGTTCTTTCGTGGTTCGCGCCATTACCTTTTTGCAATGACTGCATTGCCGTTTTCAGCATGGGTTCAAGATCGGCGGCGGCGAGCGGCCGGCTGTGCAGGTATCCCTGCGACTGGTCGCAGCCCATGAGGGCCAGCATCTCGAGTTGTTCGGTGGTCTCCACGCCCTCGGCCAGCGTGGTCATGTTGAAGGCCTTGCCCAGCGTGATGATGGTCTCGGCCACGGTGCGGCCCGCGCCGCTGGTGGTGAGCTGGCTCACGAAGCTGCGGTCGATCTTGAGCATGTCCACGGGCAGCTCAGCGAGTCTGCTGAGCGAGGAATACCCGGTGCCGAAATCGTCGATGGCCACGCGGACGCCCGAGCGGCGCAACACGCGCAGCTGCGCCACGGCGGAGCTCACGTCGTCGATCAGGACGCCCTCGGTGATCTCGATGTCGATGCCCACGGTCTCGCTGCGCCATTCGCCGACCAGGTCGAGCAGGTGATCGGCGAACGCGCGCCGCCGCAGCTGCACCGGAGAAATGTTCACGGCCACGCGCCCCGGCGCGAGCCCCGCGCCCTGCCAGCGCCGCAGATCTGCCGACGCCTGTCGCAGGATCCAGTCGCCGAGCGGCACGATGAGCCCGCTCGATTCCATGAGTGACAGGAAGACGCCCGGCATCACCAGCCCCGCTTCCGGATCGCGCCAGCGCAGCAGCGCTTCGAGGCCGCGGATCTCGCGCGTGCGCACGTCGAATTTCGGCTGGTAGTGCAGTACGAAGTCCTGCCGCTCGATGGCCGCGCGCAGGCGGTGCTCCATCGTCATGCGCGACACCACGGCAGCCGACAGCTCCAGCCGGTGATGCTGGTACTTCTCTCCCGTGCTCTTGGCGCTGCGCAGCGCCGCCTCGGCGTTCTGCACCAGCGCGTTGGCGTCGTGACCGTTGTCCGGGTAGCGGGCGAAGCCGCACTTGACGTCGACAGGTATGGCGCGTGCATCGACCGAGAACGGCGCACGGAACACGTCCATGATCTGGGACTGCATCCAGTGCACGGCCTCGTCTTCGTCGCCCGCCGCTTCCATGATCACGCCGAAGGTGCCGGCGCCGAAATGCGCCAGCAGCTCGGTGGAATCGAAGTGCTGCTTGATGCGGTCGGCCACCTGCTGCAACAGCAGGTCGCCCGCATGCCGGCCGAAGGAATCGTTGATGGTGGACAGTTGTTCGATGTCGAGCACCGCGACGGCAGGCGTGCCGCGCCGCCCGATGCGCGGCTCGAGCGCGCGCACCACGCGTTCGCAGAACAGGCCGCGCTTGGCGAGACCCGTGAGCGGATCGAAGTACGACAGGAAGCGGATCTCGTCTTCCTTGTGGAGGTACTGCAGCCCGAAGGAGAGGTTGGCGACCAGCTCGCGCAGCATGCGCAGTTCCTCGTCACCCACCGCGCCGACGTCGTAGGACGTCAGCATCAGCGCGCCCACGGGCGTACGGTCGACCAGCAGCGGCAGCGCCACGACACTGCGGAAGCCGCTGTCGAGCAGCGCGGCGCGCGCGGCCAGCGGCATCTCCAGCGACTGCAGGTCATTGCAGACCAGCGACTGGCCCGTGCGCAGCACCCGGCCCACCACGCTGGTGTCATCCTGTGCGGCGTCGGCGATCGAGAACGTCAGGTGCTGCGCGACCTTTTGATCCACGCTGCCTGACCAGGCCGTGGGCCGCGCCGTACGCGTGCCGGGCTCGATCAGCGCCACCATGGCGCTGGCGTAACCGCCCACCGAGGTGGCGAGGCGGCAGGCTTCGACCAGGATTTCGCGGCGCTGGCGTATGCGCACCATCGCGCCGTTCACGCCGGACAGCATCTTGAGCACGCGCGTGAGACGGCTGATGCGCTTCTCCTGGCGCCGCCGGTCGGTGAAATCGCGCTCGCTGCCGCGGTAACCCAGCACCTGGCCGCCCTCGCCCAGCAGTACCAGCATGTTCCGTTCGAGCCAGCGATAGCTGCCATTGCGATGTCGCCAGCGCGCCTGCAGGTTGGTCGCCGTGCGCTGGCCGGGGCCGAGCGAATGCATGGCGGAGTCGATCGCGGCGAGGTCTTCGGGATGGATGAACTGCGAGGCATTCCTGCCGAGGATCTCCTCGGGCGCGTAGCCCAGGATGTTGCGCACCGAATCACTGCAGAAAGTGAAGCGGCCGTCGCGATCGTGCTCCCAGATCCAGTCCTGCGAAGTCACGACGATGTCGCGCAGCTGCTGCTCGAGGCGCATCTGAGCGCGGCGCACCTGGAACTCCTCGAGCGCGCGGCGCACGGCCGGCACCAGGCGCGCGAGATTGGTCTTGAGCACGTAATCGACCGCACCGCGCTGCAGCGCGTCGATGGCGCGCTCTTCGCCCAGCGTCCCCGAGAGGAATATGAACGGAGTTTCCGGCGCGAGCTCCCGGGCCACTTCGAGCGCCGTCAGGCCGTCGAAGCCGGGCAACGTGAAGTCGGAGAGGATGAGGTCGGGCTTGAATTCCGCGAGCGTGCGCCGCAGCACCGGCTCCGATTCCACGCGCCTCCAGGAGCACGCGAATCCCCCTGCTTCCAGCTGCCGGACGGCGATCTCCGCTTCGCTCGGCACATCTTCCACGAGGACCAGACTTACAGGCTGCATTCTTGCTCTTCCCTGCGACTAGTTAGCCGGCCCTCTACCCTTAAGGCCGCCATTTCCAGTCGCCCCCCGCCACCATCGCCGGCACGTTCCCCCAATGCCTGCGCGAGGTTGCGTCGTTTCTCACCGCGGTCCGTCGACCGACGTCCCTGTCGACCATACCAGCCACAGCGTAGCGAGTAGCTAGCTTCAGGGCTTGAAAATCCCGGTCAAATTGATGTCAGAATCCGCTTACACAAGTACATCAGGTACTCTCCTAGGCATTTGGCCCTACGGGGCCCCAAAGCGGACACTACGTCCGAGGTTATGTATCCAAAGGACTTGAACACACCGCCGTGAAGACCAACCCCGCGGTCGAAGCCGCCCATAAGCTCACCCTTCTCATCGTCGACGACGAACCCGCGTCGATGCGCGCACTGTGCGACACGCTCGAATACGAGGGATATCGGACCTACGGCTACACGTCCGCCGCCGATGCATTGGCCGCCATGCGCGAGCGCAGCTTCGACCTGCTGCTGGCCGACCTGCAGATGCCGGGCACGAATGGCATCGACCTGATGAAATCCGCGCAGCTCGTGGACCCGACACTCGTGGCGGTGATCATGACCGGGCACGGTGCGCTCGAGACTGCGGTGGCCGCGATGAAAGCCGGCGCGCTCGACTACATCCAGAAACCCATCAAGCTCGCCACCGCGCTGCCGGTGCTGGAGCGCGCCCTCGCCGTGCGCCAGCTGCGCATCGAGAAGAAGCGGCTCGAGGAAAACGTCCGCGAGCGCACCGAAGAACTCAAGATCGCCAACCGCGAGCTCGAGGCGTTCTCGTACTCGGTATCACACGACCTGCGCGCGCCGCTGCGCGCGGTGTCGAGCTTCACGCAGGCGCTGCTTTCCGAGCACGTGGCCACGCTCAACGACGAGGGCCGGCGCCTGCTGCAGAACGTCAACGCCGGCGCCGCGCACATGGACCGGCTCATCACCGACCTGCTGCGGCTCTCGCAGCTCAATCGCCAGGAACTGCACCGCCAGCCCGTGCGTTTCGGCGAACTCGCGGAGCGCGTCATCGACGGCATGGCCGCGGAACGCGCCGGCCGCGACATCGAATTCGTGGTCGCGGATTTCCCCACCTGGCAGGTGGATCCGGGACTCATGCAGCAGGTGTTCGTCAACCTGGTCTCCAACGCGATCAAGTTCACGCGCGACCGCGCCAGGGCGCGCATCGAGATCGGCTACCGCATGAACGGCACGACGCTGGTGTGCTTCGTCAAGGACAACGGCGTCGGCTTCAACATGAAGTACATGAACAAGCTGTTCGGCGTGTTCCAGCGCCTGCATTCCGCCGACCAGTTCGAGGGCACGGGCGTGGGTCTTTCCATCGTGCGCCGCATCGTCGAGCGGCACGGCGGCACGGTGTGGGTGGATGGCGCCCAGGACCAGGGCGCCACCTTCTATTTCAGCCTGCCGGACGTCTGAGGCGTCGCGGCGATCCGTTCCCGCAGCAGCAGGTCGAGCGCGCCTATCGCGGCTTCGGCGCGTTCACCTCCGCCATTGAGCACGATCAGCAGGCCGGCGTCCTTCTGCGCCGAGAACCAGGTGACGGCAAACCAGCGCAGGTTCGAGCCGTTGTGGATGTTGCCGCCGGCACCCAGCGGCGACAGGTCGGGCGCCGCCCCCCATCCCAACGCGTAGTTCGACGCCACCGGCGCGTGCAAGGTGGCGAAGGATTGCGCAGACACCAGCCCCCCTACCCCCTGCTCACCGGCCAGGTGCGCCTGCAGGTACGCCGCAAAATCATCCAGCGTCGTATGCGCGGTTCCCGCCGGTCCCATGGATTTCGGATTGTCATCACCCGGTCCCACGGGCACCGGATCGAAGCCACTGTTGCGGCTCCAGTGTCCCAGCGGCTGGTCGACCTGGCCGTGCGTACCCGGCGCGCCAAAGCCGGTGTGGACCATGCCGAGCGGCGTCAGCACGCGGGTGGTCAACAGTTCTTCCCAGGGCGCGCCGGCGCGCGTCTCCAGCATGGCGCCGGCGACCACGTAGCCGATGTTCGAATACGAAAACGTCCCGGTGCTGAACTCCGCCGGGCGCGACAGCATTCGCTCCGCCCACTCGCGGCGCTTCTGCACCAGCGTGCCTGAGGCGCTGTCTTCGCTGCCCGACCAGGCGTCGTCGCGTTTCATGCCCGAGGTGTGCGAGAGGAAATGCCGTAGCGTCACATTGCGATAGTCGGCGTGGATTTCGTTGCCCAGTTCCGGCCACACCTCGAGCGGCGTCGTGTCCCAGCCAATGAGGCCGTCTTCCACCATCGTGGCGGCCAGCGTCGACGTCATGGACTTGGTGATCGAACCGAGATGCCAGCGATCGTCGACGGTTGCCGCGGGTCCGCCATCCATCGAGCGCCTGCCCACGACCGCACGTTCCGCCACCTGTCCGCCGCGGATGACGATGACGCCCATGGCCGGCGCGTTCTGCGACGCGCGCGCCCATTCGACGAGTTCGGGCAGTCGTCCGTCACCCAGGATTCCGGCGGCCGGGCTGGGTGACGGCGGCAGTGGCGCGGGCCCGGAGGCATCGCCACCGCCTCCGCAGGCTGCAAGCACGGCGGCGGCGAACATGGCCAGCAGGCCGTTTCGCAGCGGATGTTTTGTCATGTGCCGGCTCACTTGGTGAATCCGGAAGCGCACAGTACAGTGCCGTGCCGGTCGCTTCGCCGGCACAAGGGAGGCTCGATGATTCTGCGTGGCACGGTTGCGTCTGCGTTGTTGTTCTTTGCGCTGGTCGCGGGCGCGCAGGAGCCCAAGTGGTTGACGGATGCTCGGGCGCGCGAAGCCAAGGCCGGTTCCCCCCGCGAGTTCAAGAGCAAGGACAACTGGTTCAAGGCAAAGGTTCCCGCCAAGGTTGTTGGGCCAGTCGAAAAGGTCGAAGAGTCGTACAGCATCGAATTCGACCTCGGCGCCGAGACGCCTACCTATTGCGAACTGGTGCCGGACGGCTTCGACATGGCCGACATGCTCCGGCGCACGCTGGACCTGACCATGGAACAGGTCGCGCAGAGCCAGGGCAAAGTCGAGGCCCGGCAACTGGAATTCACCGACGCCGGCGCCATCGGCAACGTGCCCTATCTCGAAACGCATTGGCTGTACCGCGTGAACGACGGCAAGGAAGCGCGCCTGGGCCAGTTCAAGCAGTTCGTCATGGTCAAGGGCGGCCACGGTTTGTACTGCGCGCATGTCGACATCGGTTACGTGAAGACCTTCGACAACCTGATGCGCGCGTTGGCGCAGACGCTCGAAGTCTCGACGCCGGTGCCGGCGCCCTATTACGAGGAGATCGCGGTGGCCACCGTCGGTGGCATGAAGGCCGGCGTCACCATGATGACGCTGGAGCGCGACGCGGACGGCGATACCAAGTCCGAGCAGGTCACGGCCATGATGATGCCGGCCGCGGGCGGCGAACTGCACACGCAGGATGCCGTGACCAAGGAATGGGTCCGTCCCGACGCCACGCTGATCAACGCCGCGCATTTCATCGCCGAAAACGGCGAGCTCAACACCAGTATCGGCCTGAAGCAGGAAGATGATACCTGGGTGATCGACGGCGACCTGCAGGGCAAGAAGGTCAACGCCCAGCTGCCCGCGGATTCCACGCCCGGCACCTGGCTGGCGCAGGCACTGGGGATCCGCCAGCTGCTCGCGAGTGAGAATCCCGTCGGCGCCGAGCATTCCATCGCGATGTGGGTCGCCACCGATCCGAGCAAGCTCACGGACGCGAAGACCAAGGTGCTCGCCAGGAAAGGCAAGGACTTCACGGGCCATTCCACCACCGGCGCACTGGAAGCGGATGTCACGCTCGACAAGAGCGGTGCGCTCATCATCGCCGACATGCAGGTCGGCCCGCAGAAAGTGAAGATCGAACGCGTCTACGTGAACGGGAGCTTTTGAAGGCGAAGATGCTTCGTAAACACAGCGTCGCCTGTCTCCTGGCACTCGCCTGCCTGGCGGCGCCGTGTTGGGGGCAGCTCAAGCCGCTGTTCGTCATCCCGACCGAGGACGGCGGCGGCGTGGCACTGCCTGCCGGCAAGCCTGCGCGCGTGCGCATCACCAGCGTCGAAGCCACCCGGCTCGCGGAGATCCTCGGCGTACAGATCCCCG
>DASUGK010000148.1:0-27636 GCA_036274075.1 Steroidobacteraceae bacterium | reverse complement strand
GATGATCCAGCGCTGCGGGCGCTCGTGTTTCGGCCAGGGTTGCACGTGCCAGTAACGCGCGTCGTCGAGCGCGGCGTAACGGGCGTGCAGGTCGAGGCTGGTCTGCCAGCGGTCGAGGAGCGCGTCCAGTTTGCCCGGCTGCTCGCCGGGCAGGGTGTTCGTGGCCATCCGGGCAGCCTACCGCCAAGGCGCCTTGCAACGCGCGATGTGGCGCACATCCGCGCGCCCGCGGGCCGTTATTTGTGCATGACAGCAGGCCGGTGCCCGGCGAGGCGCCATCCGGCCTACAAATCGAGCAGTTTGGCCGAGGTGGCCGTGGGTTCCTCGGTCACCAGCCCCGAATGGGCGCCGCTCACGTTCTCGATGACGCTCCGGTACTGGAGCGCGAGATTCGACCAGCGATAACGATCGACCCGGGCCTGGGCCGCCACGAAGTCACCCGCCATGAATCGCTCCAGCGCCAGCTCGATGCTCTGCACGTCATCGGGTTCGAAGCACAGGCCCGCGCCGCTTTCCTGCAGCATGTCGAACAACGCCGCACCGCGCGGCGCGAGGCCGAGGATGGGGCGTCCCGCCGCCATGTAGTCGTACACTTTATAAGGTGTGGAATAGGGCATGTGTTCGCCCACCACGGCCAGCAACAGGTGCGCGCGCTGCAATTCGGCGAACAGTTCCGCGAAGGGAACCCGTGGCCGCACTTCGATCCACGATTCGAGCTGCTGTTCGCGGATGCGGTTCTGCTCGACGGGGGGCAGGCCACCGAATGTGACCACCTTGATGGGCCTGTCCGGATGCCGGGCCTGCAGCCGCTGCGCCGCCAGCAGCACCGGCACCAGCGAACGTCCGGTGTAGATCTCCCCGGCATGCACGATGCAGATGGGGCCATCCGCGGGTGGCGGTGGCGCCGCATCGGCGACGGACTCGAAGCCATTGGGGATCACGAAGTTCCGCGGCACGTCGCTGCGCGGGAAGGCTTTCTCGAACGAGGCACGCATCGCGGCCGTGTTGAGCACGCGCGCCGCGCTGCGCCTGACCACGCGCCGTTCAAAACGCCGCGCGAACCACTGGCCGATGGCGCCGACCCGCCACCTCGGCCAGGCGTGTGCGCTCCACGGGTCGCGGTAGTCGAGGATCAGCGGCCAGTCGAGCTGGCGCGCGACGCGTGCGCCGGCGATGAGCGCTGCCGGCGCCGGCGAGGTGGCGATCACCACGCCGGATCGAAGCGGCCGCGCCACTTCGAGCGCCTTCCTGGCGGCGACGTCCGCCCAGAAGATCTCGAAGCCCACCGGCGCGAGCAACCGGTACAACATGGTGTTCAGCAACCGGCGCCATTTTCCCTTGCCCGCGAGCGGCAGCTTCAGCGACTCGCCGCAACGATGCACCTGTCCGGCCAGCGGCAGCGATCCGTCGGCCTTGTAGTCGATCCATTCGTGCGCCTCGTGCGTGATCACGTGCACGTCGTAGCCGAGCCGTGCGAATTCGCGCGCCAGGAAGCTGAAGCGTTTCCCGCCCACCGCCGGGCTGGGTGCGAACCAGTAGGAAAAGATGATGACCGGACGCTTCGTCGTCATGTCGCGGGCCGTCTCCGGGTGAATGCGCGCACCACGTAGTCGAATTCCTCGCGCAGGATGAAGCGCGCGCACAGCGCGTAGATGACGCCGAACAGCGCCAACGCCAGCGCGAGGCTGGCGTAGCTGGGCCCCCACCACGTGAGCGCGCCGTGCAGCGCGGCCAGCGCGAGCAGCGAGGCCGCGAAGGACAACATGAGCTTGCGCCAGTGGAACACCTGCGAGGCCGGCACCTGGTATCGCAGCATCACGCGGCGCGCGAGGTAGAAGCCCGACCACACCTGGCTCACCACCAGCCCCAGCGTCGGTCCCCACAGTCCGTAGCGCGGCATCAGCGTGACGATGAGCACGCCGTTGATGGCCAGCGCGACGGCGCTGGAAATCGCGAAGGAGGCGTTGTCCTCGACACTGCGCAGCAGCGTCGAATACTGGAAACACTGCCGCACCATGAGCAGCAGGAATACCTGGAAGAACGGCGTCGCCGACACGTACGCGTCGGTGAAGGCCAGCCGGATCAGCGGCTCGGCGAAATAGGTGAGCAGCAGCCAGGCCGGCAGGATCACCGCGGCGACCATCATCTGCGCGCGTTTCCACAGGCGCAGGCCCTCGGCGCGGTCGCGCTGCGCGCGCTTCACGAGGTCGGGGAAGATCACGTCGGACAGCGAGGTCTGCACGATGTTCACCAGCGGCACCTGGTAGGCGGCGGTGGAGTAGATGGCCAGCGGCACCGGGCCCATCACCGAGCCCACCACCACGCGGCCGAATTCATTGGCCTTGTTGAGCACCGAGCCGAGGCCGAGCGGCGCCACCAGGCGCACTTGTTCGCGCAGCACTTCGCGATCCCAGCGGAACACCAGCAGGCCACGGCGCCTCAGCCAGGAGTAGATAGCCAGGTTCTTGATGGCCTCCGCGCAGACGATGGTCACGAAGATCATCTCGACGTCGCCGAAGTAGACGGCCGCGCCCAGCAGCGTCGCCAGCCGCCAGGCGGTGACCACCAGCGTGTACTGCATCACTTCCAGCGAGCGGCGGCGCGCCAGCCAGTAGGCGACCACCACCTCGAGGTTGAGGAACATGAACACGTACAGCGACAGCAGCCACCAGCTGGCGGAGATCTCCTCCGGCACGATCCACGGGTGCGCCGCGGCCACGACCAGGGCGCTGATCACCGCCACGCAGAACATGAGCATCGTGGTCTTGGTGATGTCGGCGGCGGCGCGCTCGGGCGTGCGCGACAGCAGGTAGGTGAGGTTGGCGGTCAGGGCGAATCCCCCCAGCGAAGTGACGAGCATCGCGACCGCCATGAACTGGCGGTAGCGGCCGTACTCGACGATGTCGAGCAGGCGGACCAGCAACAGGGGACTCAGCAGCGCCAGGGCCTGGTTGAGCAGGCGTGCGCCGGCGAGCACTACGCCTCTCGAAACGAATGAGCTCATGCGGTGCCGCGGATTTTCGTTGGCGGCGGGGAACGGCACTGTCGGCCGCGGCAGCGCGCTGAGTAGGGGCGCGCCTACAGGTCGTGTGGCGGCGCACGCGGCACACTTGCCGCGGCGCGATCCCGCGTGTTGGCGCGTCAGCGCGATAACAGCGCGTACACGCCCAGTGCGACGAAGGTCAGCGCCGCCGCGATGCGCACCACCTTGAGCGGCACGCGGCGAAGCAAGGCATCACCGGCGAACACCACCGGCACGTTGGCGAGCAACATGCCGAGCGTGGTGCCCAAAACCACCATCGTGAGTGCCTGGAACTGCGCGGCCAGCGCCACGGTGGCGATCTGCGTCTTGTCGCCCATCTCGACCAGGAAGAAGGCGATGACGGTGGTGAGGAATACGCCATACCGCGGCGCCGTCCGGTTCTCTTCGGGTGCGGAATCCGGTACGAGGGCCCAAAGCGCCATCGCCATGAACGAGAGGCCGACGATCCAGCGCATGGCGTCGGCACCGAGCAGGTTCACCAGCCACACGCCCACCAGGCTGGCAAACGCGTGGTTGGCAATCGTTGCCACCGCGATGCCGGCCACGATGGGCCAGGGGGCCCGAAAGCGCGCCGCCAGCAGCAAGGCCAGTAACTGGGTCTTGTCGCCGATTTCGGCGAGGGCCACGACGCCCGTCGAGACTAACAATGCTTCCAACGTGAAAGGGACCTTGAATGGTGACGAATTCGGGCCTCGCCCTGGCGGGCCCGCAGATTGCCGGCAATCGTGATCCAGATCGCAGTCTGGCTGCGACGCAGGCACGCCTCGAATGAAGGACGGTGGCCTAGAATGACCCCAGACTCCTGGAGGTCATGTGAGCGAAGCTGCGCTGGACCAGTTGATCGAATTGCGCAAGAAGTCCGGATTCGTCGCCGCGGTCGCAAATGTATTCCTGCCGGGTGCGGGTTATGCATATTGCGGCCGGTGGATCATCGGGCTGTTCGTGTTCATGATCGTCGTTCCGCTCGTTTCGCTGGTCTGGATCGGCGGCGTCTTGTTCGGCGTGGGCATCAAGGTCCTGTTCGGATTCTATCTAGTCATGGTCATCGACGGCTTCTTGTCCGCCGGCAGGTACAACCGGAGGCTGGACACGGAAATGCGCCTTGAGCACACCTTGAGACAAGGCGGCACACCGCAGCGCGGATTCGCCGACGGCTGAGGCCCGGCGAGTCATGATCGAGACGTGGGCAGCTCCCGCCGGCTGAGCTGCCAGACTTCATGTGCCTCGCGCCGAAAGGCGAATGCAAGTTGATTGACCGGGAGCGCCTCTGCGAGGCTCGCCGCAATCCTCTGCAATGCAAGAGCTGTCCCGCGCCGTACGGCTGGAATGACGCCAGCGCCGGCAACGTGCTCAGCTACCAGCGTAGGTTATTGATTTAATTGGCGCTCCCTACCGGATTCGAACCGGTGTTACGGCCTTGAGAGGGCCATGTCCTGGGCCTCTAGACGAAGGGAGCGTCCGGCAGGCGGGTCCAGAATCGAGCGCGGTAGTATATGCGCCGCTTTTCTCCTGCCAAGCGGAACTTTGAAGTCTTGAACGACGCCGATCCGGCCTCCCGGCCCGCAGCACGCATCATCCCCCGTGCCGAACATTCCATATCGCGTTCAGCGATCTCCCCCAATGCATTGCGCGTGTTGTACCGGCTGCGCGAAGCCGGTTACGAGGCATTCCTGGTGGGCGGCTGCGTGCGCGACCTGCTGCTGGGGATTTCCCCGAAGGATTTCGACATCGCGACCAGCGCGCTGCCGGAAGAGGTCAAGCGCACGTTTCGCAATTGCCGGTTGATCGGCCGGCGCTTCCGCCTGGCGCACGTGTTCTTCGGCCGCGAGATCATCGAGGTCGCGACCTTCCGCGCCACGAGCGCGCCCGACGAACAACCGATCGAACCAGAGGTGGCCGACCTCGACGACGACGAGGTGCCAGCGGATCTCGACGGCGAGCTGGACGACGAAGGCGACGAAGCCGACGAGAGCACGGTGCTGGCCGAGGCGGGTCCGCACCAGACGGGTTTCCACGGCAGCCGTCCGCTCGCGGACCGCGACCGCTCGCGCCACGCCGGCGCCGGCCGCGACGACGACGAGGACGAAGACCGCGTCACCGACGAACACGGCCGCATCCTGCGCGACAACGCTTACGGCACCATCGACGACGACGTCTGGCGCCGCGATTTCACCGCCAACTCGCTGTACTACAACATCGCCGACTTCTCGATCTGGGATTACACCGGCGGCGTCGAGGACATCGCGGCGCGGCGCCTCAAGCTCATCGGCGACCCGGTGACGCGTTACCGCGAGGACCCGGTGCGCATGCTGCGCGCGGTGCGGTTCGAGGCCAAGCTCGGTTTCACGCTCGACGGCGAGACGGGTACCGCGATCCCGGCGCTGCGCGACTTGCTGGGCAGCGTGCCGCCGGCACGGCTGTTCGACGAGACGCTGAAACTGTTCCTGACCGGCCACGGCGCCCGCAGCCTCGACGTGCTGCGCGCACGCGGGTTGTTAGGCGAGCTGCTGCCGACGGTGGCAGCGTACCTCGACCGCCATCCCGACGGCGCGGTGGTGCGGCTGCTCAAGCAGGGCCTGGTGAACACCGACCAGCGCGTCTCGCAGGGCAAGCCGGTCACGCCGACCTTCCTGTTCGCGCTGCTGCTGTACGGACCGATCGCCGAGATCATCGAGAAGCAGCCGCAGGAGAAGTGGCACGACATCGGCACCATTGTCGACGCGGTGGACCGCGCGGCGCGCGCCGCTCAGGGCCGCATCACCATCCCGAAGCGTTTCTCGCTGGGCGTGCGCGAGATGTTCGCGGCGCAACCGCGGCTGGAGCAGCCGCGCGGCCGGCGCGCCCTGCGCATGCTGGAGCAGCCGCGTTTCCGCGCGGGCTTCGACCTGCTGCTGCTGCGCGCCGACATGGGACTGGCCGACCCGGCGATCGCGGCCTGGTGGTCGCGCGTGCAGGAGGTTTCGCAGAGCGATCGCGATCGCATGGCGGATGCGCTCGGCGCGCAGGCGCGCTCGCCCGGTGACGGTGGCGGGCAACGCCGGCCGCGCCGCCGGCGGCGGCGGGGCCGTGGCCGCGCGCCAGCGGCCTCATGAGTGCCGCCGCGGCCCCGGTCGCCGATCCATCCCAGGCACCGCGCTGGCTGCCAGCCTACGTGGGCGTGGGCAGCAATCTCGCCTCGCCGCGCGAGCAGGTGCAACGCGCGCTCGCCGGGCTGGCGCAGCTGCGTGACTCGCGCCTGGTGCTGAGTTCGCCGCTGTACCACACCGCACCGCTGGGCGAGGTGGTGCAGCCGCCGTTCGTCAACGCGGTGGCTGGCATGCTCACGCGGCTATCCCCCGAGGACTTCCTGGAGGAGTTGCGCGCCCTGGAACGCACGCTCGGCCGCGAGCCGCCGCGCGAACGCTGGGGCCCGCGCGTCATCGACCTCGACCTGCTGGTGCTGGGCCGCGAGACCCGCGCCACCGATGCGCTGAATCTCCCGCACCCGGGCATCGCCGGGCGCGACTTCGTGCTCTATCCACTCGCCGACATCGCCCCGGACCTCGAGGTACCTGGGCTCGGGCGCGTCGCCAGCCTGCGCGCGCGCGTGGCCAACCGCGGAATGCGGAAACTGTGAGCGCCCCGGAGAACGACGCGCCGCCGGGCACGTCACCGGCGCCGCGCACGCGCGACGGCGACGTCGTGCAGCGTTACATCGTGGTCGAGGGGCCCATCGGCGTGGGCAAGACCAGTCTGGCGAAACGCCTGGCGACGACGCTCGAGGCCGAGATGGTGCTCGAGCAGGACGCGCAGAATCCCTTCCTCGAGCGCTTCTACAAGAACCAGAAATCGGGCGCGCTGCCGGCGCAGCTCTTCTTCCTTTTTCAACGCGCGCAGCAGCTCGGCTCGCTCAAGCAGCAGGACCTGTTCGCGCCGCGGCGCGTCGCCGACTATCTATTCGAGAAGGACCGGCTGTTCGCCGGTCTCACCCTCGACCCGGCGGAGCTGCAGCTCTACGAGCAGGTGGCCTCGCGGCTGGACGTCGACCCGCCCAGGCCCGACCTCGTGGTCTACCTGCAGGCCCCGGTCGAGACCCTGCTGGGCCGCATCGCCAAGCGCGGCATCCCCTATGAGAGCGGTATCGACGCCGGCTACCTGGCGCGGCTCAACGACGCCTACGCGCGGTTCTTCCACGAATACGACCGCGCGCCGCTGCTGATCGTGAACGCGGCCAACATCGACCCGGTGCAGAACCAGGCCGACTACGACGAACTGGTGGCGGCGATCCGCCGCATGCGCAAGGGCCGGATGTACTACAACCCCCTGCGCCACGCTACTATCTGAGCCGCTGCCGAGGGGATCCGCGCCGTGTACACGCATCTCGAACAACGCGATTCGACGCGCCCGCCCGTCACGCTGGGCACGTTGCAGAAGATGAAGCAGGAGGGCGAGAAGATCGCCTGCATCACCTGCTACGACGCGAGCTTCGCGGTGCTGTGCGACAACGCCGATGCCGACCTGGTGCTGGTGGGCGATTCGCTGGGCATGGTGCTGCAGGGTCACGACACCACGGTGCCCGTGACCATGGACGACATCATCTACCACTCGAAGGCCGTGGCGCGCGGACTGCATCGCCCGTTCCTCGTGGCCGACCTGCCGTTCGCGAGTTACCCGACGCCCGACATCGCGCTGGCCAATTCCGTGCGCCTCATGCAGGAGGGCGGTGCGGAGATGGTGAAACTCGAGAGCGGCATCGGCCAGCTCGAGATCGTCGAGTTCCTCGCGCGCCACGACATCGCGGTGTGCGCGCATCTCGGGCTGAAGCCGCAGTCGGTGCACAAGACCGGCGGCTTCCGGGTGCAGGGCCGCGACGACGCCGCGGCCAGGCGCATGCTCGACAACGCCAAGGCGCTCGAGTCCGCGGGCGCGGACATCGTGCTGCTCGAATGTATTCCCTCCGAGCTCGGCCAGGGCATCACCGAGGCGCTGCAGGTGCCGGTCATCGGCATCGGCGCCGGCCCGGACACCGACGGGCAGATCCTCGTGCTCTACGACGTCCTCGACATCACCTCCGGCCGCAAGCCGCGCTTCGTGAAGAATTTCATGGACGGGGCGAGCTCGAACCTCGACGCACTCAGGCGATACGTACATGCCGTCAAGCAGAAAACCTACCCCGCGCCAGAGCACGAATTCCACGCGTGAGTCCCGCGGGCCGGGGATGATGGAAACGTCGACGACCATCGCCGATGTGCGCGCGCACGTGGCGCGCTGGCACGCGGCCGGCAATCGCGTCGTGTTCGTGCCCACCATGGGCAACCTGCACGCGGGACACATGAGCCTGCTCGAGGCGGCGCGCAAGCACGGCGACAAGTTCATCGCCAGCATCTTCGTCAACCCGATGCAGTTCGGGCCGAACGAGGACTTCGCGCACTATCCGCGCACGCCGGCGCAGGACGCCAGCATGCTGGCCGAGGCCGGCTGCGATCTCATGTTCATGCCCGAAGTGGGCGAGATCTATCCGAACGGCGCCGACAATGCGACGCGTGTCGAGGTGCCCGGCATATCCAACATCCTGTGCGGCGAATTCCGCCCCGGCCATTTCGAAGGAGTCGCCACCATCGTGGCCAAGCTGTTCCACATCGTGGATCCGGACGTGGCCATCTTCGGCGAGAAGGACTACCAGCAGCTCACGGTGATCCGCCGGATGGTGGCCGACCTGTGCCTGCGTGTGGAGATCGTCGGCGCGCCCACGGTGCGCGAGAGCGACGGCCTCGCGATGAGCTCGCGCAACCAGTACCTCGACGCGGAGCAGCGCAAGATGGCGCCGGCCATCTACCGGCAGCTGTTGCAGGCGGTGGAAGCGCTCAAGTCCGGCGTGCGCGACTTCGCGCGCATCGAGGGCACGGGCCGCGCCGCGCTCGACGCCGCCGGCTTCCGCACCGACTACTTCAGCGTGCGCGACGCGCGCTCACTCGCGCCCGCGCAACCCGACACGCGCCACTTCGTGGTGCTCACCGCGGCCCGCCTCGGCAAGGCCAGGCTGATCGACAACCTGCAATACAAGGTGGGCTGACTAACCACACCGCCGCGCGGCGTGTTCGGCCAGCGCCCAGGCGACGTGTTCGCGCACCAGCGCCGACGGATCGTCGCGCCGCGCTTCGAGCGCCGCGAGATTTTCCGCGGTGGCGGGCGCGTTGCCCAGCGCCACGGCGATGTTGCGCAGCCAGCGTTCGTAGCCGATGCGGCGGATGGCCGAGCCCTCGGTGCGCGACAGGAACTCCTGCTCGGTCCACGCGAACAGGTCCGCCAGCCGCGCGGCGTCGAGCCCGTGGCGCACCTTGAAGTCCGGATGCGCCGCGGCGCGCGCGAACTTGTTCCACGGGCATACCAGCTGGCAGTCGTCGCAGCCGTAGATGCGGTTGCCCAGCAAACGGCGCAGCTCCGCGGGAATCGCGCCGTGCAGCTCGATGGTGAGATAGGAGATGCAGCGCCGCGCGTCCAGCCGGTAGGGCGAGGTGATCGCGCCGGTCGGGCAGGCGGGTATGCAGGCGGAGCAGGTTCCACAGTGCGCGCTGGCGGGCTCGTCCACAGGCAGCGGCAGGTCGGTGAGGATCTCGCCGATGAAGAAATACGAACCCGCATCGCGCGCGATCAGGTTGGTGTGCTTGCCGATCCAGCCCAGCCCGGCGTTGCGCGCCAGCGCCCGCTCCAGCACCGGCCCGGAGTCGACGAACACGCGGTAGCCCATGTGACCGATGCGTCGCACCAGGTCGTCGGCCAGGCCCTGCAGCGAGTGACGCAGGATCTTGTGATAGTCGCGCCCCAGCGCGTATCTCGAGATGTAACCCCGCGTGCCATCCGAGAGCGTCTGGCAGGCATCCGCGGCGCCGGACGGCCCCTCGGGCGGCCAATAGTTCATGCGGGCCGACAACACGCGCACCGTGCCGGGCACCAGTTCCTCCGGGTGCGTGCGCCGCGACCCGTGTTTCCACATGTAGTCCATCTCGCCGTGCAGCCCGGCGCCGAGCCAGCGCGTGAAATGGCTGACGTCGGCGCCCAGACGCACGCCGCTCACCCCGATCGCGTCGAATCCCCGGCCGCGAGCCAGCGCCGCCAGGTCTTGTTTGAGCTTGCCGAGGTCTTCGGCCGTGGGCGCAGGCGGGTTCATGGGACGCGGCCAGTATAATTCCCGCCCGATGCAGCGGACCCTGAACAAGACCACGGCCATCTACTCCGCCGCGCAGGTGCGCGCGCTCGATGCCTTCGAGATCGAAAAGCGGCTCGTACCGTCCTACACGCTCATGACGCGCGCGGCCGAGGGCGCGCTCAAGCTGCTGCGCGCCCGCTGGCCGCAGGCGCGCCGCGTCGCGGTGGTCTGCGGTGCCGGCAACAACGGCGGCGACGGCTACGTGCTGGCGCGCCTGGCGCAGGCCTCGGGACTCGAAACCCTGGTGCTCGCGGCCGTGCCGCCCGACAAGCTGACCGGTGATGCTCAGCGCGCGCAGGAAGACTGGGTGGCCGCGGGCGGCAAGGCGCATCCCTTCGACGCCGATGCCTTGTCGGGCTGCGATGTCATCGTCGACGGATTGCTGGGCATCGGCTTCCGTCCCCCGGTGCGGCCGGAAACACTCACGGTGATCCGCGCCATCAACGCAGCCCGGCGGCCGGTGCTGGCGCTCGACATCCCGTCCGGCGTGGATGCCGACAGCGGCGCAGTGGGCGAGGAGGCGATCCGCGCCGAGCTCACGCTGAGCTTCGTCGGCTTCAAGAGCGGGCAATTCCTCGGTGCCGGCCCGGAGCACTGCGGCGTGCTGCTGCTCGACGACCTGGGCGTCGTGGCGCCCGCGCTGCCCGAGTTCACGCCGCTCCTGCGGCGCATCGACGAATCGGAAATCGCGACCACGCTGCCGCGCCGCGCGCGCGACACGCACAAGGGCGCGAATGGCCGCGTGCTGGTCATCGGCGGCGGCGTGGGCATGCCCGGCGCGGTGCGCCTGGCCGGCATGGCGGCATTGCGCAGCGGCGCCGGGCTCGTGACCGTCGCGGCCGCTGCCGAGAATCTCGTCGCGGTGACCGCGGCGCATCCCGAGCTGATCTATCTACCGGCGGGTGCGGCCGGAATTCCCGAGCACGCCTTGAGTGCCGCGGACGCGGTGGCGGTGGGGCCGGGGCTCGGCACCGGCGACTGGGGCCGGAAACTCTGGTCGCGGGTATTGCAGTCGCGGCCGCCGGCCGTGGTCGTCGACGCCGACGCGCTGAACCTGCTGGCGCAGGAGCCGCAGCCATTGCCGGACGGCTGGATCCTCACGCCGCATCCGGGCGAAGCCGCGCGGTTGCTCGGCATCGAAACCCGCGCGGTCCAGGGCGACCGTCTCGCGGCGGTGCGCGCCATCCATGAGCGTTACGGCGCGGTGACGGTGCTCAAGGGTGCCGGGACGCTGGTCGCCAGTGGTCCGGCCGGCGCCATCGAGCTGCACATCTGCGATCGCGGCAACCCGGGCATGGCCACCGCCGGCATGGGCGACGTGCTCACCGGCGTCATCGCCGGCTTGCGGGCGCAGGGCAGCGATGCCGCGTTGGCGGCGCGGGTGGGCGTGCTGGTGCATGCGCTCGCCGGCGACTCCGCGGCGCAGGGCGGGCAGCGCGGCCTCATCGCCAGTGACGTGCTGGCCGAGCTGCGCGGTTGGGTGAATCCTTGAGCCCGGGCGGGAAGACGGAGCGGCGCGACAGCTGGGTCACCCACAGCGGCGAGGAGACCGAGGCGCTGGGCGCGAAGTTGCTGGGCACGCCACCCGGGGGGGAATCCCCCTGCCGGGTCATCGAACTGCGGGGCGAGCTGGGCACGGGCAAATCCACGTTCGCACGCGGCGTGCTGCGCGCGCTCGGCGCGACCGGTCCCATCAAGAGTCCCAGCTACACCCTCATGGAAACCTACGACCTGCCGGGCGTGCAGGCCCTGCATCTCGACCTGTATCGCCTCAATGACCCCGAAGAACTCGAGCACCTGGGCCTCGCCGACTACTACCGCGCCGGAAACCTGTGGCTCATCGAATGGCCCGAGAAAGGTGATGGCCGGCTGCCGCCGCCGGACCTGCGATTCGAGTTTTCCATCGGCCCCGAGGGCCATCGCATCGAGAGGATTGAAACTTTTAACGCGAAAACGTAAATTGCGTCGCAGGTCAGGCGTTGAACTCCATGATGGAGAAGGGTTTTTCGGGGAAGCGTTTTGGGTTCTACCTGCTGCTCGCGGTCTTCGCGGGAGTCTCCGGGCCCCTCATCGCCGCCGATATTCGCGAGATTCGCGTCGCCACCTCCGACACCGGCACTCGCGTCGTGCTCGACCTCTCCGGTCCGGTCAAGCACAAGGCCTTCCTGTTAGACGGTCCGCACCGCGTGGTGCTCGACGTCAGCAAGTGTTCGCTCAAGGCCAGGCTGCCGGCCGCCGAAGGACCCATCACCACGATGCGCTCGGGCAAGCTGCCCAACAACGGCACGCGCCTGGTCTTCGAAGTGAAAGGCCCGGTCACCATCGATACCTCGTCGCTGTCGTCCGGCGAAGCGGGCCATCGACTGGTGCTCGACATCTCCGTCCCGGGCGGCATGACCGCGGCCAAGGTGGTCGCGGTCACGCCCGCGGCGCCCGTCGCCATCCGGCCCGCGCATGCGCCTTCGGACAGCGGGCGCGACATCATCATCGCCGTGGACGCGGGACATGGCGGCGTGGATCCCGGCGCCTCCGGCCGCCGGGGTACGCGCGAGAAGGACGTGGTGCTCGCGGTGGCCAAGGCACTGGCCGCGCGCATCAACCAGGAGCCCGGCATGAAAGCCGTGCTCACGCGTGACGGCGATTACTTCATCAGCCTGCAGGAACGCACGCTGCGCGCGCGCCGCGCCAAGGCCGACTTGTTCGTCTCCATCCATGCCGACGCCATCGCCAACCCGGACGTGTCCGGTTCGTCGGTCTACGTACTCTCGGAGCGCGGCGCCTCGAGCGAAGCCGCGCGCTGGCTGGCCGAGCGCGAAAATGCCGCCGACCTCAAGGGCGGCATCAAGCTCGACGACAAGGATCCGATCCTGCAGGGCGTGCTGCTGGACCTGTCGCAGACGGCCAGCATCTCGGCCAGCATGGTGGCCGCCGAAAACGTGCTGAAGTCGCTCGACCGTATCGGTGAAGTGCGCAAGCCCAGCGTGCAGCAGGCGGGATTCGTGGTGCTGAAGTCGCCGGACATCCCCTCGATGCTGGTGGAAACCGCGTTCATTTCGAATCGCGAGGACGAGCGCAAGCTCTCGACGCCGGCCCATCGCACCAAGCTGGCGAACGCGATCTTCGCCGGAATCGAGCTGTACTTTCAGGGCAATGCGCCCGACGGCACGCGCCTGGCGGCCTCGCGCCGCAACTCCGGCGCCGGCGCGCAGGTCGAGCTGCGCTGACACCGGGCGCCGCGCGACTAGCGGGCCGTTTTTCAACAACCAGCTCGCGGCAATGGGCGCGTAAACTGCGCCACCAGTCCGCCTGGTGTGCCATGCCCATTCGAGTCCTCGACAACCATCTCATCGACCAGATCGCGGCCGGCGAGGTCATCGAGCGGCCGGCTTCGATCGTCAAGGAACTGGTGGAGAACAGCCTCGATGCCGGCGCGCGCAGCATCGAGGTGGAGATCGAAGCGGGCGGCGTGCGTCTCACGCGTGTGCGCGACGACGGTTCGGGAATTCCCGCCGACGAATTGGCGCTGGCCCTGTCACGCCATGCCACCAGCAAGATCCGTTCGGCCGCGGATCTCGGCGCCATCACCACGCTGGGATTTCGCGGCGAGGCATTGCCGTCCATCGCTTCTGTGTCGCGCTTCGAGATCGTCTCGCGGCACGTCGACGCCGAGCGCGCCGCGAGCGTGAGCGTCGATGCCGGCGCCGTCGGCGGCATCGCGCCGGCGGCGCACCCGCCGGGCACCACGGTCGAGGTGCGTGACCTCTTCTACAACCTGCCCGCGCGCCGCAAGTTCCTGCGCAGCGAGGTGACCGAGCAGGGACACATCGTGCGGCTGCTGGAACGGCTGGCGCTGTCGCGCAATGACGTGGCCTTCCGCCTGCGCCACGGCGCGCGCACCTTGCTGGATGCCCCGGCGCTCACCGGCAGTGGCACCGCCGCCGACCGGCTGGCACGCATCGTGGGACGCGACTTCGTCGAGCGCACGCTCGAGGTGGACCACGCCGCCGGTCCGGTGCGCATCTCGGGGTGGATAGGCACGCCCGCCGCGGCACGGCCGACCACCGACCTGCAATTCTGGTTCGTCAACGGACGCGCGGTGCGCGACCGGCTGTTGATGAACGCGGTTCGCCTCGGCTTCCGCGACGTGTTGTATTCCGGACGGCAACCTTCCTACGTGCTGTACCTCGACATCGATCCGGAACTGGTGGACGTGAACGCCCATCCGCAGAAGCTCGAGGTCCGCTTCCGCGACAGCCGGCAGATCCACGATTTCGTGTTCCGCGCGGTGGAGCGTCGCCTCGCGGGCACCAGGCCTGGGACCGGCGTGGTGCCGCCGGCGTGGAACGGCCATTCGCAAACCAGCGCGCCGCTGCCGCTGCACGCCGCTCCGGCCACGGGTCCCGTCGGGACGTGGGCGCTGAGTGAAAACCTGCTGGCGGTGCGCGAGGCGCTGGATGCCGTCGACGCCGCGCCGCCCGCGCCGGCGCCGGCGCAACCGCTGGGCGAGGCGGTGGCGCAGATCCATGGCATCTACATCCTCGCGCAGAACGACCACGGCCTCGTGCTGGTGGACATGCACGCCGCGCACGAGCGCGTGTTGTATGAAAAAATGAAAGCGCAGCAGGGGCCCGCCGCGACACAGCTGCTGCTGGCGCCGATCACCGTCACGCTCAAGGTCGACGAGATCGATGCGGTCCTCGCGCAGCGCGAAGACTGGCAGGCCGCGGGTTTCGATCTCGAGCGCCTCGCGCCCGACACGCTGGTGGTGCGTGCGGTGCCGGCGATGCTGCCGCGCGAGGACATCGCGACGCTGGTGCGCGACGTGGTCGGCGGCGTGGCCGAGGACGGCGCCTCGCATCATCTGGACGGCGCCAGCGACCGGTTGCTCGGCACCATCGCGTGCCGCTCCGCCATCCATGCGCATCGCCGGCTCACGCTCCCGGAAATGAACGCGCTGCTGCGGCAGATGGAACAGACGCCGCGCGCCGACCAGTGCAACCACGGGCGGCCGACCTGGACGCAGGTGACGCTCGATGAACTGGATCGCATGTTCCTGCGCGGCCGTTGATGCGCCAGCGACCGCTCGCCGTGTTGACGGGACCCACCGGCACCGGCAAGACCGATGCGGCGCTGGCACTGGCGCGCGAATTCCCGCTCGAGATCGTCAGCGTCGATTCGGCGCAGGTGTATCGCGGCCTCGACATCGGCAGCGCCAAGCCGGCGCCGGAAATCCGTGCGCGCGTGCGGCATCACCTCCTGGACCTGGTGGAGCCCACGGCGAGTTATTCCGCCGGGCAGTTCGTGCGCGACGCGGCGCAGGCCATCGACGACATCGAGTCCCGGGGCAAGGTGCCGCTGCTGGTGGGCGGCACGATGCTGTACCTGCGCGCGTTGATCGCCGGCCTCGCGGAACTGCCAAAGAGCGACGACGCCATCCGGGCGCAGCTCGACGCGGAAGCGGCGGAGCAGGGATGGCCGGCGCTGCACGCCCGGCTGGCGCAAGTCGACCCCGCGGCCGCGGCGCGCATCCATCCCAACGACGCGCAACGCATCCAGCGCGCGCTCGAGGTGCACGCGGCCACCGGCGAGCCGATCTCCGACCTGCAGCGTCGCACTGCCGCACCGCTGGCGCGCGACTTCACCGTGGTCGCGCTGATTCCCGAGGACCGTGCCCGCCTGCACGAGGCGCTCGGCCAGCGCTTCGCCGCCATGATGGCGGCCGGCTTGCTGGGCGAGGTGCGGACACTGTTTGCGCGCGGCGATCTGACCGACGCGCACCCGGCCATCCGGGCAGTCGGGTACCGCCAGTTGTGGGCGCATCTCGCCGGCACCTGCTCGCTGGAAATGGCCGTCGAAAAGGCGGTCGCAGCCACCCGTCAATTGGCCAAACGGCAGATGACCTGGCTGCGCTCGATGCCCGACATCCGGGTCATCGATCCCTATGATGCACAAAGCTTTGTAGGCATCCGCGCATCCCTGGAGGGGGCGTTCTCTCACCTTTGAGTGGGGAACTGGCAGGGGGGCGCGTGGTATGCTCGCGGCCGTTCGCTTGCTTGAAAAATAAGGAGAACGTCATGGCCAAGGGCCAGTCACTGCAGGACCCGTTTCTGAATACTTTGCGGAAGGAACGGATCCCGGTGTCGATCTATCTCGTGAATGGAATCAAATTGCAGGGCCAGATCGATTCATTTGACCAGTTCGTCGTCTTGCTGAAGAACAGCGTGAGCCAGATGGTCTACAAACACGCGATTTCGACGGTCGTACCGGCGCGCAACGTGCGCATCACCAACGAAGACGGCACGACGATCGAGGCGGTCGCCGGCGAATGATGCCAGGCGTGTCCGCACGCGCTTTCTCCCCCTTCTCGGAATTGAAAAGTGTTCGAGCGACCCCGCGCAGGTGAACGCGCCGTGCTCGTGCGCCTCGGCGTAGGCGCGCCCGCGGATCCCGAGGACATCCAGGAGTTCGAACAACTGGCGCTTTCCGCGGGGGCCATCCCGGTGGCGAGCGTCGGCGGGCGTCGCGACCGGCCCGATCCGCGCTACTTCGTGGGCAGCGGCAAGGCCGACGAGATCCGCGCCATCGCCCACGAGCACGACGCCGAGGTGGTGTTGTTCGACCACCCGCTGTCGCCCTCCCAGGAGCGCAATCTCGAGAAGCTCATCGAGCGGCGCGTGCTGGACCGGGCCGGCCTGATCCTCGACATCTTCGCGCAGCGCGCGCGCAGCCACGAAGGCAAGCTCGAGGTCGAGTTGGCGCAGCTCAAGCACATCGCCACGCGCCTGGTGCGCGGCTGGACCCATCTCGAGCGCCAGCGCGGCGGCGGAATCGGCAACCGCGGCCCCGGCGAAACGCAGCTCGAGACCGACCGCCGGTTGCTGGGCAAGCGCGTCAAGACGCTCACCGCCCGCCTCGAGAAGATCAAGCAGCAGCGAGATACCGGCCGCCAGCAGCGCGCCGAGATCCCGGTGCCGTCACTGGCGCTGGTGGGTTACACCAACGCCGGCAAGTCGACGTTGTTCCGCGCGCTCACCGGCGCCGATGCCTACGTCGCCGACCAGCTGTTCGCCACGCTGGATCCCACGGTCCGGCGCATCACCCTGCCCGGAAACACGGCCGTGGTGGTGGCCGACACGGTGGGCTTCATCCGCGAGCTGCCGCACGAGCTGGTGGCCGCGTTCCAGTCGACGCTCACCGAGGCGCGCGAGGCCACGCTGCTGCTGCACGTGGTGGACGTCAGCGATCCGCGCCGCCAGGAACACATCGACGAAGTGAACCGCGTGCTCGCCGAGATCGGCGCCGCTGACCTGCCGCAGATCCTGGTGTTCAACAAGATCGACCGCCTCGGCGACGAGCCGCACGTGGAGCGCGACGAATCCGGGCGGGTCAGCCACGTCTGGTTGTCGGCCATCCGTTCGCAGGGCCTGGACCTGCTGCTCGATGCGGTGGCCGAACGCCTGTCCCGTGTCGCGCGGCGTGCCACGCTGCGCCTGCCGGTGTCCGCCGGCGAGCTGCGGGCGAGGTTGTATTCGGCCGGCCTGGTCCTGGCCGAGCGGATCGCCGACGACGGCGCCTTCGAAATCGACACCGAACTCTCGGAGTTCGAGCTGCTCAAATGGGCACGCGAGCCCGGCGTCGAAATACTTGCCCTTGCAGGCGACTCTGCTTGTACCGTCGCAGGGGCCTACCTACAATCGTCGCCCGCTCAGCGAAGCTCCCCCTGATATCGATATGGCCTGGAACCAACCCGGAAACTCCAATAACAACCCCTGGGGCAAGAAGCCCTCGTCGGGTGGTGGTGACCTCGACCAGGCCTTCAAGGAATGGCAGAAGCGCATCGAGTCGTTGTTCGGCGGCGGGCGCGAAGGCGGAGGCTCTTCGACTCCCATCCTCATCATCCTGATCATCGCCGTGGGCGCCTGGATGGCGACCGGCTTCTACCAGATCAAGACCGGCGAACGCGGCGTGGTGCAGCGTTTCGGCAAACACATCGACACCGTGGGCGACGGCCTGGGCTGGCGCCTGCCATGGCCCATCGAGACCGTCACCAAGGTGGACACGCAGGGCGTGTTGTCCACTTCCAGCAAGTCGCGCGTGCTGACCGCGGAGCCGAACATGGTCGAGCTGCAGCTCGCCGTGCAATACCGCATCAAGGACGCGAAGAACTATCTATTCAAGGTGCGCGATCCCAAGGACACGCTGGTGGAAGTCAGCGAAAGCGCCATCCGCGAAGTGGTGGGCCGCAACAACCAGCAGGCCATCCTCGAGGCCAACCGCGCGCGCATCGTGCAGGACACGCGCGAGATCATGCAGCGCACGCTCGACCAGTACGAGGCGGGCATCGAAGTGGTCAACGTCAACATCACCGGCGTGCAGGTGCCCGAGGCCGTGCAGGCCGCGCAGCGCGACTCGGTCAAGGCCGCGGCCGACCGCGAACGCATGGTCAAGGAAGCGCAGGCCTACGCCAACAACATCCTGCCGGTGGCCGAGGGCAACGCGGCGCGCGCGGTGCAGGACGCCGAGGCCTACAAGTCGCAGATCGTCTCGCTGGCCACCGGCGACGCGTCGCGTTTCTCGCAGCTCGCGGCGGCCTACGAGAAGGCGCCCGCGGTCACGCGCGAGCGGCTCTACCTCGAGACGCTCGAAAGCGTCTACAAGTCCTCGCGCAAGGTGGTCATCGACCAGAAGGCCGGTGACGGCAGCGTGATCTACCTGCCGCTCGACAAGATCATGGAGCGCAGCCGCGAATCCGATTCCAACACCGTCACCGTGCGTCCGCCGGTGAACGTCGATTCCGATTCCTCGAGCAGCACCGATTCGCGTGCGCGGGTGGAACGCTGATGGGCTCGCGCACACTCCCGCTGCTGATCCTGGTGCTCGCGGCGCTGCTGCTGATCTCGACCTCGTGCTTCGTGGTGCGTGAACAGGACCTGGCGCTGCGCGTGCAGTTGTCGCGCATCGTGAAATCGGACTACGAGCCCGGGCTGCATTTCAAGTGGCCGTTCGTCGAGGACGTGGTCAAGTTCGACCGGCGTGTGCTGACGGTCAACTACAGCGGCGAGCAGTTCCTGACCCGCGAGAGCCAGCCGCTGGCCATCGACTACTACATCAAGTGGCGCATCAACAATCCGTCGCAGTTCTACCAGTCCACCGGCGGTGACGAGCAACGCGCCGGGGGTCTGGTGGGCGACAAGATCCAGGACGGCATCAAGAACGCCGTCGCGCGCCGCACGCTCAAGGACATCGTCACCTCGGACCGCCAGGAGGTCACCGGCGAGTTCATGGCGGAGGCTGGCAAGTCGATGGACGGCATGGGCATCGATCTCGTGGACGTGCGCCTGCAGCGCATCGACCTGCAGGAGGAAGTCGCCGCCAGCGTGTACGAGAGCATGAAGCGCACCTTCGAGGGCATCGCGCGCATGGAACGCGGCGAGGGCGAGAAGGAAAAGAACATCGTGATGGCCGAGGCGGACCGCAAGCGCACCGAGCTGGTCGCCAGGGCGCTGGCCGACGCGCAGCGCATCCGCGGCGAAGGCGAGGCCACGGCCGCCGCGATCTATGCCCAGGCGTACAACCGCAATCCCGAGTTCTATTCGTTCTATCGCAGCCTGCAGGCCTATCGCAATTCGCTGGGCCGCGAGGGCGACGTGCTGGTGATCTCGCCGGACAGCGATTTCTTCCGCTACCTGCAGAATCCTTCGCCGCGGCGCTGAGCGTTCGGGCACTCACTCCTCTCCATTTGCGCGCGGGCGCGGTTCATCAATGGGCAAGTTCGTCATCATCATCGGCACCCAGTGGGGCGACGAGGGCAAGGGCAAGGTCGTCGACCTGCTGACCCTGCGCGCCGCCGCGGTGGCGCGCTTCCAGGGCGGGCACAATGCGGGCCACACGCTGGTCATCGGCGGCAAGAAGACCGTGCTGTCGCTGATCCCGTCGGGCATCCTGCACTCCGGCGTGCGCTGCCTTATCGGCAACGGCGTGGTGCTGTCGCTGGAAGCCCTGTTCCGTGAATCGCAGACGCTGATCGACACAGGTGTCGACGTGTTCGCGCGGCTGCGCGTGTCGCCCAACTGCCCGCTGATCCTTCCCTCGCACGTGGCGCTCGACAAGGCGCGCGAGGCGGCCCGCGGCGCCAACGCCATCGGCACCACCGGGCGCGGCATCGGCCCGGCCTACGAGGACAAGGTGGCCCGCCGCGCGGTGCGCGTGCAGGACCTGTTCCAGCGCGAGGCATTCGCCGCCAAGCTGGGCGAGATCCTCGACTTCCACAATTTCACGCTGCAGCAGTACTTCCGGCAGCCCGCGGTGGATTTCCAGAAGACGCTCGACGAGCAGCTCGCGTACGCCGACCGTCTGCGCCCCCTGGTCAGCGACGTCACGCGGGAACTTGCCGACCTGCGCGCGCAACACGCCAATGTCATGTTCGAAGGCGCGCAGGGCGCCATGCTCGATGTGGACCACGGCACCTATCCTTTCGTCACCTCGTCGAACACCACCGGTGGTTTCGCAGCGACCGGCACCGGCCTCGGGCCGCGTTCCTTCGACTACGTGCTCGGCATCGTGAAGGCCTACACCACGCGCGTGGGCGGCGGGCCGTTCCCCACCGAGCTGTTCGACGAATACGGCGAGCACCTGTCGCGCGTCGGGCACGAATTCGGCGCGGTCACCGGCCGCAAGCGCCGCTGCGGCTGGTTCGATGCCGTGGCGCTGCGCCGTTCCATCATCCATTCGAGCGTGTCGGGGCTGTGCCTCACCAAGCTCGACGTGCTCGACGGCCTCGACACGTTGCGGATCTGTGTCGGTTACAAGTCGAATGGCTCCGTCACCGGCGAGCCGCCGTTGTTCGCCGATGCGTTCGCCGAAGTCGAACCGGTATACGAGGAGATGCCGGGCTGGAAGGAATCCACCATCGGCGTCACCTCGTACCCGTCGCTGCCGGCGAATGCGCGCAACTACCTCGAGCGCCTGCAGGAGCTCGCGGGCGTGCCCATCGACATCATCTCCACGGGTCCGGATCGCGACCAGACCATCGTTCTGCGGCACCCCTTCGACTGAGGCCGATGTAGGAAAAGTCCGACAAGCGGCGCGGTCGCATGCCGCTTGCGTGAAATATCTCTTTCCAAACTAACAAAGATCGTGAGGCCGCGGGCAGCCATGGTTTTTATACTGGGCGGATGATTCAACTCGCGGCGCATGAAGCAGCGGCAGTACGAGCCGTCCCGCTGCCGGATTCGCATTGGTGCCTGTTTCTCGACGTCGACGGCACTCTGCTCGAACTCGCTCCCACACCCGGTGACGTCGTCGTCGATGCTTCGCTGCTGCAGCTGCTGCAGCGGCTGCGCGCCGCGGCGTCCGGCGCGGTGGCGCTGGTGAGCGGACGCACGATCCGCGACCTGGACCGGTTGTTTGGCCCGGGCGCGCTGCCGGCGGCGGGGCTGCATGGCTGCGAGCGCCGCGACGCGCAGGGCAACGTGCACATCGCCGCCGTGGTCAACGAGCAGCTGGCCGGCGTGCGCGATGAATTGCGGGCGCTGGCCGCGCGCCACTCCGGGCTGCTGCTCGAGGACAAGGGCGTGGCACTGGCCCTGCATTTCCAGGGCGCGCGCGAGCTCGAACGCGAGCTGCGCGCGGAGGTGGCGCTGCTGGCCGCGCCGCTGGTCCCCGAATACATGCTGCTCGACGGTCACGCGGTGATCGAAGTGAAGCCGGCCGCGCACACCAAGGACAGCGCGGTGACGGCCTTCATGGCCGAGCCGCCGTTCCGCGGACGCGTGCCGATCTTCATCGGCGACGACCAGACCGACTACGGCGGGTTTGCAGCCGTGCGTCGCTTCGACGGCCTCGCCATCGCGGTGGGACCGCGCGTGAAATCCGAATGGTGGCTGCCAGGTCCCCGGGCCGTGCACCAGTGGCTCGAGCAGCTCGCGGAGCCGGGCCGGCTGGCGGTGCGCGCGTGAACTACGGCGTCATCGGCAATTGCCAGGTGGCCGCGCTCATCGACGAGCAGGCGCGCATGGTGTGGGCCTGCCTGCCGCGGCCCGACGGTGACCCGGTCTTCTCGGCGCTGCTGCAAAAGGAGGGCGGCGACTCGGAGAAGGGCGTGTTCGCGATCGACATGATCGACCTGGTGCGCACCGAGCAGGCGTACTTGCGCAACTCCGCCATCCTCGAGACGCGGCTGTACGACCGCCATGGCGGCGCCATTCGCATCGTCGACTACGCGCCGCGGTTCCGCACGCGCGGGCGCGTATTCCGGCCCATGATGTTCGTGCGCGCCGTCGAGCCGGTGTCCGGCCGGCCATCGCTGCGCCTGCGCCTGCGGCCCACGGCCGCGTACGGCGAACGCAGCGAACCCGGAAGCACCGGCAGCCATCACCTGCGCTTTGCGGCCGAGGGCCTGCACTACCGCGTCACCACCGACGCGTCGCTGGCCGCGCTGCAGGAGAACCGGCCCATCGTGCTCGAGCAGCCGCTGCACTTCATCATCGGACCGGACGAAACTGTGCAGGAGTCGCCGGCCTCGCTGTCGCGCGAGTTCCTCGGTTCCACGCTGAGCTACTGGCAGGAGTGGGTGCGTACGCTCGCCGTGCCCGCCGACTGGCAGGACGCGGTGATCCGCGCTGCCATCACGCTGAAGTTGTGCACCTACGAGGACACCGGCGCGGTGCTGGCGGCGCTGACCACCTCCATTCCCGAGGCCGCCAACAGCTCGCGCAACTGGGACTACCGCTTCTGCTGGCTGCGCGATGCCTACTTCGTCATCCAGACGCTGAACCGGCTCGGTGCCACGCGCACCATGGAAGCCTATCTACATTACATCGACCACATCATCGCCTCATCGACGGCCGACACGCTGCAGCCGCTGTACGGCATCACCGGCGATCCGCGCGCCGAGGAGAGGATCGTCACCAGCCTGTCGGGCTACCGCGGCATGGGCCCGGTGCGCTTCGGCAACCTCGCGGCGGAGCAGGTCCAGCACGATGTCTACGGCTCGGTGATCCTCGCGGCCACGCAGCTGTTCTTCGACCAGCGGCTGGTGCGTTCCGGCGACCAGACATTGCTCGAGCGCCTGTACCGCCTGGGCAAGCGCGCGGTGGCCACCTTCGAGGAGCCGGACGCGGGGCCCTGGGAATTCCGCGGCAAGCTGCAGCGGCACACCTTCTCGGCCACGATTTCCTGGGCCGGCTGCGACCGCCTGGGGCGCATCGCGCGCCACGTCGGCGACGACGCCGCGGCTCGTGAATGGGGCGCGCGTGCCAGCTACATGCGCGAGGAAATCCTGGCGGGAGCCTGGAGCGACGAGCGCCAGGCATTCACTTCGGCCTTCGGCAATCGCGACCTCGACGCCACGGCATTGCTGCTGCCCGAACTCGGGTTGCTGCCCGCTTCCGATCCCCGTTTCCTCAAGACGCTGGAGCGAATCGAAGAAGAACTGCGCACCGGCGACCTGCTGTTCCGCTACAAGCACGCCGACGATTTCGGCCAGCCGGAGAATGCCTTCACGATCTGTGCGTTCTGGTACGTGAACGCGCTGGCCGCGGCCGGGCGCGTCGACGAAGCACGCGATCGTTTCACGCGCCTGCTCTCGCGGCGGAATCCGCTCGGGCTGCTGTCCGAGGACATCCAGCCGACCACGGGCGAACTCTGGGGAAATTTTCCGCAGACATACAGCATGGTGGGAGTGATCGGCAGCGCGCTGCGGCTCTCGCGCAGCTGGGAGGAGATCGTATGAGCCGACTCGTTGCCGTATCGAACCGTATTTCCGTGCCCAAGCGTGGCGCCGTCCCGGGTGGCCTCGCGGTGGGACTGCTGGCCGCCATGCAGGCGCGACGGGGCATGTGGTTCGGCTGGGACGGCGAGACCTCCGAGGTCGCCGCCGAGGAACCCTCCGTGGCGCGCAAGGAAGGCGTGACCTTCGCCTCCATCGACATGGACCAGGCCGAGTACCGTGATTTCTACCTCGGGTTCTGCAATGGCGCGTTGTGGCCGCTGTTTCACTACTTCGTCGATGCGTTTCGCTACAACGAGGCGCACTACGAAGCGTACCAGCGCATGAACCAGCGTTACGCGCGCCTGCTCCTGCCGATGCTGGAACCCGACGATCTCGTGTGGGTCCACGACTACCACCTGTTCCCACTGGCGCAGCGATTGCGCGAGGCCGGCGCCGGGCAGCTCATGGGATTGTTCCTGCACATTCCCTTCCCGAACATCGAGGTGCTGCGTGCGTTGCCGGTGTACGGCGAGCTGCTGCAGGCCATGCTGGCGTACGACGTGCTCGGCTTCCAGACCGAGATCGACCGCGACGCCTTCCGCGGCGCCGCGGCGTTCGTGTGGGGCGCGCAGGTGCTGACGTCGCCCAACAGCGTGACCGTGGGCGGACGGCGCGTGTTGACCGAGGTATTTCCCATCGGCGTCGACGTGGACTCCATCCAGCGCGAGGCGGGCGAGGCGCTGGGCACCGACGTGTGCAAGCGCATGATCGCCGGGTTGCTGGGCCGCAAGCTCATGATCGGCGTGGACCGGCTGGATTACAGCAAAGGCCTGGTGGAACGGTTCCGCGCCTACGAGCGATTCCTCGAGACGCATCCCGAGAACCAGAACCGCGTGACGTTCCTGCAGATCGCACCGTTGTCGCGCGCCGACGTGCGCGCCTACGCCGAGATCCGCCGCGACCTCGAGCAGACCACGGGCCGCACCAACGGCCGCTTCGCCGACACCGACTGGACTCCCATCCGCTACCTCAATCGCAATTTTCCGCACGAGGTGCTCATGGGGTTCATGCGCTCGAGCCAGGTGGGCATCGTGACGCCGCTGCGCGACGGCATGAACCTCGTGGCCAAGGAATTCGTCGCGGCGCAGGACCCGGCGGACCCGGGCGTGCTGATCCTCTCGACGCTGGCGGGCGCGGCGCGTGAGCTCGGCACGGCCGTGATGGTCAATCCCTACGATACGCGAGGCATGGCGCACGCCATCCAGCAGGCCTTCAACATGCCGCTGGCCGAGCGGCGCGAGCGCCACCAGGCCATGCTCGAGGTCCTGCGGCGCAACTCCATCACGTCCTGGCACTCGATGTTCGTGCAGACACTCGAGTCCTGCGGGGGATCGCAGCTGCGGCGTCTCGCCGGCTGATTCCCCGCCGGTCGCGAGCCGCGCCTCGGCGCGGCATGGGTCCAAGGTCCCATTCCGCCGGATTGCCTCCCGGCAAACCCTGAGCCTCAGTCGTCGCCATCGACGATGGGAGGTCCCACCGTGTCGATGATCGTTTCCAGCAGCAACATCGGGGCGACGGGTTTGCGCAGGAAGGCGTCGGCGATTTCGCGCGCCGGCCCTTCGATCATCGGATCATCACAGGCGGTGATCAGCACCACCGGCAGGTTGAGCGCCGTGAATTGCGGATGCAGCGCCAGCTGCAGCCCGCTGATGCCTTCCAGATGAATGTCCGCGAGCACGCAGGTGGGCAGCATGGACGCCGCCACCAGCAGGAAATCCTCGGCGCTGGCGAACGACACGCAGCGATATCCCGCCGCGGTCAGGTGCCTGTCGAACGCCTTGCGGATGGAGGCGTCGTCGTCGACGATGGCGATGGTTTTTCTCGGCGGCGGCATATTCGAGTTCAAGGATTTGGCGCCGCGTTATACGGACGCGCCCGCCCGCGCGTATTGCTGCAGGCTGCCAACTACTTGCTCGCGGCTGCCACGAGTGCCGCACGCCAGCTTTCTTCCGGGGTAACCCCGGTTCCATCCGCATGCGTCCCGGCCACGCGCGCAAGTTAGGCCACATGCCTAGCGCCATGGGCGTGGCGGCGCGGCTCGCGTATGCGCAGGCGCGCACCCACGGTCTTCCGCTGCGCCCGCTGCTGCGCAAGTCCGGACTGCGGCCCCAGGACCTCGCGGACGCACGCGCGCGACTGCCGGTGAGCCGCCAGATCGATTTCCTGAACCGGGTCGCGGAGGCCATGGATGACGACATGCTGGGCATGAACCTGGCGCTGAAGCTCGATCCGCGGCGCGCCGGGCTGTTCTACTACGTGCTGGCATCGTCGGACACGCTGATCGACGCGCTGGCGCGCGGTGCGCGCTTCACTTCCATCGTCAACGAAGGTGTGACGCAGCAGGTGATCCGGGGCCGGCGGATCGGCGTGGCCATGAGTTACACCGGCGTGCGGCGCCAGGACGATCGGCACCAGATCGAATTCTGGCTGACGACCCTGGTGCTCATCTGCCGCCAGTTCACGGGCAAGCAGCTGGAGCCGGAACGCGTGCGGCTGACCCACCGCCGTCCGGCGGGACACGCGCAGTTCTCGCGATTCATGGGATGCGCGGTCGAGTACGGCGCCACGCACGACGAATTGCTGTTCCCGCGCGAGGCGGGGCAGTTGCCGCTGCTGAATGCGGATCCGTACCTCAACCGCCTGATGGTCCACGTGTGCGAAGAGACCTTGTCGCGCCAACGGCGTGCGACGGCTTCGTTCGCCACGCGCGTGGAGAACGCCATCGCGCCGCTGCTGCCGCACGGCATGGCACGTGCCTCGTCGATCGCCGCGCAGTTCGGCATGAGCGAACGCACCTTCGCGCGCCGCCTGGCGGAGGAGGGGTTCACGTTCTCGCAGCTGCTGGATCGGCTGCGGCTCGATCTCGCGCGCCAATACATGGTCAAGGAAGGACTGTCGGTTTCAAAGGTGGCCTGGTTGCTGGGCTACAAGGAAGTCGGCGCGTTCTCGCACGCCTTCCGGCGCTGGACCGGCCAGTCTCCCAGCGCCGCGGTGCGCGGCGGCTGAGCACCTCGCGAATTTTCCGGAACCAGGAGCATCCCATGCGCAAGTCCAGCGAAGACACCCGCAGGAAGGAAATCGGCACGATCGCCGTGCTCCTGCAGCGGCTCAACGAATTCCGCCTGCCACGCGCCCTCGACATGAAGAAGAAAGTCGACCGCGGCGAGAAGCTTTCAGCCGAGGACCTCAGGTTCCTCGACGAAGTCAAAAAGGACTCAGGCCAGGTGAAGCAACTCGTCACGAAACATCCCGAGTACCAAAGCCTCGTCGACAAGCTGGCCGCCCTCTACGAAGAAATCTCGCGCAAGGGTCTCGAGAACGAACAAAAACCCCGCTAACGCCCCCCGCACATATATAAGAATAATGGGGACATTCCTCGTTTCCTGGCAAACGGGGACGTGGTTGGCGTTGGCGCGTGTCCCGGCGCACGATCCATGGGTATGCAGTGATCGCGCTTTTCGCCGGGCCCTTCGATGGTTGTTGCGCAAGGTTAGGGCCGCCGCTCTTTGGTCCACGATTCGGTCGCAGAATCGCCTGATCGTCAGCACTTGCCATCACTCGGTCGGGGACGGCTTCGTGCCTTGCGAATTTGGTAATCCCGGCCCGCGCGCTCACTGCATACCCATGGATCGTGCG
>DASUGK010000147.1:0-15635 GCA_036274075.1 Steroidobacteraceae bacterium | reverse complement strand
CCCTCGTCCTTGGCCGCGAGGTACCAGACCTCGCCGCCGCGCGCGCGGATCTTCGCCACCATCTGCTGTGACTCGCTGGCCGGCACGCGCGGGTCGTTGAGGCCCTGCACCACCAGCAGCGGCTTGCTGATCCTCGCGGCGTTGGTCAGCGGCGAGATCCGCTGCAGGTAGGCGCGCATCTTCGGCAGCCGCTCGTCGCCGTACTCGGGGCGGCGCAGGTTGCGCCGGTACGCCGAGGTGCTCTCGAGGAAGGTGACGAAGTTCGAGATGCCCACCACGTCGATGCCGCCGCGCAGCCGGTCACTGAAGTGCACCATCGACGCCAGTGACATGTAGCCGCCGTACGAACCGCCGGACACGAACACGCGCTTGGCATCGAGATCCTTCTGCGCGCCGATCCACACCAGCAGCGCGCCGATGTCGCGCACCGCGTCCTCGCGGTCCTCGCCGTTGTCGAGGTTGAGGTAGCTCTTGCCGTAGCCGGAGGAGCCGCGCACGTTGGGAGTGATCACGACGAAGCCCATTTCACGCACCAGGAACTGCGTGAACGGATTGAAGCCCGGGATGGCCTGCGATTCCGGGCCGCCGTGGATGTCGATGAGCACCGGATGCGGGCCGGGCACGCCGGGCTTCGGGCGATACATGAAGGCGGGGATCTGCCGGTTGCGGCCGTTGACCTTGTCCCACGTCGGATAACGCAGCAGCTCCGCGGGCACGAATTGCAGCGGATCCACCGGGCCTGCCTCGCTCTTCGTGTAGCGCACCAGCGCGTTGCGTTCGACTTCGAGCACGAACACGTCGCGCGGCGACTGCGGGCTCTCGTGCGTGATCGCCAGCCGCTTGCCGGTGGGATCGAAACCGATGCGCCCGATGCGGCCATCCGGCAGCGGCGGCAGGATCTCCGCGCGTTTCGCGAGATCGACCACGGTGAGCCGGCTCATGCCGTCGACGTTGGCCACCCACGCGAGGTACTTGCCGTCGGCGGTGCGCTCGAAGCCGTCGATGTCCCAGGGAATATGCGCGGTGAGGACTTCGACCGCGCCCGTGACCAGGTCCACGCGCCGCAGCTGCTCGAACTCGCTGTCGCGGTTGGTGATGAGATATACGCCGCGTCCATCGGCGGTGAAGGCCGCCTGCGACACGCTCGCCGGCCCGTCGCCCTCGCTGACAGGCGTCAGCGCCGCGGTGGCGATGTCGAGCACGTACAGGTGCGACTCGTTGGCCGAGACGAAGTTGTTGATGAGTAGTTTGGTGTCGTCGGGCGACCAGTCCTGCACCGACCAGTTCTTCTGGAATCCGTTGTAGACCAGCCGCGGCTGCGAGAACGTGTTGGTGGGCTCGGCGATGAACAGGTCGTAGCTGACGCCGTCGCGCGCAGTGCTGTGGTACGCCACGCGCCGCCCGTCGTGGCTCCACCGCAGGCCGCCGTTGACGCCCTTGCCGTCGGTGAGCATGCGCACCGTGCGCGTATTGAGATCGTAGTAGTGGACCTGCGCGTTCTCGTTGCCGCCCTGGTCGCGGAGGAAGGCGAAACCGGGCGCGACCGCGGTATGCGGGGTTCGGGCCACGGTTATCGGCTCGCGGAAGAACGTCAGCTGCTCGCGGTCGCCCATGGGGGTCATGACGCGATGCAGCTGTTCGACGTCGCCGAAGCGCGTGGAGATCAGCAGCCCGTCTCCCGGCAACCAGTCGACGAAACTTGCACCACGGGAGTTCATGTAGTCCTCGAGGCGCGTGGTGAGCGGCGTATTGACCTCGGGAATGTTGTCGAGCACCAGGTTGCCGCGCTCTTCGACCGCGGCGTGGGACACGGCTGTCACGGCCGCGATGGCCATGACAGTTGTGAGGAGCAATTTGCCTTTCATGCTGCTATGTTGACCCGCAGAGGAACGTGCCATGGGTGGGAGTGTGCCACGCCTGACGAAGTTCGCCGACGGCATAACCGCCGTCGACACCGAGTACGTGCGCCCCCAGATGGATGCGTCTCACGTCGTGGTGTCCGGCGCACGCGCCGCCATCGTCGATACCGGCCCCAACTCCTCGGTTCCGCTGATACTGGCCGCGCTGGCCGAGCTCGGTATCGAGCGCGACGCGGTCGACTACCTGTTCCTCACGCACGTGCATCTCGACCATGCGGGCGGCGCCGGCGGGTTGATGCGCGAGTTGCCCAACGCCACGGCCGTGCTGCACCCACGCGGCGCGCCGCACATGGCCGATCCCACGCTGCTCATCGAGGGGACGCGCGCGGTCTACGGCCCCGAGCTGTACGGCAAGCTCTACGGCGAGATCCTGCCCATCCCGCGCGAGCGCATCGCCATCGCGCAGGATGGCCAGCGCTTCGAGGTCGCGGGCCGCGTGTTCGAGTGCATCCACACGCCTGGCCACGCGCTGCATCACCAGTCCATCGTGGATCATGGGGCCACCAGCGTATTCACCGGCGACACCTTCGGCATTTCCTACCGCGAATTCGACACGGCCAAGGGCGCGTGGATCATGCCGACCACGACGCCGACGCAATTCGATCCGCCGCAGCTCAAGGCGTCGATCGTGCGCATCATGCAGTTCCGCCCGCGGCACGTGTATCTCACGCATTACAGCGAGGTCGGCGAATGCGCGCGGCTGGCCAACGACATGTACGACGCCATCGACGAATACGTGCGCATCGCGCGCTCCACCGGGCTCGACACGCGGCGCATGGTATTCGGGCTGCGCGCCTGGGCGCTCGCGAGCCTGCACGAGCACGGTGTGACGATGAAAGACGACGCCATCGACGCCATCCTCGGCAAGGATTTCGAACTCAACGCGGCCGGGCTCGCCGCATGGCTCAAGCGCGAGGCAAACCGGTGACGTACTTCGTGCTCAAGTCGCTGCACATACTCAGCGTGGTGATTTTCATCGGCAACATCGTCACCGGCGTGTTCTGGAAGATGCACGGCGACAGGCTCGGCACCGCGGCGTCGCGCGCCCAGGCGCTGGACGGCGTCATCCACAGTGATCGCTGGTTCACGCTGCCCGGCGTGGCCGCCATCATCATCACCGGCGTGTGGCTGGCGCTGCACCTGGGATTCCCGCTGCTGGGGACGAAGTGGATCCTGTGGTCCATCATCCTGTTCGGCATCTCGGGCGTGGTATTCCAGTTCTTCGTGGCGCCCCTGCAGAAGAAGTTGCGCGACATCGCGCGCGATGGAATTGCCGCTACTTTCAATGCCGCCGAGTACGGGCGCCTGTCGACGCAGTGGCTGCTCTGGGGTGCGGTCGCGACGCTCGCGCCCGTGGGAGCGGTATTCCTGATGGTGACCAAGCCGGCGTAGGACGGGGGTGGTGTGGGGGGCCGGGCGCCCACGCTGTATGATCGCGCCCCATGCCAAGACTTCACGTACCCCAGCCGCCCACGCGGCCGGGTGACAAGCCCGATTTCAGCTACGTGGAACTCTCGCCGGCCGGCGAGATCCCGAAGCCCGACGTCAACGCGCGCGCCCGCGACATGGAAGACTGCGCCGTGGGACTGGTGCGCGTGCTCGACGACAAGCACGAGGCCGTCGGTGCCTGGAACCCGCGCCTCGAGGACGAAGACCTGCAGGTGGGACTGCGCCACATGCTGCTCACGCGCATCTTCGACGATCGCATGCAGCGCACCCAGCGCCAGGGGAAGATCTCCTTCTACATGCGCTCGCTCGGCGAGGAAGCCGTCGCGGTGGCGCAGGCCATGGCGCTGCAGCCCGGCGACATGTTGTTCCCGTCGTACCGCCAGCAGGGCATCTACATGGTGCGCGGCCGGCCGCTCGTGGACCTCATGTGCCAGCTGCTGTCCAACACGCGCGACATGTGCAAGGGCCGGCAGCTGCCGGTCATGTACCACTGGAACGCCGGGCGCATCTTCTCGATCTCCGGCAATCTAACTACCCAGTTCCCGCAGGCGGTGGGCTGGGCGATGGCCGCGGCCATCCGCAACGAGGATCACATCGCCTGCACCTGGATCGGCGAGGGCGCGAGCGCCGAGGCCGACTTCCACCACGGCCTGCTGTTCGCCTCGGTGTACCAGGTGCCGGTGATCATGAACATCGTCAACAACCAGTGGGCCATCTCGACGTTCCAGGGAACGGCGGGCGGCGAGCAGCGCTCGTTCGCGGCGCGCGGCCCGGGTTACGGCGTCGCCGGCATCCGCGTCGACGGCAACGACTTCCTCGCGGTGTACGCGGTGACGCAGTGGGCCGCGCAGCGCGCGCGCACCGGCGGCGGCCCGACGCTCATCGAGCTCGTGACCTACCGCGCCGCGGCGCATTCCACCAGCGACGATCCGTCGCGTTACCGCCCCAAGGAAGACTACGAGCACTGGCCGCTCGGCGACCCCGTCGAGCGACTCAAGGCGCACCTGATCGCGCGCGGCGAGTGGAACGAAAAGCGCCACAAGGATCTGCACGCCGAGCTCGACGCGCAGGTGCAGGCGGCGTGGAAGGAGGCCGTCTCCTACGGCGCGCTCAACGAGGGTCCGCGCCTCAACCGCCACCTCATGTTCGAGGACGTATACAAGGAGTTCCCGGAGAACCTGCGCCGCCAGAGCGAACAACTGGCCGAGGAGATCAAGCTCAACGCCGAGCTCGGCTTCACCACCAGGAACGGTGAGGACTAGCCATGGCGCAGATGAACATGATCCAGGCCCTGAACTCCGCCATGGACGTGATGATGGCGCGCGACCCGTCGGTGGTGGTGATGGGCGAGGACGTCGGCTACTTCGGTGGCGTGTTCCGCGTCACCGACGGCCTGCAGCGCAAGTACGGCGAGCACCGCGTGCTCGACTCGCCGATCGCGGAAGGCGGCATCGTCGCCACGGCCATCGGCATGGCGGTCAACGGGCTCAAGCCCGTCGCGGAAATCCAGTTCGCGGATTACATCTACCCGGCGGTGGACCAGATCGCGAGCGAGCTCGCGCGCATCCGCTACCGCACGGCCGGGGATTTCACCGCTCCCGTCGTGGTGCGCGCGCCGAGCGGCGGCGGCATCCGCGGCGGACAGACGCATTCGCAGAGTCCCGAGGCCATCTTCGCGCACATCTGCGGCGTGAAGACCGTGATCCCCAGCAATCCCTACGACGCCAAGGGCCTGCTGATCGCGGCCATCGAGCACGACGATCCCGTCATCTTCTTCGAGCCCAAGCGCATCTACAACGGACCCTTCGACGGCGACCCCAACAAGCCGGCGGTGCCGTGGAGCACGCACGCCAAGGGCGACGTGCCCGAGGGCTACTACACCGTGCCCATCGGCAAGTGCGACATCGTGCGCGAGGGCACGCAGATCACCATCGTCACCTACGGCACCATGGTGCATGTCTGCGAGGCGGCGGCGAAGAAGCTCGGCCTCGACGCCGAGATCATCGACGTGCGCACCATGTCGCCGCTCGACCTCGACCCGATCTGTTCCTCGGTCAAGAAGACCGGCCGCTGCGTGATCGCGCACGAGGCCACGCGCTTCTGTGGATTCGGCGCGGAGCTGTCCGCGAGCATCCAGGAGGAATGCTTCTGGTACCTCGAGGCGCCCATCCAGCGCGTCGCCGGCTGGGATACCCCGTATCCGCACGCCTTCGAATGGGAGTACTTTCCCGGCCAGGCACGCGTGGCGCTCGCGCTGCGCGCCGCCATGGGAGACGGAACATGAGCCGCTACGTATTCAAGATGCCGGACCTGGGTGAAGGCACGGTCTCCGCCGAAGTCGTCGCGTGGCACGTGAAGCCGGGCGACCTCGTGCAGGAAGACCAGGTCATGTGCGAAGTGATGACCGAGAAGGCGGCGGTGGAAATGCCGGCGCCGGTCACCGGCCGCATCGTCTCCATCAACGGCCAGCCCGGCGACATGGTGGCCGTGGGATCCGAGCTCGTGGTGTTCGACACCGATGCGACCTCGGCCGCGTCGGGAGATGCGCCTGCGGCGAAGGCGCCGCCCCCGTCACCCGAAGTGCCGATGACGCCGAAGATCGCGTCGCATCAGCAGCCGGCGGCGGGCAAGGCTGCGAGCGCGCCAGCACCCGCCGCGAATGGCGGCGGCAAGGCCTCGCGCGTCATGGCTTCACCCGCCTCGCGCCGCCGCGCCGCCGAGGCCGGCCTCGACCTGTCCACGGTCACCGGCACCGGCCCAGCGGGGCGCATCGAGCCGGGTGACATCGATTCGGCGCTGGCCTCCGGCGCCGCACGCGGCGCGCAGCCCTCCATGAATGCGCGTGCCAACGCCACGCGTGAGCCGCGCGACGGCACCGAGGAAGTGAAGATCATCGGCCTGCGCCGCGTGATCGCCGAGCGCCTCACCGAATCGGCGCGCAGCATCCCGCAATATTCGTACGTCGAGGAAGTGGATCTCACGCGCCTCGAGGCGCTGCGCAAGCATCTCAACGATCGCCGGCCCGCGGCCGCGCCGCCGCTCACTTTCCTGCCTTTCATCGTCGCGGCGCTGGCGCGCGTGCTCGAGAAATTCCCGCAATGCAATGCCTTGTACGACAGCGCCCGCGGCGTGCTGGTCAAGCACAAGGCCGTGCACGTCGGCATCGCGACGCAGACACCGCAGGGACTCAAGGTGCCGGTGGTGCGCAATGCCGAGTCGCGCGCCTTGCACGATCTCGCCGCCGAGATCCGCCGCGTGTCCGAGGCCGCGCGCGCCAACAAGTCGCCGCGCGAGGAACTCACCGGCTCGACCATCACGGTCACCAGCCTGGGCAAACTCGGCGGCATCGCCTCGACGCCGATGATCAACATGCCCGAGGTGGCCATCATCGGCATCAACAAGGCCATCGAACGCCCGGTGGTCGTGGACGGGCAGATCACGGTGCGCCTGATGATGAACCTGTCGTCCTCGTTCGATCACCGCTTCGTGGATGGCTACGACTGCGCGCTGATGATCCAGGCGCTCAAGGACCTGCTCGAACAGCCCGCGACGATTTTCATCGACTGACGACCATGTCGCTGCGGGGGCTCGTGCCATGGATGGCGCTGCTGGCTTGCGGAATCGCCGAGGGAGCCATCACCTCCGCGCCCGGAATTCCGCAGGTGCGCGTCGAAGTCACGCGCCGCGCGGACACCTGGACCGCGGACTTCATCTTCGATCGCAACGTCACCGCCTGGGTGTTCCGGCGCTCGGATCTCACGCGCGATACGGGCAAGGCCTGGCGCCAGGAGACCTGGCGCGTCGCGACTCGAGGCGTGCGCCTGCAGCGCCGCAACAACTACGACGTGCTGACCGCCGAGCGCGGCGAGTTGCCGCGCCGCGTGACCGTGAACTTCACGCCGGTGTCCGAGGGGCTCGAGCAGGATCACCCGCCCGCGCTGGTATTCACCGACGGCTCGGTGGCGCTGTTCGTCGCACAGTTCGACTGCTTCCCGATGGACTCGCTGTCGGAAGTGAGATCGCTGCCACTCGATCTCAACAATCACCCGGTGCCGGCGGCGAGGCTGAAGTTCGTATTTCGTGACGAATCCGGCCCGGTGATGCTGGCGGGCAAGGGCAGCGCGACCGGCGAAACCACCGAGAAGGACACCTACGTGTTCTTCGGCCACATGCGGCCCGTGGAAACGCCGGACATGATCGGCCTGTTCGATCCGCAGCTGCCCGAATGGATCGGCGAATCGCTGACGCGCGGCGTGCCCGCGATGTTCGGTCGCTACACACAGGAGCTCGGCGCGTTGCGCCGATTCCGGCCCACGGTGCTGGTGAGCTGGGAAGGCCCCACGCGCGGACTCATGTCGCGCGAAGGCGGCGCGCTGAATGGATTGATCGCGCTGCGTTACGCCGGCGCGGGCCTGCTCAATGAAACCACCGAACAACGCCACGTCGGGCTGTGGTTCATTGCGCACGAGGCCGCGCATTTCTGGCTGGGCCAGACCGTGGCCTATGAATTCGCGCGCGATGCGTGGATCACCGAGGGCGGCGCCGAGCTGCTGGCGTTCCGCGCCGTGGCCGAAATCGATCCCGAATACGATCCGCGCATTCCCCTGAACCGCGCCATCGCCGAGTGCATCGAACTCGCCGAGGACCGCGGCGTGGCCGCCGCCGGCGAGCGCGGCGAGCGGCGGGCTTACTACGCTTGCGGCGCCGTGTTCGCGCTGGTGGCGGAAGCCGGTTCCGGACGGTCCTACTACAAATTCGCGCGCCGCCTGGTCGACGCCAACCGCGCCGACGGCGTGGTGTCGCGCGCCGACTGGCTGGCCGCGCTCACCGAGGCCACGCGCAAGCCGGACCTCGCCCGCGACATCGCGCGCCTGCTGGATCGCGGTGTTTCCAACCCCGGGGAATTCATTACGGATTTGCTGGTACGCGCCGGCGTGCGGCTCGAGGTGGACCCCTCGGGGATTCCGCGGCTGCTCTAAAACAGTCCTACAAGAAACTGCGTACCCGTTCCGCCGCGGTTCAGCCGCGTGCCGGAAAATTCAGCTCACACCGGGGTTCTTCCATGCATCGCCACGACCACCAGGGCCGCCAGAAACCTTCCTGCCTCTACTGCAAGTTCGTGCAGTTCTTCAGCATCGGCGAGCCGCCGCCGATCCGTAGCTGGAAACGTCCCTTGCTGATGGTGGCCGGAGTCGTGCTGACCGCCTGCACGGTGATGGCGATGCGCTTCGCCTGGGAACGCGCCGGCGCGACTTTCTTCGCCGCCGTGACCGCGCTGGTCATGCTGATCGCACTCGTGGGCGTGGCCATTTCCTTCCGCGGCTGCGATGCCTGCGTGGCGCGTTATCTCGGGAAGACATTGTGAGCGACCGTCCCGCACCCGCGCGCCTCAAGTCGCTGTGCGGCACCGCGCGGCGCATGAAGCAGCGCAACCAGAAGAAGCTGCACAAGGGGCGCGAGAACCGCGTACCTTGCCGCCCGTCGGGCATCTGGGCCTGCATCGGCGAGCCCGAACGCTTCCGGCGCCTGGGCCTGCCGGCAATGACGGCGACCTCCCCACGCTGAATCGCCGCTGATCTGGTGGTAGGGTGCGCCATCGCGCATAGCCACCGGACAGCGTATGAAAACCCAGTTCCTGTGCCTGGCCGCCGGCCTGCTCGGCGCCCTGCCGGCCGCTGCCGCGGACGGCGACTGGCCTAACTACGGCCGCACGCCCGGCGGCGACCGCCACTCGCCGCTGGCGCAGATCAACCGCGACAACGTTTCGAAGCTCACGCTGGCCTGGGAATACAAGACCGGCGAAGCTGCGATCGAAACCGGCAATCCCACCGCGCTCGAGACCACGCCGCTGGTCATCGGTGGCGTCATGTACATCTCCACGCCTCTGGGCAAGATCGCGGCGCTGGATCCGCTCACCGGCAAGGAGAAGTGGACCTACCAGTTCAAGATCAACCGCAAGCGCTACTTCGGCGACTGGGTGACGCGCGGCGTGTCGTTCTGGCGGGATGACAAGGCCAGCGGCGCGTGTTCGCGCCGCGTCATCGTGGCCACCATCGATGCGCGGCTCGCGGCGCTCGATGCAGCCACCGGCAAGTTGTGCAGCGGCTTCGGCAAGGGCGGGGTGGTCGACCTCGTCGCCACGTTGCGCAACAAGCAGTCCTACGGCGACGAATACGAGCAGACCTCGCCGCCCGCCATCATCAACGACCTCATCGTGGTGGGTTCGGCCATCGCCGACAACAACTCCACCACCGGCGCCAGCGGCGAAGTGCGCGCCTTCGATGCGCGCAGCGGTGCGCTGCGCTGGACCTGGAATCCCGTGCCGCAGGATCCGAAGGATCCAGCCTATGAGAGCTGGAAGGGCGATGCGGGTATCCGCAGCGGCGGCGCCAACACCTGGTCCATCATCGCCGCGGACCCGCAACGCGATCTCGTGTTCCTGCCGACCACCAGCCCGGCCGTCGACTACTACGGTGTCACGCGATTGGGCGACAACCGCTACGCGAACTCCGTCGTCGCATTGCGCGCTTCCACCGGGCAGCTGGTCTGGCACTTCCAGACCGTGCACCACGATCTCTGGGACTATGACAACGCGGCGCCGCCTGCGCTGGTCACGCTCCCGAATGGCAAGGACGCGGTGCTGCAGGGCACGAAGACGGCGCAGCTCTTCGTGCTGGACCGCGACACCGGCGCGCCGCTGTTCCCGGTGACCGAAATACCGGTACCGAAGAGCGACGTGCGCGGCGAGGAAACCTCACCCACCCAGCCGGTGTCCGCCATTTCGGCCGGATTCCGCACCCTCACCGCGGATGATCTTTGGGGCGCGACGCCCGAGGCCCTCGCGGAGTGCCGCGCGCGATTCGCGAAGCTTCGCTACGACGGGCCGTTCACGCCTCCCTCCGAGCGCGGCAGCGTGGTGCTGCCGGCCAATATCGGTGGCATGCACTGGGGTGGCGCGACCTACGATTCGGGCCGCGGCATCGTGGTCATGCCCAACAACCGCATGCCCGCCGTGATCACGCTGATCCCGCGCGAGAAGTTCAAGGAAATGAATGAAAAGCTGACCAGTGGTGAGCGCGTGGGCAAGGAATTCACCGACATGCAGGGTTCACCGTATGTCCTGCAACGCGAGAGCGTCTGGCTGACGAATGGGCCGCGCTCTCCTTGCTTCAAGCCGCCGTTCGGCACGCTGACTGCCGTGGACCTGCGCACTGGCAAGACTCTCTGGGATGTGCCGCTCGGCACGGACGAGGGTCTCGAAAAGCTGGGCGTACCTGAGCTGCCGCCAGGCAGCGGCATGGTCAATCTCGGGGGGCCCATCAGCACGGCCGGCGGCCTGGTATTCATCGGTTCCACCCTGGATGCCTACCTGCGTGCGTTTGATATCGAGACGGGCAGCGAACTGTGGAAATACAAGCTGCCCGCGGGCGGCAAGGCGACACCGATGACCTACCTCGGCGCCGACGGCCGCCAATATGTCGTGATCTCGGCGGGTGGTGATGGCAAGGGATTCGGCAAGGCGGACTCGATCATGGCTTTCGCGCTTCCCAAGGAACAGCCTTGAGAGGATAGTCAGGGCAGCGCAAGGTTCGACGCAGAGGCGGGGTCGGGGCATGGCGCATACATTCGATATCCGGTTCGAACGCTCGGGTGGATTGGGCTCCCTGCTGGCGCCGCCGGAGAACAGCTTCCGCTGGAAGGGCGCGGGCAAACTGCGCATCGACCGCACCGGCATCAGCTTCGCCGTCAAACGCCGCCTGCTCACACTGTTTCCCCTGACGCGCCGCGTTGCCGCGGGACACATCCACGAGGTGTACCGCGAAGGCGAAGCGCTGCATCTCACCTTCACCACCCTGGATCGCGCGCAGGCGCGCGTCTCCTGCTGGGCGGCGGATGCCAGCACCGCGGCCGAAATCGTGCAGCTGCTGCCCACGCGCCGCACCGTCGAGCTGGAACACACCACGCATCGGCTCGCGGGCGAGCGGACCCGTTACGACCGCCCCGTGCTGGCGATGTTGTGCGTGGCTGCGGTCGCGGGCGCGGCGATCTGGTTATGGCCGAGTAGTACCGGGACTGCGAAGCCGGAATCCTTGCCGCTGGTGGAAGCGCCGGTCATCCCGGCGGAAGTGAACCTGTCGCCGCCGCTGCTGGTGCTGCCGGATGATTTCATCGTCCCGGTTCCGCACGAAGCGCCGCAGTACGCAGTGGCAGCCGTGCAGCTCGCAGCCTTCGAAGACGATGCCCAGAGGCTGCTGGCCGACTACCGCGTCGACCGCGCGCTGCTCGAGTCGGGCGCGATGGACGCCGAGACCTTCGCCAACCGGCTCGGCAGTCTCGAGATCGAGTGGTGGAACGCCACCTACCGCATGCTCGACGACGAGGAGTTCGGCGACATCGCATTGCTCGAAGTGCGTTCGACCCTGCTCTCGGCGGCGCGGCACTGGCGTGCGTTCCTGGCCAGCCAGGCCGAGGCCATCCGCAAGGGTGACAACGTGGGGATCGCGAAGTCGTTCGATGAGCTGGCGAAGGCGGAAGAGATGCTGGCGCGCGCGCGGTTGTACCTGCGCTAGAGCTCACGGCCCGGGTACGCGCTCGCGCATCAGCACCAGTTCTTCCGCCGCCGTCGGATGCAGCGCCACGGTTGAATCCCACTGCTTCTTGGTGAGCCCGGCCTTCACGGCAACCGCAGCGAGCTGCGCCATCTCCGGCGCGTCTTCGCCGGCGATGTGCACGCCCAGCAACTGATCCGTCCTGCGGTCCACCACCAGTTTCATGAGCGTGCGCTCCTGGTTGCCCGACAGGATGTTGCGCATGGGCCGGAAATTGGTGCGGTAGATGTCGATCTCGCCGTGGCTGAGGCGCGCGTCGCCTTCGCCGAGGCCCACGGTGCCGATCGGTGGTCGGCCGAACACGGCGCTGGGCACGCTGCGGTGATCCACGGGCGTCGGCCGTTTGTTGTAGACGGTATCGGCGAACGCGTGGCCGTCGCGGATGGCCACGGGCGTGAGGTTCACGCGATTGGTCACGTCGCCAATGGCGTAGATGGACTCGACATTGCTCTGCGAAAACTCGTTGACGGCCACGGCGCCGTACTTGTCGACCGTGACGCCGGCGCGTTCCAGTCCCAGCCCCTTCGTGTTCGGATGCCGGCCGATGGCGAACAACACCTGGTCGGCCTCGACGCGTTCGCCGGTAGATAGGGTGACGCGCAGCCCGTCGCGGCCCTTCTCGATCTTGGTGAGCGTGGTCTTCATGGTGAGCCGCACGCCGGCGCGTTCCGTCTCGATATGCAGGTGCGCGCGCAGGTCGTCATCGAAGCCGCGCAACATGCGGTCGCCGCGGTGCACGATGCGGGTCTTCGCACCGAGCCCGTGGAAGATATTCGCGAACTCCAGCGCCACGTAGCCGCCGCCGACGATGAGCATGCGCTCTGGAAACTTCTCCAGCAGGAACGCCTCGTTCGAGCTGATTCCGTGCTCGAGGCCGGGCAGGCCGTCTAGTAGCTGGGGACTGCCGCCGGTGGCGATGAGAATCCGCTCGGCGCTGATCTCGCTGCCCGACTGCGCGAGTTTCACGGTGTGCGCGTCGACCAGCTCGGCGCGTTCCTCGAACGCGGTGACGCCGGCCTTGATCAGGTTGGTAGTGTAGAGCCCGGACAGGCGCGTGACTTCCTTCTGAACGTTGTCGCGCAGCGTGGCCCAATCGAACACGGCGTTGCCGACCGTCCAGCCATAACCCTTGGCATCTGCGAAGTTCTGCGCGAACTCTGCGCCGTACACCAGCAACTTCTTGGGCACGCAGCCGCGGATCACGCAGGTGCCGCCGATGCGGTATTCCTCGGCGATGGCCACGCGGGCACCGGCCAGCGAGGCAATGCGCGCGGCGCGCACGCCGCCGGAGCCCGCGCCGATCACGAACAGGTCGTAGTCGTGTTTCATGGCACCATACTAGCCGGTCCGAACCTCGAGGCTCGACTGCAAGTGAGTACTTTCAAGGCCTTCCGCATCCACGAGCAGGACGGGAAGATCGTCGCGCGTTTCGACGACCTCACGCTCGAGCAACTGTCGCACGGCGAGGTGGTCATCGCGGTGCAGTACTCGGACATCAATTACAAGGACGCGCTCGCGGCCACCGGCAAGGGCAAGATCCTGCGTCGCTACCCGCTGGTCGGCGGCATCGATCTCGCCGGCACCGTCCAGAGCTCGACCGACTCGCGCTACAAGCCGGGCGACGCGGTGCTGGTCACCGGCTGCGGTCTCTCGGAAACCGTCGACGGCGGCTACTCGGAGTACGCCCGCGTCAGCGCCGAGTCGGTCATTCCCATGCCGCGCGGCCTCGACACCTGGAAGGCCATGGCCCTGGGCACCGCGGGTTTCACCGCTGCGCTGGCGATCCATCGCATGGAACGCAATGGCCAGTCGCCCGCACGCGGACCTATCGTCGTCACCGGCGCCACCGGCGGCGTGGGCAGCATTGCCATCGACATGCTGGCGGCGCGCGGCTACGAGGTCATCGCCGTCACAGGCAAACGCGAGTCCGCCGGTTACCTCGAGTCGTTAGGCTCCTCGAAGGTGCTGCTGCGCCAGGAGCTGGCGCTGGGCTCGCGGCCGCTGGAAGCGGCGCGTTTCGGCGGCGCCATCGACAATGTCGGCGGCGAGCTGCTCGCGGGCCTCACGCGGCACGTGGATTTCTGGGGGAATATCGCCAGCATCGGCCTGGCCGGCGGCGCCGAGTTCAAGGCCACGGTCATGCCCTTCATCCTGCGCGGCGTGAACCTGCTGGGCATCAATTCCTCGGCCACCCCGCGCACCGAACGCCTCGATGTCTGGCAGCGGATCGCCACCGACCTCGCGCCGCGGCACCTGCAGCGCATCGCGAGCCGCACGATTCCCTTCGCGGAACTGCCGGGTGCGTTCCAGTCCCACATGGACGGCACCGTGGTGGGCCGGACGGTCGTAAAGATCGGCGCGCAGCCGTAAACTGCGCTCATCATGACTGCTTCGACTCCCGCGCCTCATTCCGCGGGCGCGAAATTTCGCGCGGCGCTGGCCGCGGAAAAACCCTTGCAGGTGGTCGGTGCCATCAACGCCTACGCGGCGCGACTGGCCGAGGCCACCGGGTTTCGCGCCCTCTATCTATCCGGCGGCGGCGTTGCCGCCAACTCGCTCGGACTGCCGGATCTAGGCATCAGCACCATGGACGACGTGCTGATCGACATCCGCCGCATCACCGAGGCGACTTCGCTGCCACTGCTGGTCGACGCCGACACCGGCTGGGGCGGCGCCTTCAACATCGCGCGCACCGTGCGCTCGTTCATCAAGGCGGGCGCGGCCGGTTTCCACATCGAAGACCAGGTGCAGTCGAAGCGCTGCGGCCATCGCCCCGGCAAGGAAGTCGTGTCGCAGGAGGAGATGGTCGATCGCATCAAGGCCTGCGTGGACGCCCGCACGGACGCCGGCTTCGTGATCATGGCGCGCAGCGATGCGCTGGCCAGCGAAGGGCTCGACCGCATGATCGAGCGCCTGGTCGCCTGCGTGCACGCCGGCGCCGACGCGGTATTCCCCGAGGCCATCACCGACCTCGCCATGTACCGCAAGGTGCGCGAGGCGGTGAAAGTGCCGGTGCTGGCCAACATCACCGAATTCGGCAAGACACCTTTATATACGCGCGACGAGCTGGGCTCGGCCGGCGTCGACATCGTGCTGCACTGCTGCTCGGCCTACCGCGCCATGAACCTCGCGGCGCTCAAGGTCTACCAGGCCATTCGCCGCGACGGCACGCAGAAGAACGTGCTGGCCGACATGCAGACGCGCGAGGATCTCTACAAGTACCTCGACTACCACGCCTACGAGCAGAAGCTCGACGCGTTGTTCTCCCAGCACAAGGAGAAAACGAAATGAGCACACCCGAACCCACCGTGGGATTCAAACCCAAGAAATCCGTGGCGCTGTCCGGCGTCGCGGCGGGCAACACCGCGCTGTGCACCGTCGGCCGCAGCGGCAACGACCTGCATTACCGCGGCTACGACATCCTCGAAGTCGCCGAGACCTGCGAGTTCGAGGAAATCGCCTATCTGTTGATCCACGGCAAGCTGCCCAACCAGGCCGAGCTCACGAACTACAAGGCGAAGCTCAGGAGCCTGCGCGGCCTGCCGGGCCCGCTGCGCACGGTGCTGGAACAGCTGCCCGCGGCCACACATCCCATGGACGTGCTGCGCACCGGCGCCTCGACACTCGGCTGCCTGCTGCCGGAGAAGGAAGACCACGA